>JBHLNZ010000040.1:0-29171 GCA_048941015.1 Promethearchaeota archaeon | reverse complement strand
GCTGAATATGCTATGGAAAATAAAATTCCCTTTCTAGGAATTTGTTTTGGTGCTCAGTTATTTTTTGCTGCATTTTGCAGAAAGTATTTAGGTTTGAAAGGAGCAAATTCGGCCGAAATTGATCCTAAAACACCTTATCCTGTAGTTGATTTGTTAGAAGCTCAAAAAGTGGTGACAGAAAAAGGAGGAACGATGCGATTAGGAGCACAAACCATCATAATAGAAGAAAATACTAAACTATATGAAGCTTACAAACAAAAGAAAATAAAAGAACGATTTAGACATCGTTATCATATTCAAGAACGATTTTTAACTGACGAAGCAAAACAAAAAGGTATGTTAGTATCTAGTAGAGATGAAACTGGCAAAATTATAAATAGTATTGAATTAAATAGAAAAGATCATTGGATGGTTGGTACCCAATTTCACCCAGAGTTTAAATCCCGACCGTATAAGCCCTCTCCGATTTATATGGCTTTCTTAAAAGCATGTATAGAATATGCTCAGAAAGATAGAAGTTTATAAAATAGAATTAATAAACAAATATAATTTTAAAAAAATAATAATAAAAACACATTAAAAGACTAATACTATTTAATAATTATGAGTGAAGCTATCGAAGAAATAGGAAATTGTGAAGAGTGTGGTGCAGAGATGAATCTTGCCGAATCTTGGAGAGTAGATGAGAAATATTATTGCCAAAAATGTTTTGAAAAACTTTCACTCTAATTAAATCAATTATAGCTTTCTAATCTTTTGAAAATTTATTCTTCTATTCTTCTTCTATCTAATTATAGCTATAAATAAAGATATGATTATGAATTAATTGAATCATTTTTAATAAAGACTCGACTTTCTTTATATTAATAAATTAAAAAATATAATAATGAATTATGACTCTAAAAACGCCAGAAGAATATTTGGAAAGTATAAAACGCCCTGTAAATCTATATCTATTCGGAAAAAAGGTTAAAGAGTTCTGGAATCATCCAATTATTAGACCTTCACTAAATACCGTCATGAAAATTTATGAATTAGCTCAATTAGAAGAATATAAGGATATTATGACCACAACATCACATCTTACAGGTGAGACTATAAATCGATTTACTCATATCCATCAATCTACGGACGATTTAATCAAAAAAGTTAAGATGCAGCGTCTTTTGGGGCAAAAAACATCGTGTTGCTTCCAGAGGTGCGTAGGTTTTGATACTGCAAATGCGTTATATAGTGTAACCTACGAGATGGATAAAAAATACAAAACAAATTATCATGAGCGTTTTAAAAAATATTGGATTGAAGTTCAAAATCAGGATCTCATGGTAGATGGTGCAATGACGGATACAAAGGGTGATAGAAGTAAACGACCTAAGGATCAACCAGATCCTGATGCATATCTTCATGTAATTGAGGAGAATGATAAAGGGATTATCGTAAGTGGTGCTAAGGTTCATCAAACAGGTTTTCTAAATTCACATCGAGCGATTATTATGCCCACACTTAGGTTACGGGAAGGGGAAGAGTCTTATGCGGTAAGTTTTGGGATCGATACCAATGCCAAAGGAATCACCATGATATATGGCAGGCAATCTTGCGATACCAGAAAATTAGAAGAAGGAAAGTTGGATATCGGAAATTTTCGGTATGGAGGTCAAGAAATATTTGTTGTTTTCGATAATGTATTTGTTCCAAAGGAAAATGTTTTCATGAAAGGAGAGATTGAATATTCTGGAGAATTAGTAAACCGATTTGCTGGATTTCATCGTCAATCTTATGGAGGATGTAAAGTAGGTGTTGGGGATGTACTTATAGGAGCATCTGCTTTAATTTCAGAATATAATGGTACTGAAAATGCTTCACATATTAAAGATAAGCTTGTTGAAATGACCCATCTAAATGAAACATTATATAGTTGTGGTATTGCCTGTAGCTCATTAGGATTTCGAAGAGAAGCAGGAAATTATGAAATGGATATGCTATTAGCTAATGTTTGCAAACAAAATGTTACGCGATTTCCTTATGAGATAGGTAGATTAGCAGAAGATATTGCTGGAGGTATAATTTGTACTATGCCTTCTGAAGCAGATATGAGATCAGAAGAAATAGGGCCATTAATTGAAAAATATTTGACTACTGGTGAAGATTTTTGTGCTGAAGATCGATATAAAGTCTTAAGATTTATAGAAAATTTAACTATGGGAGTTGCATCAGTAAGTTATAGAACTGAATCGATGCATGGTGCAGGTTCACCGCAAGCTCAGAGAATTATGATATCACGTCAAGCAAACTTAGAAGAAAAGAAAGCTTTAATAAAAAATATTCTTGATATTAAATAAAAAAAAAGATTAGTTCTTTTTATTTACCTTGAAATTTAGGTGTTCTCTTCTCCAAAAAAGAATTAACACCTTCAGCAACATCTTTACTGCGGGAGTTAATAGCATAACCCATTTGCTCAAATTGTAATCCTACATTTAGTGGTACTTGGGTTCCATAGTCAATGCTTTTTTTAATTAGAAATAAGCTATTTGTAGGAGCATTCCCTAACCACGATGCTTTTTCATGCACAAATCCTTCGAATTTTTCATCATCAACTAAATAAGAAATAACTCCCCACTCAAACATTTCTTCAGCAGTATAATGTTCACCGAAAAACATCATTCTTTTTACTCTCATCTTCCCAAGATTTCTTATTAATCTCTGAGTTCCACCATTAGCAGGAAATATTCCTCGTTGAATTTCGGGAAAACCAAAAACTGATCGTTTAGATGCAATAGAGATATCACAAACCAGAACTAGTTCAAATCCTCCACCTAAAGCATATCCATCAATAGCAGCTATAAGCGGTTTAGGAAATTCTTCAATTAAATTGTAATATTTTTGCCTTATATACATAGCGTGACTTTGATGCCTTAAATTGTCAGGGTCGAGTTTTGATTCTCCTCTTGAAGCCAAATCAGCCCCTGCAGAGAAAGCTGGCTTCTTAGTAAATTCTTTAGTTCCTCGTAGAATAACACATCTGATATTTTGATCAGTTTCCATCGGCTCTAACGCTTCAGCAATTTCTCTCAAAGTTTGATTTGCTAATGCATTTAGTTTATCAGGACGACTTATTGAAATTACTGCATAGTTATTATCAGCGATTTTTTTAATATTAATATGTTCATATTCTTTTTTTTCAGCCATTTTTAATGACCACCTTCTATTTTTATTTCGACTGTATTATATAAAATCCTTTGCTGTCTTTTAACTCATTAATAAATAATCTTATAAAAAATTATTAGTAATCTTTATTTTAAGAAATTAAAAGAATATATTTACGCTTAATAAATGCTTTATAAGAAAGAAAGACCTGCAGTTTTAATGCTTCAAGACGGGCGTTATTTTCAAGGAATTGGTTTCGGAGCGACAAAAATAGTTGATGGTGAAATAGTTTTTACTACTATTACTGGTGCTGGATATAATGAAACCTTAACAGATCCATCCTATAAAGGGCAAATAGTGGTTATGACTCACCCGCTTGTAGGAAATTATGGAGTTCCAGCTTGGGAAAAGGATGAATTTGGAATTATTAAATATTTTGAATCGGATTCTATTAAAGTAAGCGGTTTTGTTGTAAATGAATGTTGTAAAAACCCAAGTCATTATGAAAGTTCAAAAACTCTAAATGAATTCCTTCTCGAAGAAGATATTCCTGGAATAGAATGGATTGATACTAGAGCCATTACTAAAATCTTAAGAGAAGAAGGCGTTCAATTAGGACTACTAGCCGTATTAAATCCTGGAGATAAACCTAATATTGAAGAATTAAAGGAAAAAGTTAAGAATATAATAGATCCTAATCTAAGACAGCTAGCAAGTGAAGTATCAACAAATGAAGTTATAATTTATAAACCACCAAATCCAATTGGGAAATTAGTAGTTTTAGATATGGGAGTTAAGTTTAATATTATTAGAAATTTTGTAAAAAGAGGACTCGAAGTCGTAATTGTACCCTATAGTTTTTCTTATAAGAAAATAATGGAATATAAACCTAACGGGGTGTTTATTTCAAATGGACCCGGTGATCCTGCTATCTACAAAAATGCTATTAATACAGCAAGAACTTTAATTGAAAATAATATTCCAACCATGGGAATTTGTTTGGGTAATCAAATTATTGGATTAGCTGCAGGTGGATCTTCTTATAAACTAAAGTATGGTCATAGAGGGGGAAATAAAACTGTAATAAACCCTGAAACCCAACAATGTTATATTACTTCTCAAAATCATGGATTTTGTGTTAAGGGATTTGAGGAAAATGGGTTTAAAGAATTTTTAAGAAATATAGACGATAATTCAAATGAAGGATTAATTCATGAAAAAAAATCTATATTTGCTGTTCAATTTCATCCCGAAGCATCTCCAGGTCCCTTAGATTCTCTTTATTTATTTGATAAGTTTATTCAATTAATGGAATTATGATTTTATGCCTTTAAACAAATCAATTAAAAAAGCATTGGTTTTAGGTTCCGGTGGAATTCGTATAGGACAAGCAGGTGAATTTGATTATTCTGGAAGCCAAGTTTTAAAGGCATTGAAGGAAGAAGGTATAGAAACAATTTTAATTAATCCAAATATAGCAACAATTCAAACTGATCCTCAATTATCGGATAGAGTATACTTATTACCTATAAATGTTTATTATGTAGAAGAAGTCATCAAAAAGGAAAAACCCGATGGAATTTTATTAGCTTTTGGTGGTCAAACAGCCTTAAATGTCGGAGTAGAGCTAAATGAACTTGGAATCTTAGAAAAATATAATATTAGAGTACTTGGAACTCCAATCAAGGCTATAGAAGCTACAGAAGATAGAGATCTTTTTGTTCAGGCAATGGATCAAGCTAATGCGAAAGTTTGTAGAAGTAAAGCTGTAACCTCTTATAAAGCAGCTATTAATGTAGCAGAAGAATTCGGTTTTCCTTTAATGATACGAGTCGCCTATACTTTAGGAGGAAGGGGTTCTGGAATTGTAGATAACATAAAAGATTTTGAGAAAATGGCAAAAAAAGGGTTAGCCCAATCAAGAATTAATCAAATACTTATTGAGGAAAGTGTCTGGGGATGGAAGGAAGTAGAATATGAAGTAGTTCGAGACTCAATGGATAATTGTTTTATCAATTGTAATATGGAAAATTTTGATCCTGTGGGGATTCATACTGGTGAAAGTATTGTTGTTGCTCCTAGTCAAACCTTAACAAATGAAGAATATCACATGCTACGATCAGCATCTATTAGAGTAATAAGAAGTCTTGGTATTATTGGAGAATGCAATATTCAATACGCTTTACATCCCTTCTCTAAAGAGTTCAGAGTAATTGAAGTAAATGCACGTCTCTCTCGATCTTCAGCATTAGCTTCCAAAGCTACTGGGTATCCTTTAGCCTATATCGCAGCTAAATTGGCAATAGGATATACTTTGCCTGAACTTAAAAATAAAATTACTGGTATTACAACTGCTTGTTTTGAGCCAGCCTTGGATTATTTAGTATTGAAAATACCAAGGTGGGATCTTACAAAATTCCAGAAAGTAGATCGTAAAATTGGCTCTCAAATGAAAAGTGTTGGTGAGGTAATGGCAATAGGTAGAACTTTTGAAGAAGTTCTACAGAAGGCAATCAGGATGCTAGATATTGGCATGAAAGGATTAGTAGCAAATGATTTATATCCTATTAAAGATCTTAATGAATTAAAGTATGAATTAAGGAATCCTACTGATTTAAGAATTTTTAGATTAGCTGAAGCGATTAAAAAAGGGATTTCCGTAGATGAAATTTATCGTTTATCAAGAATAGATAAATGGTTTCTTTATAAATTAAAAAATATTGTTGATCTTGAACGACAACTTCAAGATATTGCCTTATTAGAATCAGATGATATAGAAAAGAAATATTGGTTAGAAAGAGCTAAAAGATTTGGATTTTCTGATGGGCAGATAGCAAAAATAATGAAACTTAATACGATTTTTATTCGCCAAATGAGAAGGAAATTAGGCATAATTCCATATGTAAAAAGAATCGATACATTGGCAGCAGAATGGCCTGCTATTACTAATTATCTTTATCTTACTTATAGTGCATCAGAGCATGATATTGATTTTGAAAAGGAAAATCAAAATGGTTTGAAAAAAGTAATAGTATTAGGAAGTGGAACTTATAGAATAGGTGCTTCTGTAGAATTTGACTGGGGATCAGTTAACTGCTTATGGGGATTAAAGGAATTAGGCATCGATCAGGCTATTATGATTAATTATAATCCAGAAACCGTTTCTACTGATTATGACATCTCAGATAAATTATACTTTGAAGAACTATCTGGGGAGAGAGTTTTAGATATCTGTGAACTTGAAAAAGCTTATGGAATCGTAGTTTCTGCAGGAGGTCAAATTGCTCAAAATTTAGCAACCAAATTTTCAAAATATTCTGAATTTTTTCGTAAAACTGGGATAAATATTTTAGGTACCCATGGAACTAGAATTGACCTTGCGGAAGATCGAGCAAAATTTAGTGCCCTTTTAGATCAACTTACTATAAAGCAACCACAATGGAAAACGTTAACTAATAGTAAAGAAGCTCTTTCGTTTGCAAAACAAGTTCATTATCCAGTTCTTGTCAGACCTTCATATGTTCTTAGTGGAGCTGCTATGCGAGTTTCATATGATGAAAAAACTTTACAAGACACTTTAGATTTAGCTGCTGCTGTTTCAAAAGAATATCCTGTAGTAATTACTAAATTTTTTACCGGCGCTCGTGAAGTTGAATGTGATGGTGTTTGTGATGGTGAAAGTGTTTTAATTGGCGCTATAGTTGAACATATAGAGAATGCTGGAGTCCATTCTGGAGATGCAAGTATGGCTATTCCTCCTCAAACGATTTCTACTAAAGTAATACAAATAATTGAAGATTATACTACAAAAATTGCTCTTGCACTTAAAATTCATGGACCTTTTAACATCCAATATTTAGTTAAGAACGAAGAAGTATTTGTTATTGAATGCAACTTAAGATCAAGTCGAAGTATGCCTTATGTTTCAAAAACTCGAGGAATTAATCTTATGAGATTAGCAGCAGAAACTATTATGGGAAATAAAATACCGAATAAGTTAAAAAATCTTTCTTATGGGAATTATGTTTCAGTTAAAGCTCCTATGTTTTCTTTTATGAGATTAGATAAAGCAGATCCCATTTTAGGTGTTGAAATGGCTTCTACTGGAGAGGTAGCATGCATAGGAGAAGACTTTCCTGAAGCTCTTATAAAAGCATTAGAGGCAACAGAACAGGAAATTCCACTTGAAAATGGAAATATATTAATTTCAGTAGGTGGAACAGAATTAAAACAACAAATGATCCCTCTATCAAAAAAATTGGTAAAATTGGGTTTTACAATTTTTGCAACTGAAGATACCAAAAAAGCGCTTAATGAAAATGGAATTGAAGCGGTTCGATTATATAAAGTACATGAATCAGGGATGGAACCCAATATAATGAGCTGTTTGCAGAATGGAAATATTGATATGGTAATTAATATCCCATTACCAACGACAATTGAGGAAAAATTCAAAACCATCATGGAAGATGAATATCAAATTAGACGAATGGCGGTAGATTATAATATTCCCGTAATTACTAACTTACAGTTAGCAGAAACAATAGTTAATGCAATAGAGTGTATGCAACATAAAAAACCTTCAGTTAAGGCTTTAAATGAATATCACACGACTTTAGAAGGAACCTACTGGTAACAAAAAAAAAAAAAAAGAATTTAGCTTTTTCGATTAATTTTTACAAAAATCCAAGGAACTAACCCAACAAGGATAAAAGATAAAATAGCATATTGTACAAAATCCATTATTTGAGATTCCGGAAATAAAAGACTTAAACCTAAATAAAGAACTAAAGCGATTACAATCCCAATGACAACATTTAAGATTCTTTGTTTATAATTTAGGTCTATAGGTTCATATTTTATCTTTTTAGTTTCAAACACGTATCCTAATGATAATCCCATCATTGCTCCATTTATCATTCCATAGTCAATTACTGAACTTGGAAATACTAAATAACTCAAAATAATAAATAAAACAATAGGAACTACAATAGATAAAATAATTTTAATTACTACAGAAAGGCTACTTATTTTCGCGGAAACTTTAGGCTCTAATACAATAAAGAGAACTAACCATAAGAATCCAATTGTTAATCCTATCCAAACATCTTGTACATCATGAACCCCGATTATAACTCTTGAAATTGCGATAATGTAGACTAATATGGTAAAAATCCAGAATAAGATTTTATTTTTCTTAAGATAAGCCTTGTAAGATAAATAGCCCCAAGTTGCTACCGCTTGTTGAGAGTGTCCTGAAGGAAGACCGTATCCCTCTGCAGTGGTATTAGTCGGTGGTCTTGGATCTTGAAAAACATCCTTTAATACAGAATTAACTAAATAAGATCCGAATAATGTAAATGCTAGATTTTTACCAACTCTCTTATCATAAACATACCAAACTACTACTATAAGTAAAATGTATACAAGTGTATCTCCTAATTCACTTATGAATGTAAAAATGGTAACAGCAGTTGTATTATCATATAATAAGGCATTAAACGGTTCAGTTAAGACAAATTCTACAAGATAGAATATGAGTCCGATAACAAATGTTATCCCCGCAAGAATTAAGATCTTAAATATCAGCTTTTTATCTACTTGAGTTTCTTCACTCATTTTCCTCACAATTTTATTAAACAGTTACAACTTTCTAGTTGTATATTCAATTATCGATCGTATTCTATTTATAACTTTGCTTGAACTTTTACTAGTACTTCTAATAAAGTACTAGCAGTTCTTTAATAAATGCTACCATAAATTAAGTTAGCTTGAATATAACCATTCATAAATAGAAAGTTTGAAAAACTTTAAATCACTTATAAAAAAGAATGGTATAAAACGAGATTTTTGGTGTTAGTTAATTTATTATCGTGGATATATTCTAATTAGACTTAAAATTATAGGATCTCAATGGAGCATAATTGAAAAACTAAAAGAGTTTAATCTTAGTAATTCTAATGAAATGTGGAAAATTACATATAGTACTCCTGTTTATGGAGCTTGGGATTTGATTATTGAGTGTATTTTTACTAATTTAGAAGATTTAGAAAAAATAATCTCTTTTTGTCGCACCGATAAAGATTTAAGTCAATGGATTGAAGCCACGACGACTTTAATAAGTATTAAGAAGAGTTTTATGCTTTAAATGAGGTTATTTATTATTATTTCTGAAATATCGGATGAATATTCACCAGCTCGTCTAATACTTTCAATGATATAACCAATTTCAACAGCAGATTCTGCACTATTTTCTGTATGAAATTGTATCTGCTCACAAACTTCAATTAATTTTGATATAGATTCAATATTTTCATTCGCTAGGATTAAATCTTTTTGAAGCCATGCATCTAGGCTTATATTCAGTAATTGTAATGACATTTTACTTGCTTTAGTAATACTTTCGAAGAGTTTTTTATTTATTTTCTGGTAATCTATTTTAAGAACACTTCTAGCAATCTTAACTGCGTGATCTCCAATTCTTTCTAAAAATTTACTGATAAATTGAAAATTGCTCGCATCTTCTAATGTAATACCCATTTTTTGACATAAAATAATATCTCTTAATACGATATGCGATTGTCGCTCAACCAACCAATTTAGTTTATCAACCTGATCATCCCGATTAATTACCTTTTCTGCAAGTTTTTTATTACCTTCTTCTAACGCTTTTACTGCATCTTCATGCATTCCTTGGACTAATATATACATCCTTTTTATCGTTTTTTCAAAAGGCATCTCCTTTGGATTCAATAAATCTTTTATCATGATAAATTGGTTTGTTTCTTCAATAATTTCTGGTCCTATTGCTATATTTATAAAACCTTCAACAGTTTCCCTAATAAATGATTCGAATTTCTCCCGACTTGTTTTAATCTTAATTATTGTATAGCCCATTATATAAGCTCCAATTAAGAGCCTAAATAAGAAATCAGAATTTTTAATCTCATCAACATCAAAGACTTTCTCTTTTATATAGTCTTGTGAACTTATATAAGGAGTAATTAGAAGGTTACCATCAGGTTGAGAAAGAATCCCGATTGTATCTTTCGGTTCGATGCCATGTTTTTCAATCCATTCCTTTGGTAAGCTCACTATAAAGGAAGAGCCTCCAGTTTGCTGTACTCTTCTAGTCTCAATATTAAATGTCATAATTATATAGAATATAGTAAGGATATATTATAAAGTTGTACTATATACTATATAGAATATATATAGAGAAAAAACACAAAGATTGTATAATTTTCTAAAAGAGAAATGAATAGAATTTTATATATAAAATTCCTGGTCAATATAGAGTAAAAACTTTAGCTTTATAAAATTTTGAAAATAAGACGCTAAAATTATTTAAGAAATACTATTAGAAAAGATTTTTATTTATATTTGATTCATTTTTTAGTCTCTTGAATTTTTTATAAGAAAACAGACTTAAAAAAGAGACCGTAATTGCGATAACAGCTCCGAGAGTTATTATCCATCCAATATTTAATGGTTCTTGGTTTTCTATTTGTAAAAATGATTTCATGATCTTAATAATATCAGTATTATCAATTACAGTGAAATTCTTAATACTTTCATCATCTAACCCATAAGCATAAAAAGGAACATCTGCATTGGTATGAGAAGTAGTTGACCAACTTACTGAAATGTTTTCAGATCGTTTTATTCTTAAAAATTCATTTTCTTCAGGAGTATTGCTTTGAGAAGGTAATGTGCTATTTAAATTATCACCTAAAATTAATAAACCGCCAGTTTCATGATCGGCAGTTATAATTAAAAGGCAATTTTTTGTATTTTTAACAAACGTTATTGCTCTCTCAATAGCATAATAGAATTCAATTGTCTCTAAAGCAACATTTACTTTATTATTTGCATGTCCTGCATGATCTATCTTACCCCCTTCGACCATTAAAAAGAATCCATCAGGATCTTGAGATAAAAGCTCAATTGCTTTATCAGTCATATCTGCTAATGATGGAGTTAGACTATAATCGCGATCTATTTCATAAGGTAAATGACTGTCTGCGAACAATCCAAAAAGTTTTCCTGAGGAAATACTTTGAAGTCCGGTTTTATTTTCTACTATTTGATATCCATTCATCTGCATTTGATTAATTTGTTGTGAATTAAAATAGACTTTTCCCCCTCCCATTATAATATCAACTCCAGATTCTTCAACAATTTGTCTTGCAATTTCTGATGTTTGGGATCTTGATGTCACATGCGTCATAAAAGCTGCAGGAGTTGCATGAGTAACTTCTGTTGTTGAGACTATTCCAGATGATTTTCCCTTTTCTTGTGCCATTTCAAGTATAGTCTGAACAGATATCAAACTCGGTAATATTGATAAATAGCCATTATTAGTCTTATAACCTGTAGCTATAGCAGTAGCAGCAGCAGCAGAATCAGTGACAGAATTATCAGCACTATATGTCGTCACATTATCTATGATTGGGACTAGCTCAAAAGAAAAACAATTATTTTTACCAATCTCAACCCATTTAGCTAACTTTAGATGCTCATGGTCCATTCCATCTCCAATCATCAGGATTATAGTTTTATTGTCCTTATTATAGGTAATTTGTGGCTTAGAAGATGGACTTTCGAATAATAATCTCTCATTACTAGAGATTTTATTGCTTATACCAATAGGTAATAGAGTAGAAGAAATCACTACCCATAAAATTATAAATTTTCTTATTTTCATGGCTATAATTTCATATATATTGAAATTTATAAGCTATTTATGGTTTTTATAAATTACTACTAATTATTTCTTCTTTTCTAATATGTTAACAATTTCAAGAATATATAGATCATATATTATATAGATTAATCCATAGAATATATCAAATTTTCTTATATTGTACCTATCAAATCCGAAAATGGTTAGAGGAAGATTTAATGAAGCTCCTCTAAATTAAAATTTGTTTTAAATTGTTCACATTTCGTTTTTATCAATCAATTCATATTTTGTATTTAACTAAGTTTAAATGAGTTAAATATATTATTTTAATATTAATTTTCATAACAATTAAATATCTAAACTCGCAGGTGTTTTTACTTGAATGATAACATTAAATTCAAGCTATGTATTTTTGGAGATGGTGGGGTTGGTAAAACCTCTTTAACTCACAGATATCTCACAAGAGTCTTTAATGAAGACCTTAAAATGACAATCGGGACAGATCTTAGCATAAAAGATATTGAAATTGAAGATCAATTAGTTAGACTTCAAATTTGGGATTTCGCGGGAGAAGAGAGATATAAGATTTTATTTCCAAGTTTTGTAAAAGGAGCTCAAGGTGGAGTCTTTATGTTTGATCTTACACGATATAATAGCTTAAAAAATATTGATAATTGGCTTTCTATTTTTATTGAAGAGATGAAGAATTCAAAAACAAATATTCCAATAATCATGGTCGGAGGAAAACTAGATCTTGAAGAAAATGTTTCTGTTGATACTCAAGAGGCAATGGAAATAGCAAAATCACGTAATTTACAGGGATATTTTGAATGTTCTGCTAAAACTGGTGAGAATGTTGATAATATTTTTGAAAATATTACTAAAGTAATGATGAGCAATTCTGGTCTGCTTTAATCCTAAATGTTAGGTTTGAATTTTTCATTCTAAAATTTTATTCTTTTTAATACAGGATATCGACGTCCTATACCAAAAGCACTCTGGCTTACTTTTATAGTTTGAACCAATTGTCTTCTTTTATATTCAGAATTCAAATAAAGTCGTCTCACTTTTAGAATTGTTTGGATATCAATATCTTCACTTTCTAAATGTTTTAATTCATCTCCAACACCATGCTCTATGATTTCTTCCAATATACGGTCAAGAATTTCATAGGGAGGAATTGAATCACTATCTTTTTGATTTTCTCTCAACTCTGCTGTTGGAGGTCGTGTAATAATTCCATTTGGTATAATTTTTTTATCTTTATTTATATAATTGCATATATCATAAATTTGAACCTTTAAAAGATCTCCAGGTACATTTTTACCTCCATTAGTATCACCATAAAGTGTACAATACCCTACAGCTATTTCAGATTTGTTGCCCGTAGATACTAACAGCCAATTAAACTTATTAGAGTAATACATTAAAATTGTTGCTCTAATACGGGCTTGAAGATTCTCGTCTGCTATATCAAATGGCAAATCTCCCATGTTTTGCTTTAATGATTTTTCATAAGCTTCAAATAAATCATCTATAGAATGAATAATGTAGTTAATTTTCAAATTTTTACAAAATTGTTTAGCCAAATTTAAACTTTCTTGAGATGTAAATTTAGTTGGCATCATTATAGCATTCACTTTATCCGGACCCAAAGCTTCAGCACATATATACGCTGTAAAGGCAGAATCTATACCTCCACTTAGACCTAATACCACACCACTAAAAATATTGCTCTTGTAATAATAATCATATAAATTTAATTTTAAAGCTTTAAGGACTTCTTCACGCCAATCAATTTCATAACTTATTTCTTCTTTTAATTTTACATTTTCAATAGTTAAATTAAAAGCAGAGACCTCCTCTTCGAATCCTTTAGCTTTGAAGATAATTTGCCCCTGCTTATTAGAAATAAAGCTTTGACCATCGTAAACAATTTCATCAAGACCACCAACCATGTTCACATATACAATAGAGATCCCTAAATCTTTAGCCTTTTCACAGACTAAATCACTTCTCAGTTTAAATTTTCCAATATGATAAGGAGAAGCATTTATAACAATTAATAATTCTGCTCCATTATTTACAAGGTTCTTAGAAACCTTTAGTTCATAAAAATCATCCCATAAATCTTCACATACCAATATACCAACTTTAACTCCCTTAATTTCGATTGGATTAAAGTCTTTTTCGAAAGTGAAATATCTGCGCTCATCAAAAACATCGTAATTTGGGAGTAATCTTTTGTTAATTACTTCTCTAATTTTATTATTTTCAATAATTAGAGCTGAGTTATAAAAAGGATGTACTTTTTCCTTTATTTCATCTGATTCTGTAAACGTACCTAGTATAATGGCTGCATCTGAATCAATATTCTTAATTTCCTCTATTGCTTGTAGATTTCTCTCTCTAATTATCGGATCGTAAATATGATCCATAATTGGATAACCAACTAAGGCCATCTCAGGAAAAATTATTAGATCCATGTCGCTATATTTTTCTATAATTTCGACCATTTTACTCTTATTATATTCTATATCCCCTACAATAGGGTTAATTTGGCCAATTACTAATTTTAGATTTTTACGCATCATTTTTCGATATCATTTCACTCTATAATAGGTATTATAAATACATTATTTTCTAAATAGATGCGCATTTATAATTTAAAGCTATAAAGTCTATTAATTATTCTTTTTTTTATCTCATTAATTAAAAGATTAAAGAGTATATTTTGTAATTGTATAAATAAGGTGTTCTGTTTGCCTAAAAGTACTGGTATTAAAAATCAAAACCAAATCTTAGAATTTTCTCCTGGTAAAGATCATTTTCAAAAGGCTCGAAAAAAGGGAGTACTTAGATGGATTTTATCGCACATTTTTTATGGGACAAATAAAATATTGATATTTATAGTTTTTTTTACGACTATCCTTGCCTCAATTTTAGCTTCAAATATATCTATTTCGATAGGTAATGCTGTTGAACAATTTTTAAATGCAAATATTGGTAGTCTTCTATTCTATACAATAACGATATTATTTCTTGGATTAATGACTCCGATATTAAGGCTTTTAAATTATGGTTTAAGAGAAATTTTAGCTCAAAGACTTGAACGTGATACAAGGAAAGAATTTTATGGAATTCTATTAGGCAAATCCCAATCTTTTCATGATAAGCAAAGAGTTGGAGATCTTATGGCAAGAGTAACAGACGATGTTAGAATGCTAAATTTTTTAATAAGTCCTGCTGTTTCTCTTATTTTCGAATCTTTTACAACTTTAGTAATTCCAATAATTTTTATTTTACTCTTTTATCCCATTCAATTAATATTTGAACCTATTACTTTTACCATTCTATTTATTATATCATTAAGAAGATATAACAAAAAATTATCCCCTGTTACAGGAGATTTAAGAATGAATTTCGGTATGATTAATGCAACCTTAAATGAAGCTCTTTCTGGTATTGAAATAGTGAAAGGTTCAACCCAAGAAACCTATGAGTTAGATAGGTATCTTATGTTTGCAAAAAAATATAGAGATGCATATTTACAACAGGGAAAAATTCAAGCTAAATATATGCCTATTTTATTTTTGGGCATAGTTATTGCCATAGGTTTAGCACATTCACTAATATTATTCAATTTAGGATTAATGAATATCGGTCAAATTATTTCTTATATTGGTTTATTGAATTTGTTATATTTCTCCACATTTATCTCGATTTTTGTGTTTGCAATAATAAAAATAGCTGGAAGTAGTGCAAAAAGATTACTTGAGTTGATGAACCAAGAAACAGAAATTGATGAAAACCCTAATGGAATACAGAAAGAAATACAAGGGGCAATAAATTTTGAAGGTGTATCTTTCAGTTATCCAGGAACTACCAATTTAGTTTTAAGAGACATTACATTTGAGGTTAAACCAGGTCAAACCGTAGCAATTGTTGGAACAACAGGGTCAGGGAAAACTACATTAACCAAATTAATTTCAAGATTATATGATGTATCTGAAGGGAAAATACTTATTGATGGTGAAGATATTAGGGATTTTGCATTAAAATCACTTAGAGCTCAAATATCTTATATTGAACAAGATGTGTTCTTATTTTCCTTTTCAGTTTTTGAAAATATTTCCTTTGGTCGAATTGGCTCTAAAGAAAAAGTAATAGAAGCGGCAAAACAAGCTCAAGCCCATGAATTCATTAATGAATTACCTGAAGAATATGAATCAAAAATTGGAGAGAGAGGCGTCCTATTAAGTGGAGGTGAAAGACAACGTATAGCAATTGCCAGAGCATTCCTTGCTGATCCAAAAATACTTATATTAGATGACTCAACATCAGCAATTGATTCGAATACTGAAGATAAAATACAATATGCTATTAAGAATATTTTACGAAATAGAACTACCTTTTTAATTACTCATAGGTTAAGCCAAATTAGATGGGCAGACCTAATAATTGTCTTAAAGGATGGTAAAATCGAAGCTAAAGGAGATCATCAAGAACTTCTAAGGACTTCAGAAGAATATAGAAAAATATTCGTTAAGAAGTTTGACCTTGATGAGCAAGAATTAATAAAAGGGGTTGTATAAAATGGTATGGGTAGGTTTAGAAGCCGAGGAGTATGATAGAGAAATCAAAGATAGGGCTTTATTAAAAAGAATCTTCCAATATTTCAACCCTTATAAGAAATACATAAGTATCGTAATTTTTCTCCTAATTTTATCTTCTCTTTCAAACTCATTTGTTCCGTTAATCACATCAATAGCCATTAACAATTTAGCAGCTGATCCTACTATTTTTAGTTTTATATTGTTAATTGGTTTGATATTAATCCTTAATATCTTGACCTACGTTTTCAATTACTTTAGATACATATATGCAGCAAAAGCAATAGGGAATGTAGAGTTAGATTTAAGAAAAGATGCAACTCAATCAGTTTTAGATCATGATCTCTCGTTTTTCGATAAAAATCCAGTAGGGAAGATTGTCAGTCGAATTAATACTGATAGTCGTGACTTTGCTCAGACCGTTGATTTAACAATCGAGGTGGCTTCAAATGCTATTGTTATGATCATTTTAATTATACTTTTGTTGATAATCAATGTAACACTAACCTTAGCAATGTTAATTATGATCCCTCTATTTTTTCTTATTGCTTTATCTTATCGCAAATTTGCAAGGAAAATGACCCTTTTAGGACAAAGGGCTTTAGCTTCCGTAAATGCTTTTGTAAAAGAGAGTTTCTCAGGCATACAAATAGCAAAAACATTCAGACAAGAACCTAAATTATATGAACAATTCAATCAAGTTAATGTACAATCTTATAAAGTTAATCTAAGGAGAGCACTTATATTGAATGCGATTTTCCCTACCCTTTCGATCATTCAAGGTGTTGTCTTAACAATTTTAGTTTATTATGGAGGTAATTTTTTAATTTTAGGAGTATTTAATGCTGGAGAATTCAACTTTTTTTTCCAGAGTTTGTCATTTCTCTTTTTTCCTTTACTCACCATTGCTTCCTTTTGGCCCCAATTCCAATCTGGTTTATCTGCTTCAGAAAGAATTTTTGCAATAATAGATTCACCTCCTGTTGTTGTTCAAAAAGATAATATCGATCCTTCAAAGTTGCGTGGAGAGGTTGAATTTAAAAATCTGATTTTTCAATACGAGGAAAACAAAAAAATTTTCGACAATTTTTCTCTTAAGATAAATCCTGGAGAATCTATAGCTCTTGTGGGCCACACTGGAGCAGGAAAATCTAGTATTGCAAAATTAATAGCTAGATTTTATGAATTCCAGGGAGGCGATATTTTAGTAGATGGAATAAGTATTCGTAATTACAATTTAAAAAAATACCGCGAACAAATTGGAATCATTCCACAGACACCCTTTTTATGGGCAGATACAGTTGAAAAAAATATCAGCTATGGTTGTAGTTCTGTCAATTGTGATGATGTAATGGTTGCATTAGATAGAGCTGGTGGTTCAGATTGGATAAATAGTCTTTCAAATGGATTAGACACAAATGTAGGTGAAAGAGGTAATCTTCTCTCAATGGGACAACGACAATTGGTTGCTTTTGCAAGGGTATTATTAGAAAATCCTTCAATTCTAATTCTTGACGAAGCAACTGCCTCCGTTGATCCTTTTACAGAAACACGTATTCAAGAAGCATTAGAAAAAACAATGGAAGGTAGAACTTCTATTATTATTGCTCATCGATTATGGACAGTAAGAAAAGTAAATCGAATCATTGTTATAGAAAATGGTAAAATTATAGAAGAAGGAAACCACTCAGAATTAATGCAACGTGGAGGTTATTATGCCCAACTTTACAATACCTACTTTAGACATCAGTCTCTTAAATATATTGAAGAAATCGGTAAGATGAAAACATAATTTTAAAGTCAAAAATTAAATAAATTATTTTACATTTGTTCATAACATTAGGGGATTTTATTATTAAGTAATGATATTCTGATTTTGAGTAAAAATGGAAAATTTAGAAATTAAAAAAGGATTAAATAAAGAAGAAATTGAACAATTAGTAGAAAAGCTACTAAACCAAATGACATTTGAAGAAAAAGTATATCAGATGTCGGGTAATGGCTTTTTTAAGTATATAGTAATGGATAGAAAGTTTGGAGCACGAGCATATCCAGCTGGAGGAGTAAAACGATTAGGAATACCTCCATTTCGATTTACTGATGGTCCTCGTGGAGTCATTATTCCTGGATCCACGTGTTTTCCAGTCTCTATGGCTCGTGCTGCTTCTTGGGATACTAATTTGGAAGAGAGAGTAGGCGAGGTTATCGGAAAAGAAGTTCGTGCTCATGGAGGAAATCTTTTTGGTGGCGTATGTATAAATCTGCTACGTCATCCTGGATGGGGTCGTGCTCAAGAAACCTATGGAGAAGATACATTTCTTTTAGGTGAATTTGGTGCTGCTTTAGTACGAGGTGTTCAAAAACATAATGTAATGGCAACCATCAAGCATTTTGCAGCGAATAGCATTGAATTCACTCGATTTAAAGTGAATGTTGAAATGGATGAACGCACTTTAAGAGAAGTCTATCTACCTCACTTTAAGCGATGTATAGAAGAAGGCTCTGCTACAGTTATGTCTGCTTACAATAAATTCCGCGGTGAATATTGTGGACATAATTCCTATTTGTTGAGAAATATTGTCAAGGGAGATTGGGGATTTGAAGGTTTTATTCATTCAGATTGGATGTATGGTCTAAGAAATACTATTGCTGGAATAACTGGGGGTTTAGATGTAGAAATGCCTAGAGTAAAGCATTATAGAAAAATTAAGTTAAAAAGAGCGATTCAAAAAGGAGAAGTATCTATGGAGTTAATTAATGATGCTGCTCGAAGAGTTATAAAAACTATTTTACGATTTACAACTAAAAAAGATCCTCAAGCATATAGTAAAGATATTATAGCATGTGAAGATCATATTAAAATATCACGTGAAGTTGCAGAAAAAAGTATGGTTTTGCTCAAAAACGAACGTGCTACATTACCACTTAATTTACAAAATATTAAAACCTTAGCTTTGATTGGTCGCTTGGCAGATTTGAAAAATACAGGAGATCATGGAAGTAGTAGAGTTCGCCAAGAAAAAGTAGTTACTCCTTTACAAGGATTTACTAATTTTCTTGGTGATGGCGTTAATATTGTTTATAACTCGGGAAAGGATTTAGATACCGCAAAAAATATTGCATTATCATCAGATGCAGTAGTATTAATCGTAGGTTATACTTATAAAGATGAGGGTGAATACATAAAAGAATTTAAAGTTGGGGGAGATCGGACAAATTTAGGATTACGCCCTCATGATATACAATTAATTCAGGAGATTTCAAAGGTTAATCCAAAATGTATTGTGGTTTTAATAGGAGGAAGCGCAATCATAATGGAAGAATGGAAAGATTGTGTTCCTGCTATATTAATGGCCTGGTATTCTGGAATGGAAGGCGGTAATGCATTAGCGAGCATTATCTTTGGAAAAGTAAATCCGAGTGGTAAATTGCCTTTTACAATTCCGAGAGATCCCTCCGATCTGCCATTATTCGATACAGAGGCAGATGAGGTTGAGTACGGTTATTATCATGGTTATACTTTAATGGAAAAAGAAAATATTGAACCTGCATTTCCTTTTGGATTTGGATTAAGTTATACTGGTTATAAATATGAAAATCTTAAAGTAGAAGTTTTAAATGATGAAATTATAGTACGCATTGACGTATCAAACATAGGATCTAGAGCTGGAGAAGAAGCAGTACAAGTTTACGTTGGTTTTAAACAATCTAAAATTGATAGACCCAATAAGTTACTTAAAGGCTTCACAAAACTGGCATTGAATCCACAAGAAACAAAAACTGCGTTAATTAAGATCAAAAAAAAAGATTTAGCATGGTATAATCCGGAAACAAAATCGTGGGAAGTTGAAAATATTCCCTATACCATTTTTGCTGGACCTTCATCTAAAAATGAAGAGTTATTAAAAATTTCAATAACTCTTTAAAACTTTTTAATTAAAATAAAGAAGATTATAAGCGAGTTATATACCTATTCCTCTCCCATTCACTCACTACCATTCGATATGCATCATATTCTTCTAATTTAGCATAATAATAATTCTTAAATGCTAATTCGCCAAAAATTTCTTTCATAAACTCTGAATTCCTAAAATATTTTAAGGCTTCATGTAAGCTCCCCGGTAAAGAAATTATTCCTTCTTTTTCCATTTCCTTTGATGATAAATGATACACGTTTCTATCTGTCGCATCAGGAATATCTATATTATCTGACATGATTCCATCCATGCCTGCAGAAAGTAATACTGCAAATTGCAAATATGGATTCCCTGCTGGATCAGGACATCTTATTTCACATCGGGCAGCACTAGATTTACCATGAAAATCTGGGACTCTAAGTAATGGTGATCTATTTCGGAATCCCCAAGCAAGGTAAACTGGTGCCTCATAACCGGGAACTAATCTTTTATATGAGTTAGGCCAACTGCTTAATACAGCACACATTGGTATCGCATGTTTAAGTTGACCAGCTATCCACTTCTTCATTAAAAGGGAAATGCTATCCTTATCATTTTCATCATAAAATACGTTATTTCCATTCTTCCAAAGGGATTGGTGTACATGCATCCCCGATCCATTAATTCCTTCAAAGGGTTTAGGCATAAACGTCCCTATTAAATTGTGCTGTGCTGAAACAGTTTTTACAATTGCTTTAATCGTAATTGTATTATCTGCAGTATTAACTGCTTCGTCATATCTGAAATCTATCTCATGTTGCCCATACGCAACTTCATGATGCTCACATTCTACAGATATTCCCATTGCATCGCTGTATTCTGCTATCCTATACCTTATCATCTCATTGATATCATAAGGATCATAATCAAAATAACCTCTCATATCTGATGGTTTAAAAGCTTGTTCTGTATCCGGAGTTATTATAAAAAATTCCATCTCAGGAGCACAAAAATAAGTATATCCCAGATCCTTCGCTTTTTTAACTGCTCGCTGTAAAATTGCACGTGGATCTCCTTCATAACGTTCTCCATCAGGCTTGTAAATATCACAAATAACTCGAGCAACTTTATTCTCTTTCCTCCATGGAAGAAGATAAAATGTGCTTGGATCAGGAAGCGCAACCTTATCTGATTCTTCTATAGCCCCATAACCCGTGATAGAACTTCCATCGAAATTCTCTCCATCTTCAAAAATTTCTTCAATCCTTCTCGAATTTATTTCAAAGGATTTAATGATTCCATGAATATCGGTAAATTGAAGATATATAAACCTAATATCTTCTTCTTTTATCCTTTCAATTACCGCATCACACATCTCTTTCCTTTTAGGATCATGCTTTTCAATCATATCTATACCAATTTCTTTTTAATTTTTCTTTTTAACTCAAAAATAGTATAATTATATATTTTGAAAATTTTATTCATAAATTAGGGATGAACCAGCTGCTTTTTCCATTACCTTTAAAATATCTCTAACTAATTCTGAATCATACTTTATTCCTGAAGATATAAGGGATTGTTCAATACAGGATTTAAACCTTACCGCAGTATTTGTATTCCATTCATAACGCTTTTGTCCCCTTACTTTTAATTTGCTTGGTTCGGCAGTTAGTTTCAAATAATGCCTTAAAGATTTTTGAACTCCAAAAATTGATTTATAATCATCCAAAAAGATGGCACAATTCCAAGTATAATCTTTCAAGTCTTCAGGTTTTGCCAATCCACTATAAAGTGAACGATTTTCACACTCTAGACATATTTTTCCCTCATATGAATACTCCTTTCCACAAATAGGACATTTTAACATATTTTAAATCCCTTTCTTAGATTAAATTTTCAAATCTACTTTTTAATGATCTAGAATAGGATCATAAATTTATAAATTTTTATATGCAAACTGCAGATTTTTTCCATTTTTTTGTATAAATATTAAAAGTTAAAATAATATTTAAGTAATAAAAATGCATATTATATATTCTACTAAAAAAGTTAATTATAAAGTTTCATTAGGAATATTAAATTAAAGTAGTATTATTATAAAGGTGATTAAAAGTGAAAGTTTTAATAGTTTTTTATACAAAATATGGAAATACTGAAAAAGTAGCCAACTTAATTGCAGAAGGAATAAAATCTATTGAGGCTAATGAAGTAGTAGTTAAAAATGTAAAAGATGTAAATCTTAAAAAAGATGATTCCTATGACTTACTTTTAATAGGATCCCCGAATCATTTTGGACGCCATGTAGGTTCGGTAAAGAAATTTATAAATAAGCTACCGAAATCTCAATTAAAGGTCAATTCATATGCTGTATTTGATACCTACGTAACAGCTGATTTTGAAAAAGCTGTTAAAAAGATGGAGGAACAGGTTAGTGAAGTGATGCCGGATTTAACAAAAGCCAGTCCAGGATTGTCTATAAAAGTTGAGGGTACAGGAGTTTCAAAAGGTCCTATAGTAAATGAGGATCTTCCAAAATGCAAAGAATTCGGAATAAAATTGGCTCAATGATATAAATCAAAATATGGATAAAATTAGAATGAAATCATATCGAAAATCAAAGATAATAGTTTTAATCACTTCAGGAATCCTCTTCGTTTTTTTACCTATTTTTTCTAATTGGGATTATAGCAGTTGTAGTAGTCTTTATACGCAAAAATTTAAAGAAACCCTAAAATCTAACTTAAATTCTTTTTTTAACTTTTTCTGTTTATAAATATTTTCAATGGAATTTTATCTAGTTTTTATTCTTTTGTGAGTAGCAAATTTTAAAAGAAACCAAAAACATATTTTCCCGAGTTCAATGTTAAAATTGATTTTAGATATTTTTAAACACACTTTCAAGGTTTAACAATGCCAAAAATAAAGATTAATGACATTAAGATGTATTATGAGATTTATGGACAAGGTCCACCACTATTAATGATAATGGGTATCGGAGGAAATACGGATTATTGGCCTTCTCGTTTTATTGATAAACTTTCAGAAAATTTTAAAGTTATTATTTTTGATAATCGAGGTTCTGGCCGATCAGATAAACCGGATATTGAGTACTCTATGAAAATCTTTGCCGATGACACAATAAATTTGATGGATGCTTTAAAGATTGACTATGCTCATATTCTTGGACTTTCAATGGGAGGTTCTATAGCACAAGAATTAGTTTTAAACTATCCTGAAAGAGTAAATAAGCTTATACTCTGTTCTACAAATTGTGGATTCTCTAAATCATCCTTACCATCACCAGAAGCTTTAAAGATTATGATGCAACCAAGAGAAGAAACAACTCCGGAGGAAATTTCGAGGAAATCTATGTCAGTTAGATTAACTGAAAAATTTATTAAAGAAAATCCAGAAGTAATCGAAGAATACATTCAAAGAGAATGTAGAAATCCCACTCCTCCTAAGATGTATAAAAGACAGGTTGATGCTATTGTGAAATTTAACACTTATAAACGCCTAAAAAACATTAATAGACCCACTTTAATAATGCAAGGTAAACAGGACCTTCTCACTTCAGTAGAAAATGCCGAATTATTGGCTAATAACATAAAAGGAGCAAAACTAGCTATATTTAAAGATCTTGCTCATGACATTTTTTCACAGGATTCTGATATAGTAATAAAGACTTTAATTCAATTTTTAAATGATTAATTTTAAAATCACAATTTAACACGGATTTTATCAATGAGAGCTGTCCAATCCTTATATAAATTTAAGTGATGGTTTTTGTATCAGTGTATTTATTCGCTTTAATTGCTTTTTAACTCTTGTTTTTATCTTTCTTGTATTTTTATTATATTCTAAAGATGAAATTTCTTGCTTTGCTAACTCCAGATATGAAATTAAAAAAACGGCAAATCATCGGTTCTTTCGTTATACTAAATATAGGAAAGAAAGTGGAAAAAGATATATTTCAATTACATTTATAATATATTAAGATAATTATAAAGTGTAATCTATTAAAATTATTCTTGGATCAGAGTAATTAACATTTTTAGACATCTTATAATTTAAACCGCTCATACTTAAAATTATAAATTGAAATTTGAAATGCATATTAGAATAAATACTTAAGAGAGATAATTATGAGAAAAAATAAAAGTAAAAAGCAGTTTAAAGCTGATAAATGGAATGAGATAAGTAGAAATCGCGAGGAAGCCAAAACAAAAGAAGAAGACAGGGACTGGAATGAGAAAAATGATGAAGATGAGGAAATGGGAGAAAATGGAGACAAATTCCACGAATCAGATTATGACACATAATATCCTTACAAAAATGTATTTATATATTTAGAAATTTCAAATGAATTTTCATTGAAATCAGACACTGAATTTACCTTTCCAACCAATTTTCATATAAAATTGGGATTGCCTTTAAAATAGTTAAACCTTTTTAGAGAAGCTATTACAATAAACTTTATTATTAATCTTAATTCAATAATAAGTTATAAAAAAAGGAATTATATAATGATGGGAGTTATCAAAATTTTACTGGGTAAAGTTAAATTTAACACTTGGAAAAAAAAACACATTATTGAAGATTATATTGATATTGGAGATATAAAAATATACTATGCCACGTTTGGCACTGGAGAGCCAGTTATTTTACTACACGGCGGTATGACAGATCACTCAAGTTGGTTTTTTCAAATCAAAGAATTAGCTAAACATTTTCGAATAATCACCCCAGATACTCGCGCACATGGAAGGACAACAGATTCAGATAAACCTCTAAGCTATCAGCTCTTTGCTTCAGATATTACTCAATTAATGGAAAAATTAGGTATAAAAAAAGCAAGTTTCATTGGTTGGAGTGATGGGGGTTGTACTTCCTTGGTTCTAGCTCTAAAATATCCCGAATTAGTAAACAAGTTAATACTAATTGGTACCCCATATAACATATCTAATTTTTATCCAGAAATCTTTGAAAGTTTTAGTAATGTAGATCCTAATAATATACCTAAAGATTTTAAATTTATTAAAAGAGCGTATGAAAAGGTAGCCTCAAATCCCGATAATTGGCCAATTTTAATCGAAAAAGAAATGGATCTGGCCAAGCGAGAACCAAATTTCACGCTAGACCAATTGAAAAACATTAAATGCCCCTCACTTATTATCGATGGAGAAAATGAACGTCTCTATCCATTAAAAGTTATGCAAGAAATGACTGAAGCAATACCTGATGCACGACTCGAAATCATCCGAGGTGGGACACATTTAGTTCTCATGGAACAATCTAAAATAGTAAACCAACTAATTGTAAACTTTTTAAAAATTAATTAAAATATTTAAATGGATTTTCATCGAAATCAGACCCTGAATTTACCTTTCTAGGAAGATAGTTTGGTTTTAGCTTGTTAGAAATCTTTACTTGTCATAAAAGCTAAAAATCTATCTACTTCGTACAGCGCTGATTGAGCTGGTGGGGATACTTGTGGAAGTATCAAGTTGAAGATTAAAAAAATGTAAAAAAGAAGATTTTCAAATAAGAAAGAAAAATGAAAAAAATGGAAATCATTAAAAAAATAAGTGTTTAGCACAAGTAAGATTTGTTTCATAATTTTCGACAAAAACGATAATCTTTATTTTTTCCAAGTATTTTTTAAAGACTATGAGATTTGGGTATGTAGTAAGAGATCCATCAAATCATAAATATTCAGAAATTAGAGACTTAACAGTAAAAGTCGAAAGATTAGGATTTGAATCTGTTCATGTTACAGATCATTTTTTTAGCTTGGGAGACACACAAAAGAAAAAAGAACCATTTTTAGAATCTAATACTATTTTGGCCGCATTAGCGACGGAAACACATCGAATAAAGTTAGGTCATATTGTTATGTGTAATTCCTTTAGAAATCCGGCTTACTTAGCGAAAGTAATATTGACATTGGATCACATTTCGAATGGTCGAGCTTTATTGTGGTTAGGAGCAGGTTGGTTTAAGGATGAATATAAAGCATTTGGTTATCCATTTCCTTCACCAAAAAGAAGAGTCGATGAGTTAGAAGAATCTCTTATTATTTATAAAAGAATATTTACGGAAGATGAGACAAATTTTGAAGGGAAATTTTGGAAACTAGAGAAGCATCTTAATTTTCCTAAATCAATTCAGAAACCTTATCCGCAGATCGTTGTTGGAACAAATAATGGGAAAAGAATGATCGATATTGCTTGTAGAGAAGCAGATGGAGTAAACCTCGCTTATGTTATTCCATCAGATCAAAAAAGGTTTCGAGAGAGTATTTCCCTTATCGATGAAAAAGTGAAAAGATATAATCGTGATCCTACCGAGTTTGAAATTTCTATTTATACAAATATAACAATAGTAGACAGTCAAGAAACGCTTGAAAGTATAAGAAAAGAGAAAGGTATCTTTAAATCCAATTTAAAATACCAATTCATGGGTGATGTTAAGACTATTCAAGAAAAAATAAATAAAGTTGAAAATTTAGGAGTTAAAAAAATGATTATAAAAGTAGATAGCCCTGTAATAGATGATCCTATTAATTTTTTTAGCAGAGAAATAATGTAGATTTTTATAACACACTTTGTTGGAAAAAGGTTTTTCTTATGAACTAATTTAATATTTTGGAGCTATAAATTTTGATTTAATTGACTTTCTCTTCTGCATATGCATAACAATGATCACACCAACAAATATAGCAAGAATATAATAGTAAATTAATAATGGTATTGTAGGATTTTTGGGTTCGCGGTAAAAAAATTTAAGTATCAAGGTAGATTGGGTACAAATAATTTCTTGTTTGAAATTCTGATAAATCGCTGAATTATCAATACCACGGTTATTAATTGCGAAAGTTATTCTTATATTTTCATCAAGCAACCATATCTGTAAATCATCATTTCTACCAATTAAAATACCATTCTCAATTGTAGAATACCCTAAAGGGGGCTCAACAATAACCTGTCCCCCATAAATATCAGAAAAATCAATAAAGTCCGTTGTAATAATTTCTATATCAATCGATCCATCGGATATTTTAAAAAGAGTGTTATTATAAGCCTCAAAGGCATAAATATTCCCATATACATCCGTTACGCCAACTACTTTGGTGGAATTTTCAATTGTAGCTACTTTATAATAGCTCATCGGATCAGTTATTGGCATTCGATAAATATTTGTTTCATTTTGAGGAGAATTTTCTGCAAAAAGGATAATTTCATTGTTTTTGATATCAAAATGAATTGATTTAGCCCATTCATGAATTTCATTATCAAACCAATCTTCGAAAGAACCATTATGATTAACTCTAACGATAGTTACGGAATCATTTGATAATAAAGCATAAATATTGTCATCCACATCTAATATGAGTTTAGAAATAGGATAATTATATGGATTCTTAGTAAAATAAGTCGGTCCTGAAGAATTTATTTTGTATATCATGTCTTCTATAACATAAAGGATGTTTCCTTCTAATGTTTCTATTACAGTTTGAGAATTCACTAATGGAGTAAGAAATTCTGCTTCCGTTTTTTCTATATCATAGCCTATTAGACATCCTCCAAAACTCCCCGCTGCGATGAACATTTGTAATTTAGTTGACCAAGTTAATGTACTCATACCTCCTTTTGAAGCCATCAATGATACAAAAGAGTTATTTTCATACTTATAGAAACCTCTGTTATTGCCATCTGCTGTCATATAATATAACGTATCATTATCATCAACTCCAATACCGATAACTTCTTGTGTTCCTGGAAGTCCAATTCCTGTTTTTAATAATGTTATCTCTGAACTAGTTAAATTCATCATAGAAAACGATCCTAAATAAGTTTCAGTATAATAAAGGATACTTTGATTATTATTTAAAATAATCTGACTACAACCTTCTACACTTGAAAGGGTTGTTGTTATTAAATTACCGTTAGCATCAAATTTTAAAATGGCACTATTATTATAAATTGAGCCACAATAAAACGAATCATCAGTAGGATCAACCGTCATTGTTGTTAAAGGCACTCCATAGGAATAATTTTTCAAAAAAGCCACCCCACTTGATGTTATAACATAAAATCCAAAATCATTAATCCCTAATAGGCGATTGTGGTTAGGTTGATAAATAATATCATTTAAAGACGTAGGCGTAGAAATATATTCTGTGTGAACCCCAAACTCATCCATTTTCATTACTACATAATTAAGATTATCAACATAATAAAGATCATCGTTTTCACCAATACATTTTGGCCCAGGAGGATGCTGAATTTCATAAATAGGCAAAACATCCCAACCAGGTCGAACATTTATCATACTTTCAGAGGAATTAGCGTTCACATACAAACTAAAAAAAGTTGTATTAAAGACACCTAAAATTATTATAAAAATATAGAATTTGATCCGTATATCTACCATAATTATCTAATTATGATCTTTCTATAATTACTTAAATTGATTTTATTATTAAAAAAATTGATTAAAAAGAAAAAAAACAACTTTAACAAATTCTATTTTTGTTAGTCGAAAATTTCGACTAATTAAAAAAATTAGGTAAGTCTCTTCACTTTAAAAATATATCAGAGAAATACGATTGTAATGGAGAAACTAATTACAAAGCAATGTTGCGACTGTAGTAGAATAATAAGCTTTACTGAGTTTCGTATAAATAATCCTCTACTCTCGAAAGAAGCAGCATCAGATTTATGGGAAAATCCTTTGATCAAAATATATTGCGTCGAATGTTTTTTAAATAGACCAGAAAAACCTTATAGAAAGAGAAAAAGATTTTATTCATATTATCAATTTAAATTT
>JBHLNZ010000039.1:0-29194 GCA_048941015.1 Promethearchaeota archaeon | reverse complement strand
ACTGATTTTGAAGGAATTGATGATGTTCTTTATTGGCAAGAAGATATGCATGATAATATTTTTAAATTTATGAATGACAATCTTGGAAAATGTGATGTGGTACTTTTATTTTGTTCTAAAAATTCATTAAATTCTATTCCTGTCGAAAAGGAATGGACTGCTGCCGACTCTTTAGGAAAACCTATTATACCAATATTTACAAAAGCTGAAGATATCCCTCCTCTCCTCAGTTCAAGATTAGGACTTGAGTTTAATAGTTCTAATCTCCAAAAAACTATTCAAAATCTCTATGATCTTATAATTAAAAAGGCTATTGAAAATGTGGATTTAAGGTCACAATTAAGACGTGTAAGAAAAGAAAAGAATTATCTCATTATTTTAAATTCAGTAATACTTATAAGCAGCTTATATTTAATTTTTTTAAAAAATCAAATAAAAGTAAATTATCCATTATATTGGGTTACTAGCAGAGAACTTGCTAACTTACTTTTCATAGGATTACTAGGGATCTTAATCCTAGCAATCTATTTCTTATTTTATCAAATCCGCTCTTTAATAAGTTCAATTCATAATAAAGGAAAAATTTTACGTGATTTTTTTAAGTATATATTAAGTTCTTTTAGTATAATAACAATATTGTATTTCTTAATAAATAGAAGTTATTATTTTGGTAATTTTTTTATGTTGCTTTTCTTGTATACCCCTACTATATCTTTTTTATTTGGTGTATTTCTATATTTAACGCTGAAAAAAACTCAATTAAAAGAATTGCGCAAAATTGGACAAAAGATAATTCTTATTTTCAGCTTAGCCTTAATTTTTTACTTTCCCTTCTATTTGGGTGCTGTAGCACCGATTAGTAATCCAAATGTTATTATATCGCCACAACCAGTAGAAATTGAATATGATTATGGTGGGAAAGTGCAGGATGTTAAAGAGGTAGAAGTAATTATAAAATCAGTGGAAGGTAATGCTCGAAACATAAATGTAAGCATTTCAGCTCCCAATAATTTTAGTTATTGGATTGACGAAATTCTAAATGATACAAAAGCTATCACCTACTTAGAATATGGCCAAATAATATCATTTTTATTAGAAATTCAGCCTTCAGCATCCGTAGGTAATGGAACTTATTTAATCACAATTAATTTGTATTATGAAAGTGTTTTAGGTAATTCATATGAAACATTCTCAAATGTAAAAGTAATTATCGGTATGTATTTTCCTCCAATACCTATTTCAGGAACCCCCATAACTTTACTTATAACAATTTCTGGAATAGCTATTACCATCCTTTTCTTTAAAGAAATAAATAAGAAAAAGCGCTATCCAAGAAATAAAGCTGATAAATTCTAAATAAAAGAATTATTTTTAATATTAATTCTTACTTGAGGAAATTTTAAATGGAGTTTTTTTTTTTTAAATTAATCCTTTTACAAGCAGAATAAAAAAAAAAGAATGAATTTTAAGGCTTTAAACTTCTTTCTAATAATATCTCTTTTAACCCTTTATGTCTTTTTTCAATTTTACCAATACTGGGAGTATTTTAACAACTTCCATTGCAGGAGTTGATTTTATAGATCTAATAAAACCAGGTTTAGAAATTCTCCACATATTCACATTCTTCGCGAGAGCTTCTTCACTGTCAGCCTCATCTATACCAATACCCCAATAATCTGAGGTACTAATGTAGAATGCATGTGATGTAACTCCTTCAGCAGGGTATACTTTTTTACGTATAAGCTCTTGGGCTATTTCAGCTAATTCTGCTGGATCAAAATCAGGATTTATCTCCCAATATGTAATAAACATCATTTTTTTTACCACCTAATAATTCAATTTTTATATATCATTTTTAGATTAGATTTCGGTAAAGTACAAAAAGTAAAAATAATATAAGTACTTTTAACAAATATGTTACAACCTAATTTTAAAAAAAATGAAATAACAACATCTTGTTTTCTTAATAAAAAAAAAATTAGATTTTTAATTTATATTAATTCTAAGAATTCTTTGTTTTTATCCCAATCCTATAATAGGTAAAGCTTCTTTTGGTGTTAATAATCTTTCAATTTTATATTCAAATCCTTCAATATCAAAATAAAATGCCATACGTTTAGAAATTTCAACTTCCGCTTTCAATATTTTATCATCATCAACTTCATAAAGCGCATAACCTTTCAATTTTCCATCTACAGTTGAGTAGACAAGCTTAATCTTGAGCCAATCTGGCGGTTTTATTTTTGATAATTCAAGAAATTTTTTTCCAAACTCTTTTGCTGCCTTAGAAGGATATGTAATTGTTGCCAAATAATCTACCATTTAGATTTCACCTTAATTTAAAATTTTTTGGATTAAAGTGTAATAAAAGATAGATTTTAAAATTTATTTAAAGCTTTATTTTAGATTATTACTATCAAAAAAAAAAATATCTAATATCATAATTTGAAAGTGATTCAAAATGGCAAGACAAAAAGTAATTTTACCTAATGAGGGGATTCCCAGAGAGGAGCTTCTTGAAATGATGGGAAAAGCACGTAAAAAGGACGCAAATTGGCAGAATGGTAAGATTTGGAGTTTGGTATCTCATGCTAGTGACGAGCATACTGAATTGCTTAAAGAAGTATATACCATGTTTTTTTCTGAAAATGCATTAAGCCCAATGGCATTTCCAAGTTTACAAAAATTTGAAGCAGAAGTAGTTTCAATGACTATTGATTTATTAGGGGGAGATCGAAAAGCTTGTGGTAGCATGACTTCTGGAGGTACTGAAAGTATTTTATTGGCAGTAAAAACATATAGAGATTGGGCGCGAGACAAATTTCCAGAGATAAAGGAGCCTGAAATGATTTTAGCGAGTTCAGCTCATCCTTGTTTTGAAAAAGCATCTAAATATTTTGATGTTAAATTGAGATATGTTCCGGTTGATAATAAAACTTACAGAGCCGATGTTAAGGCTATGAAAGATAGTATCACTGACAATACCATTCTTATAGTTGGATCTGCTCCCGAGTTCCCTCGAGGAGTAGTGGATCCTATTACTGAACTTGCGGCTCTTGCGAAAGAATGTGGTATAGGAATGCATGTTGACGCTTGTCTTGGAGGATATATGTTACCCTTTGTAAGAAATTTAGGGTATGAGATTCCAGATTTCGATTTTTCAGTGCCGGGTGTTACATCAATTTCTGCCGATATACATAAATATGGATATGGCCCCAAAGGCACCTCAACAATCTTATACCGAACTGATAATTTATTGAAATATCAGTATTCTGCAACTATTGATTGGTCAGGAGGAATTTATGCTTCACCTGCGATGCAGGGCACCCGCCCAGCAGGACCTGTTGCCGCAGCCTGGGCAGCTTTAAAAGCTCTTGGCGAAAATGGTTATTTAAAACTCGCAAAAATTGTTATGGATGCTACGAAAAAGTTAATCGATGGAATTGAACAAATCCCCGAGTTATATATCTTAGGAAAACCCAATATGAGTTTATTCTCTTTTGCCTCCGATAAATTTCATATGTACACCTTAGCAGATACAATGGAAAAAAGAGGATGGCATTTAGATCGTCTGCAATTTCCTCCTGCAATTCATATGACAATATATCCGCATCAATCCAAAGTTGTAGAACCATTTCTCAAAGATCTCAACGAATGTGTTGAAGAAGTTATTAAAAATCCGGTGAAAAAAGCAGAAGGCCAGTCAGCATTATATGAAATGCTGGCTTCTGTAACAGATCGTAAATCAGTAAAAGAATTTATCCTTGATTCTTTACGGAGTATGTATAAGGCCAAATAGTATAGTTTTTATTAAAACAAGAGGTTTATTAAAGCACTTAAAGAGCTAATATTTTATTAGAAATTCCAAAATTTTTATTATCCTTTCAGAATTCCTAATATTTATTGAAAAATACAATTTTAAAAACGATTTTATGACAATTTTATTAAATCCTAAAAAACATGTTCGCTATTATCCTGATGATCGTTCAAAAGAAATAATGCTTCAAACTATTAAATTTTTTGAAAATAAAGGAAAAGCAAAGTTAAAAGAAGATGATCATAAAAGAGTTTGGTATTCAGATTTTCTTGAGTTTCAAAAAAGTAATAAAATTTTTGCACAGCTTTTAACACCCGCTCTATATGGAGATAACGAAAACTATCGATGGGATACTTGGCGTATATGTGAATTTAACGAAATTCTCGCATTTTATGGTCTTTCTTATTGGTACACGTGGCAAGTCACTATATTAGGACTTGGTCCCATTTGGATGAGTAAAAATGAATTACCAAAGAAGAAAGCTGCCAAATTACTTAGAGACGGAGCAATTTTTGCTTTTGGACTTTCAGAACAGGCTCATGGTGCTGATATTTATGGAACAGAGATGGCCCTTACACCACAAGAAGACGGAACTTATAGAGCTAATGGAGAGAAGTATTATATTGGAAACGGAAACGAGGCTGAGATGGTTTCAAATTTTGGTAAATTTGCTGATAAGGAAGGGAACATCCCTCCATATGATATGAAAAATAAAGATCAATATGTTTTTTTTGTTGCTAACTATAAACACAAAAATTATGAATTGATAAAAAATATCTGCGATAGTCAAAATTACGTGGCAAATTTTGCACTTCACGATTATCCTATAACTGAAGAAGATATTCTTTCTAAAGGAGAGGAAGCTTGGAATGCTTCACTTAACACCGTTAATATTGGTAAATATAATTTGGGATGGGCTTCAATTGGTATTTGTACACACGCATTTTATGAGGCCATTCATCATGCAGCTCATCGTAGACTGTATAATATGTATGTGACGGATTTCCAACATGTAAAGCAAAATTTTGTCGATGCGTATACACGATTAGTCGCTATGAAATTATTTGGATTACGAACAGCTGATTATATGAGAATTGCATCTGATAAAGATCGACGTTATCTACTCTATGCTCCTGTAATGAAAATGAAAACAACAACTCAAGGCGAAGAAGTAATCAATCTCTTATGGGATGTTATTGCAGCAAAAGGATTTGAAAAGGATATGTACTTCGAAAGTGCTGCAAGAGATATTCGTGCTCTACCCAAACTTGAAGGCACCGTTCATGTTAATATCGCTTTAATTTTGAAATTTATGCTAAACTTCTTTATGAATCATAAAAAATACGAAGATGTTCCTAAACAGGATCAAGCAAAAAACGATGATTTTCTTTTTGATCAAGGTCCAACTCGAGGTTTAGGCCGTGTCCGCCTCCATGATTGGAAACCCGCATTTGAAAAATATGATTTACCCAATGTTAAAATTTTCTTGGAACAAATCAAAATGTTTAACCTTCTTGGAACACAAGCAACCCCAGATGCTCAACAACAAAAAGATATGGATTTTATGCTTTCTGGAATAGGAGAAATCTTTGCTTTAATTGTCTATGCTCATTTAATTATTGAAAATGCACCTATCTATGACATTGATGAGTATACATTAGATCAGATATTTGACTTTCTCGTAAGAGATTTTTCCAAATATGCATTAAATCTTTATCATAAATCAAGCACCACCCCTGAACAAATGGAATGGTGCTTAAAAATGATAAAAAAGCCAAATGTTGATGAACAGAGATTTAAGAAAGTATGGGATTTTGTACACTCCTTAAAGGATGCCTTTCAGATGAATAAGTAAAAAATTTTGGGATAAATTTCTGATACCATTCATATTTTCAATAATTCACCTTTAGGCTAATTATAGAGTAATTTTCTCTTTCATTGAAAGATTTTTTATACCATATAATTTAATAACTCTAATAGTCACAGAAATATAGAAAATACTTACTAGAATAGTCGCTATTATTGAAATTTGGTGAGCCGATACAATATCATAGCTAATATGGATAATAATTAACATTAATACACTCCCATTAGATTGATTAAAGAGAAATGTAAAAGTAATCGACCCAGCTAACATTAAAGGGAACATGAATATTAAAGCAAATAATAAATCAAAACGATAAAAGAAAGCTGGAAAGTGCCAAAACCACCAGATGATTGTTAAAATTAAAGTTGAACTTAATGCATTATATCTACCTTGTAATTTGGGTAAAAAAAATCCTCGCCAGCCAATCTCTTCAAAAAAGCCATAACATAAACTTGGTAAAATGAATATAAAAATAGAGCCAATGTTAGTAATTTGATTCTCTGCGAGGAATTTAGATAAATTAAAAAACCCTAATATAGATTCAAACAATAAACTTAATAATAAAATAATCAAGGGACTAAATGCAAACAAGCAAAGTCTCCATCCCGCGAACTTTACAATTCTCTTCTTTAAAATTTTTAATCCTTCACCTTTTTTTAAAAGATAAATCGCAATAATACCCCCTATACAAGGTCCAATTGAACCAAATGAATGCCAAACTTCTCGTTCAATAATACTTAACTCAGTATAAATCATACTTAGAGGAAAAAGGATAGACCACGTTATAGAATAAGAGATGATTACAAAAAAAATTGAAATAATCAGTTTCTTTCGTGGTTTATTTGTTTCTGGTGAACGCATAGAAAATTTTTCATCTTTAATTTAATGAACTATTACTAGCAGGATTAATATAATAAATTTATGAAATTTTTAATCACTTTATGAACAAATTTTAATTTATTATCTCTAAATATTCTACATTAACTTGGCTAGACTAAAAAAAGAGAATTTCTTTTCTTCTATAATGAAGAAGGCAGTTCTAATAATAAATAATGGTGTTCTAAATTATGGATGTCATTCAATATGTCGTCCCGAATTTTTACATCGGGTTCATCCAAAAATAACTCGTATAAAAAGTCCAATTCGTCATTAATAAACTCGATGCTAGCCAATTTAACCACGGAATTCTAAATATCTTTTAAGAAACGTAAAGATTTAAACATTTTGTCAAAAAAAGGAATAATTGAATTAGAAATGTTTATACATTCGAATGTAGAAGCTTTAAGCTACTAAATAAATTAAAAATAAAATTAAGAATTTTAAATAAAATTATGATTTTGGAAAAATTGTAGCAATAGCACTCAATACTAATCCAATAATTATGCTTAGAAAGGTGGTGAGTAGTAGAATCTCTGTATTTGTAATAATATAAACTCCCACAACCACTAAACTATAGCAAACAGCTTGAAATGAAACTATTAAGGTAAATATTAGGCTCACGGTTGTCCCATTATTACTTTTAAAGCCATTAAACTTCGCAATCCCCGTTACAAAATATTTCAAAATAAAAGTGGTTATAAATACTGCGATTAAAACAACAATCCCATATATAGGTAAAAATTCAGGTGAAATATTCGCAAGGTTTTGTTTAATAAACGCCTCACTAAAAGCTACAATTATTAAAGCTTCTCCCGGAAGACCTCTTATCAAGTTTTCTAAATAATCAGGCATATTTCATCATCTATTTTTTATTGCTCTAATGTAAAGTTCAATAAGTAATTGAGTTTTGCTTTTATTTAAGTATTTACTTTTATGTCTTAAAATAATAATCAAATTGCTTTATTTGAATCTTCTCGAGCTTTAATATTAAGATGCCTTTTATACTAACAGAAATCTAACCCCAACTCATTCTTGGTTAAAACCAAGTTTTTTAAAATCTCGTGTGGAAAAGTATATTACCTAAGGGTTCTACTTTATTTAATTGAAATAAATCTTAAATTTTTCATAATTATTTTTTATAAAACAAAAAAAAATGAAAAGGTGAATTTTTATGACACTATCTTTTATAGGTTGGTTAAATGGAGTAACCGCTTCAGGCGTTTTTATTTTCTCAATATTTTTCGGTCTATTCGCTGTATATAAAGCGAGAAAGACACATTTGAAACTTTTATTATATTTAGGACTCGTATATATTTTCGCGGGTCTTATTTATACTGGAGATTTTCTAGACTTCTTAACTATTCTTATAACTCAAACTAATATTGATAACTCCTCTGGTATAATAGGTTTTATAAATTGGATATGGTTTCCGGGCGTAACTCTCTTTGCCATGTATTTTGGTGCTGAACTTATCATGCCTACGAAAAAATGGTATATTTTTTCTATTTATCTTATCTTAGGAGTAATTTTTGAGTTATTTATAATCTTAGATCCTGCAGGATCTATTATCTACGATTATCCTACCGTTCCAGGCGAAGATTTAATTAACGACAGTATAGAAGGGTTAGTCCCTTCTATTTTAACATTAGGTTTTTTGCTATCAATGCTATTACTTGACGGTATAGGTTTTTTAGTAAAAAGTATTCAATCAACTGGTGAAATAAGAAGAAAATTTTTATTCTTATCTATAGGTGCTTTTATGTATATTATCGGGGGTATATTAGATGGTTTGTTTTCGCCAGGTATTACATTGATATTTATTAGAGCCGCAATGGCAATTAGCGCTGTGCTATTCTACTTAGGAGTAAAACAATAAATTAATCATAATATCTTCTTTTTTTTACATTTATATCTTAAAATAATAATCAAATTTTACTCTAATTTCAAGATATTTTTATTTTAGGTAATGCCGTAATAAAGTGATCCATTTTAATTAGAAGTGAATTTAAAACTTCAGATGATATCGGCTTGCTATAATCAATTTCCGATAAAATTTTTCTAATCGTTAGTAGAGCTGCTGTGATTAAACATTATAATTCAATTATTTCATGTAATTCAGGAATAATTACTTTTATTGCTGAATTTTGAAAGAATGTGCTAAAAAAGTTGCTATGGTCAGTATGGATAGGAATAAGAATCTCTGGCTTAACCTGGTTTATGAAATTAATTAAATCATGAGAAGTTGCATGCCCTGATGCATGAATCCGATATGCTGGTATCCCGATTTCTAACAATCTATTACAAATTTTATTAGTATTATCATAAAATTCTTCTACATATGGGTCTATACTAGACGAAATAAACAACCCCTTTAGGTTAAGATTTAGATTATTCATCAAACTATCATAAAGGTGTGTGATAAAGATGAAATAATTTTTATCTAATTCTTTTATTTGATGATGTTCCAGGAATCGCTCACTTTGATTTTGCGTGTATATTGCATTTCGAATTTTCTCTTGCCACGTAAATTTTATGAGCCCACTTTTTAAAATATAGATATTTTCATCTTCAATAATATTCGGATCCTTCATTGTTTCATAAATTGCGCCTTTATTTAAAAGATAGTAAAAATACGCATCCCTTTCCGAAATAATATATTTCCAACCATGCTCTTTAGCGATATGGGAGAAAGTTCTAAATCGATCCCAATCAATACGGTCATACTTAACTAGAATATAATCAAACGGATTTTTTTTGAATAAACGTGAAAGATTGGCTTTTACTGCTTCTTCCGATTCAACAACACCCTTATTAATTTTTGTTCCTTCACATATAAGAATCTTCACTCCCTTTGAAATTAGGTCTATTTGCTCTTGAGTTAAATTTCCCTCAGACTTAATTAAATTGTTTGAGCCGATTTCTTCAAGGAATTCTTCTGTCATATGTGATAATGGTCCGTGCATTCGCAAATCACCTGTATACACTATCGGACCTGCCGAACTATATATAATAAATCCATATGCAGCAGGAATCGAATGATCTACATGAAAAGGTACTATTCGTAATCCTTTAATGTTTAAAACATCCCTCGTCCGAAATGTATGCCAATTTAAACCTTTAAAATTGTTGTCTATCGTGCGTCTAGCAGATCTATAAAAGGCTTTAATAATTTTTTTGGTAACAACACCTGTGTAAATAGGGATTGTTCGATTTATAAAGGATAATCCTAAAAAATGGTCCTTATGGGGATGTGAAATCAAAACAGCATCCAAGTTCGAAGGTGATTCCTGATCCGATATTTTCTTCCTATAGATGCCAACCTGTTTAGTGTACAGATTTTTTATTGGAATAAACTTTTCGTTTGGAAGTAGCCCCAAATTTATCATTTCTTCGATAGAATTTGGATGTTCATTTAATTCATATTGCTTTTTGAATTTTTTAATATTAACACCAAAATCCAAGAAAATTTTAACATTATATTCTAAGTCTTCGAGTAATACGATATTACCCCCTACCTCATCAACCCCACCAAGGAATGTTAATTGGACTTTTCTTTTAGAATTCTGCATACTCATGCTTCCAAAAAACTACGTACTTGGAATATAACTAATAATTAAAAATCTACTTTCAGGGTTTTTATGTTAAATCTACTAATTCTATAATATTCTTTCTTTATAATCCCTCTCTTTTTTGAAAATCATATCCTTAATTCATAAAAGATTGGACTACTACGAACTTATATTGTTTTTTTATTTTTTGCTCAATATAAAAAAAATATTAAGGATTTCAGAAAAAAAGGTGATCTCGTTATTAAAGTTTTTACAAAATTAAATGCCGGAATAATTATTTTTGTTGGTAGTGTTCAATGGCTAATGATGTTAATTCTATTGGAAAGTTTTCAGCCTGGTTATAATAGTTCTTTAAATTATGTTAGTTCTTTAGGGGTTGGCACAACATCAATTATTTATAATATTTCCATTATATTATTCGGTTCGAGCCTTGTATTTTCATCAGTTATTCTTTATAAGTCTCAGAATTCCAAGTTATTTAATATTCTCTTACTGATTACTGGAGCATTTGTAATAAGTGTAGGGTTATTTCCTGAAAATATAAGACCAATACATGGTTATGTCACCGCGTTTACCTTTATATTTGCAGTAGCCACGGCTATACTCTCTTATAAAGTCTCAAAACCTCCATTCTCTTACATATCAGTCGCATTAGGTTCTATCACTCTTGTTTTGATGGTGTTATTCTTTCCTTATTTAGGATTACCAACAGAATCAACTATTTTATTCTTAGGGTTAGCAAAGGGGACTATTGAAAGAATCCTCATATACCTTCTTATGTTTTGGATGATAGGGTTCAGTATATACCTTATTAAATAATTTATTTTAGTTTCAAATAAAAATTATAACCATTTTTTTCCTTATCGATTTTAAAATTAGCTATTTTTTTCAAAGTTTTACTGGTATGGTCTTTTCTCAAACTGTCAAATATAATAAGGAAAATCTTCATAATTAATTAGGTTTTATTTGAAGTGTAATATAAATCTTTAATTTCATTTCCCACTTCAAGCACCACTTTTTTTTTAACAAAAATTTTAATCCTAATTAAATGCAAAAAGGTTTAATTACAATTCTTTTATAATTATTTCAATTTACAAAGAGAGATGTTAAATTATGGCAAAAAGTACAGTATTAGGAATCATCGCATTAATTGTTGGAGCGTCCGGATTGGGATTGGGAGTATTTTCAATTCTGAATTTTCAATTAGTAGATGAACCACAAGGAATAGAATATCCTGTTAAATCAGAAGCAGAAATCAATAGTGCTTTAAGTGCAATTGGTACAGGATATGGAATAATTAAAATAACAAAAAATATAACCCTATCTGGCACAATTGAAATTAAGGGTGGAGGTAATTACATTATTCAAGGAGCAGGCACGTTCATGAAATGTGCAATAAATCAAAAAGCTTTTGACATTACTAATGCCAGATCATTGACTATCCAGAATATAAAAATAGATACAACTGAAGTGACTTTATTGAATCTTAACATAATTCGGATAAATGAAACGAATAATAATGCCATTTATATTAGGAATGTGCACATAATAGGCGACTCAAATACAACAGGGCGGGGAATATATATCCTTTCAGATAACGTTTGGATAAGTGAATGCTACTTTCATTTGGTTGATTATGCTATTTGGCAAGCTGGTGGAAATAAAGCACATATTTATGATAACGTGATCGATGATTTTTCTTCACGAGGAATTTACTTAACGGGAGCAAATAATTTCGTGGATGGAAATTTCATAAATAACACAGGATTTGCTGGAATTTTTACCGAATCCAATAGCAATTATAATAGTATAAGTAATAACCATATATATGACTTTGATCAATGGGGAATTTGCGTAGAGACAGATTATAATATAATTTTAGGAAATTATATACAATACGGAATATATGCAGGAATCTATGTGGATGGGGATTATAATACTATTGAAGCTAATGGCTGTTATAATGTTGTAGTTCCTACAATTATAGTAGGTTTGGGGATCTGGCTTGGAGGAGGTACTAATAACACTGTTGTTGGGAATACTTGTTTATTCAATGAGAGTCCCTTTGGCATTACTCTTGCTACTAATACATATGTAAGCGGAAACCAATTCTATTAGAGAAATCAAAGTAAGTTTTAACTTTAATCCACTTTTTTATTTTATTTTTTATAAAACGTTCATCTCTATATTTGAATTAAAAAATAACTCTTTTTTAAATTATTAACTCATATTTAATATCAAGATGGTATTATTTGATCAACTTGATAAGAAGCAATTAAAAGAACTACTTGTGAAGTGTTGGATGACTCACGACGGTGCCTGGTTTTATAATTGTGGTCGAGAATTAGGAATTGATGCTGCTAATAAACTAAACAAAGCGGCTATTAAAACTCTTTCAACAATTGAAATGCAAAGAATCAAAAAGGCAATGGGTTTGGATAAATTGAAAATCAAAACCTTTGATCAATTAAAAGATTTTATTGATAACGCTTTTAGCATCTTAAAAGGGGATTTTATGGACTTTGTCTACACTTTTCCTCAAAAAAATCGGATGCATTGGGAAATGAACAAATGTTTTGCCTATAATGGAATGAAAATGTTTGGATTTGAGAAAGAGTATGAATGTGGGGTAATTTATCGAGTGAGTTGTTGGTTAGATGGACTAGGAATTGATCATACTATTGAGCCTGAAATCGATAAATGTTTATTAAATTCTCGTGAAAAATGCTCTGGGGATTTTATTATAAACCTTTAATTTAATACTAATTAATACGATAAAAAAATTGGTCTATACATTTTTTTTAATTAAGGATTTATTTTATCGAATAAGATGATTGAAAAAATGATTAACGCATTATTATTAAATGGAAGTATTACTGAAGATTCTGAAATTGACTTGCTATATTCGTCAATAGTAGAAGAAATAAAGCGTCGGGATTATAATGTTGAATCTATTCTACTAAGGGATGTTAAAGTTGCGGCTTGTCAAGGTTGTTTCGATTGCTGGGTTAAAACACCGGGAGAATGCAAGATCGATGATTCTGGTCGAGAAATCGCTAAAAAGATGGTTCAAACTAATCTCATTCTGCATTTTACTCCAATAACATTTGGAGGATATTCTTCTGAATTAAAGAAAGTGATAGATAGATTTATCCCAACCATATTACCTTTCTTTACAAAACGAGCAGGTGAAATTCACCATAAACAACGTTATGAAAAACGAGCTTCTATTATTGTTGTAGGATTTTTAGATAAACCTGATAAGGCGAAAGAATCCGTATTCCGAAAATTAGTGCATCGTAATTCGTTAAATACGGAAGCACCGCATCATAATGTTATAATCTATACTAAGAATGGCGATCAGACCGAATTTTTAAACGAGTTCAAAAAAATTTTAAAAAAAGTGGAGGCAGAAGCATGAATAATCCAAAGAATGTTCTTCTCTTAGTTGGAAGCCCTCGAGGAGAAAATAGTACTTCTGCATCCCTTGGAAATTACTTAGTAGAGAAATTGGAAGAATTAGGGATGAAAAGCGAGAAAACATTCATACATAGACTAGTTAATCGCCCAGAAAAAGTACAAGAATTATTTTCGATGATTGAGAACGCTGATTTAATTATTTTAACTTTTCCATTATATGTTGATAGCTTACCCGCACCAGTTATTAAAGCCATGGAACTGATAAAAAGCGAACGAGACAGAATAAAAAGCTCGAAGTCTCAGAATTTTGTCGCCATCTCCAATTCGGGATTTCCAGAATCGAAACAAATAAGTGTAGCGTTAGAAATTTGCCAAATATTCGCAAGTGAGGCTGGTTTTACGTGGAAGGGAGGAATTGCTTTTGGAGGAGGAGAAGCAGTACATGGAATACCCCTTAAAGAACGCGGAGGCATGGTAAGAAATGTGATGAAAGGATTAGACCTTGCAAGTGAGGCTTCATCAGAAGGTAAAAATGTCTCTCAAGAAGCTCTCGATCTCATTTCAAAGAATTTAATACCAGTCGGTCTCTACAAAACAATGGGTAATCTAGGTTGGAGAATGAGAGCACGAAAATATAATACCCGAAAAAGGCTTAAAGATAAGCCGTATTCTTTTTAGGTTTCCTTCCTACGCGAAAAAGTCTATCGTTTTTAATTCTATAATTTATTTAAAACGCTCCCAAAGTAGGTAATAAAAGACTCTTTTGTCATCAGATTGAAATGGTCGTGAAGTAAGTTCTAATTTATTTCCTAAAAATCGGTAAAGACGCTCAAAATCCATACTTACCCAATTTGGAATATGAGATCCCAGAATATGATGTGTTATAATTCCGTTCTCTTCATCGAGAGTATACTTACCAAAATAACCTCCATACCCCTCAAATGCAGCTTTAATCACCTCAATTGATTCTCCATCAAGATCCTCTCCAGTACCATCTTGAAATTTCGGGCGTTCAGGTTTCATCATCTGGACTGACATATATCCCTCCTTACTATATATCAATATGCCCGTTAATTCATTTTTCTCTAAAACCTGACCATCAATTGTTCGAATTTCATAAGCAATAAGCTTCCACGCTCCAACAAACTTGTCTCTTACATTTTCTTTCTTCATTTGGATTTCATTTAATGATGAATTTTATTATCTATTTTACTAACTCCATAAATTTTAGAAGCTATATATAGTTTCCTTCATCATCCATTTATAATTATCCTAATTTTCATTTTTGATTGATTTCTTTTACTTTTTTTAACTCCTTTTTAAAACTAAATAAATTTAAATATCAAAAACATGATTATATGAATTGAATTGAAAATAAATATAATCTCTCGGAAATATAGTTGGTATCTTGCTAAAGTAACTGCTAGTATTAAAAATTTTAATAATATTGTTGTTACTAACGAAGAAACTATTAAAAAATATAATTTAAAACCCGGTAAATATATTAAAATAAGTAACCTTCTTCAATCTCCTTCTAAAAAGAGATTTCTAGATAAATTCATATTAATCCCATATTTCCATGAAATTATGACTAATTATTGGCTCTTACGAGATGTAATTCAATCACTTGTTAATAAAACATACCAATACGTTGATAAAGAATACATTAGTCAAATAATTAAATTAATGAACTGCTTTTATCAAACAAGCACTAATAAATGTGGCTTACAACTAAATGAATTACTCGATTTCAATGATCAAGATAAGGATCAAATGAATATCGCGTTACCCGAATCTTGGCTAAATGAAAATAACGTAGATTTAGGAGAAATTGTGGTGTTAAGAAATGATTTTCCTTCCCCTGTTATTTTGTGAAGTCCAATACTTTCTATAATACCTTATGTTGTATAGTACAGGCTATAGAAATTTATTATCAAAATAAAGTCTGTTAAGGAATTTTAATTCATTTTAATATTATATTGGAAGAAAGTAATCAAACTTATAAAATAAAAGAGATGGATTTATAAAATCAGTCCATTTAACTCCCTCTATTTTTGAAAATAATAGGCTATACCTATTTTTTAATTAAGACTTGACAAAATTTGACTCTTATGAACTCATCGGATATTTTGCGAGATTATAATTTTATAAATAGCTTCTTTATATTACTTTATGGATGTTCTTATCTCTCCTCCAGACTTTTAAGAAGTGGTACTAATTCATTTTTGATTAAGGGGGAATTTTTGGTATATTAGAGATTTTAGTTACTTTTAAAAAGTTTATAAATTGAACTTTTTAATGCAAAATTATAGGAATTTGAAACCAGAGCCAATTATAAATTTTAAATTAATCCATAAGGACTATATTTAAATATAAATCACGAAAATATAGATCTTGATAAATAGAAGTTAAAAGGTGACGGAAAAAAAGGTACAATTTTAAGATTTTCGAGATTTAATACTCCCGATTAGAAAATTCTATTCGCCAGTTGAAATCTTTAGTACTCTTTTAAGTTTACTGTGTGATCGACCTTGATCTAAGATGATTAACCTCGTTCATCGGTTAAATTGTCACCTTTTTTTTTAGAAAAGAAAATTGTTATTTATACATATCAAATTTAGTGTCGTGAGTAACACCTGTTATTTTATTGTGACTAGGTTATAATCCTAGTATCTCTTAGTTCTTTTGAGAGGTTCTTAATTCCATACTTTACACATATTAGTACAACAACTAAGAGATTAATGATAAAAAATATCCATCTTCCTAAACTAGTCACCCAGTAAGGAAAGATCATTGAAGAAAATACCAAATCCATTCCCATCTAAAATCTCAAAATTAGCCAGAATATTGATTTAAATGGATATTTCGCCTGATATTATTTTTCTGATTCCTTCTATATATGCTTTTAAGAAAGGTCTTATCTCTCCGTCGGACTGTTTAAAAAATTCATTAATTAGCTTCTCATTGAGAGGAAAAAATTGATTTATTGGAGGTTTTATGTCATTTTTCAACCAATATTCATCCATCGCGCTTGAAATTAATTTTTTTACCTCTGAAAGATCGTAGAATTCCATTTCTGGTCCTAAAATTGAACTGAGAGTCTGATCAGCAAGTTTTAGTATTTTAGGCCATGAATTTCTGGAGCAGATTAGGATGATAATTAGCTGTTTTACATCGCGATTTAATCTTTTTAAGGTTTCTAAAAATTTTCTTTCAGCAAATTCTCCAAATTCCGTATAGGGCAATTCTATATCATCAAAATAAAGTAAGATAACTTCATTAGAGAAATTGCCAATTAATTTTATCATTTCAAGTGAAATATCATCTGCTTCTATATTATCTTTAAAACCTAACATGTTTTTTTCACTGTTGGATAATTTTTCACCCAAAAACCATCGCATTACCACATTTTTTTTCTCTTCATTATGAATGTAATCTATAATTGCTCTTACACATCGACTTCTCCTAACATTTTCAGTCTGAATCTTGTTTGAGATTTCATCAAGGATATTTAATCCCAGTTCTTCAATTAAACAATTGTATATATGGTAGAATATGTGCTCAGACGCAGGTGGACTTGGAACATATACCATTCGCGCATCTTGAAGCTTTACTTCTATTAAATCAAGCAGTCTAACTTTTTCGAATTTAGATGATACTAAAATAGGTAGGATGCGAGAAATTTTATCATGCTTTATATTTTGGATAAAATTAGTTAGAGCCTTTCTAATTTTAGTGATAGACGTTTTAGTAATATATCCTTCAAAATTTTCAAAGTTTAAGAGTGTTTTATAATCTGTGGATTTCTTTAAGATATTAATATAAATACTGTTTTCCGAATCCTCAAGCTCAGAGTACATGAAAGTAATTCTTTACCTAAAATTGATAGATTGTTACAATTCTATTAAGAATCCAATTTATTTAACTATTAATTTTTAATGGAGAAAAATTAGATTGAAAAAAAAATATTAACTTCATAATTTATACCGAAAACCTCTGAACAAACAACGAACTACGGTAAATGTAATTGCCCGTTGAAGTTCCATATATAACTACAGTAACATTATGCTCTCCAAGAGATAGATCGAAAGTTTTATGTTGTAAAGTTATCATAAGAGAAGCAGTCTGACCATTATATAGTCCCACTAAAGCGTAATGGCTTGTATCAGTAATTCCATCTACTCTGAATAATGCATAGATTTGTGACCACATTGCAGCTGGTTCTAAATGAGCCAGAGCCATAAAATTAAAATATACTGATTCATTGAATCCAAGTTCAAAATCAATAGTTAAACCAAAGAATGGCAAGTAAGTATAGGCTGGATCAGATGCAAAATTAGTCTCATTATATTTATACCATGAAGATTGTCCTGAAATACTATTCACTTGATTTTCTACTCTTGCTAGAGATATCCACATATAACCTCCTAATCCTAAACCACCTGCTCCCAAAATTATTCCTAAAATACCTAAAATAGCAATACTTCTACCCATTGTTTATAACCTCTTTAAAAATTTGAATCATGCTCTCAATTAATAAGTTAAAAATTTATGTATTAAGTATAATCTTACGCATTGTTTTTATTTAAATAAAATTATTAGATATTTAGAAAAAAATAATTGATAATTTCGCTTTATTTGAGTTCTCTACTTTCTAATCACTTTCCTTCCATTTAGCAGATTAAAAATTAACACCAATAATAATGGAATTGGTGTAATACACATGAAAATACCTAACATTAGTTGACCTATAGAGAACCCAAGAACGGCATAACTATACCCAATATACAAAATAATGATCGGAGGAATTAGATCGTACCAGAATTTTCGATATAATTTATCTCTGTTCCTTAAAACCATCCAAGATGTATATACTATTGTAAGAATTTCCCAAATTACTACAATAACAAATGGTAAATTATATATTATTGGGATTGTAGTAATTAAGCCTATTAATATTAGAAAACCTAAAGCTATTGGGATGACGAAAAACAATGTATAAAGCCTACGCTTCAAAGATACATGGTTATCAATTTCACTTATCGAAAGGAGCTCTATTTTATTGCGCTCTTTATTCCAATGCAAATTATAGGCTATTAAATACGCTACAGGAATAAAAAACCAACCTATAAAGTTAAAACTTGGAACTCCAAAAAATGAACCTCCTTCGTGCGTCCATGTCCATAACCCTAACTCAACCGCAATAGGATCCATACCCCAATCTAAACTTAAAGCTAGTAAAGTAGTTGTTAATATGCGATTCCATAGCGATAATTCGAGTCGTTCACCAATTATCATCGCACTATATATAATCCCAACCCACGCTAATGGAATCGATAGAGGAACTACTCCTAAAATCATAATAGGCTCCACTGCATAATAGTGATGCCCAGAAATAATTCCAATATACTCCAATAAAATTCCATAGAAAAAAAGTGTTGCTAGCATTAGAACTCGCTGCACGAGATTGTGCTTACCATCAAACAATGCATGTATAAAAGCCAAAATGAATAGAATAAAGCCAATACTCATAGGAAGAATATTAAGAGACGTCATCACGATCTTTACTATTTTACTCCCTTAAAAAAATTCTTATAGTCTCCTTATTAATATTATTCGATAGACTTTAAAAGAATAAATCATCTATGAAAATCCAAAGACTATAAAAGTATAAATTTTATTATAGTGAAGAGTAAGAAATAGTTATTCGTTAAAATTATTTTAATAAAAAATTATATTTAGAGTTGATATTATGGGGATTGAGAAAAATAATGATGATGACTCGGATATGGAAAAATTAGAAAAAGAGATCCGTGAACTAGAAGCTTTAATGAAGGAAAACTCTGAAAAAAAAGAACCTGAAAAAGAAGAACTTAAAAAAGAAGAATCAGAACAAGAAATAATGGAAAGAGAGAGATTTGAACAAGAACGTATCGAACAAGAGAGACTTGAAAAAGTAAGGCTTGAAATGGAAAGAGCCGAACAAGAAAGAATTGAAAGAGAGAGAATTGAAAGAGAAAGACTTGAAAAAGAAAGATTTGAACAATTGAAAATGGAAAGTAAATTATATCCCAATTACTCGCTTTTTATGATCCCGAGTTGGAGTGATTTATTAGGTTATCCCACATTAGGAACTTATGTCCATCATCCTGTCTCAAACATAGAGATGGACACCGTTATCTTCTTTAGTGGTTTGGATTATTCAATTGAAACTAAACAAGGAACAGTTCATTATCTTTTTGGCCTAGGATGTTATTTCCTCAAATTTGAATTAGAATCCGGCAATTATGTAACTGATAATCGAATCTTAACTGGATTAGTGTTATCAGATTTTGTTTACGATCATATGGCTACTTCAGGAAATGTAACTTTAGAAGATGATCGCGACGTAATTATAGCAGAGAAAGTGATAAAAATCCCTCTCGATTTGTCTAATAAATCAGAAGATCACTTAACCTTTATAAAGGGGGCATTAATGCGAAATGTATTCATTCCTAAAAAGGATATAATTTTAGAGATGATGGAAAAATTACGTACGGATAATTCCTTTCAGATCTCAAATGAGGGTTATAAAATTTTAAGCGCACACAGAGACTATTATAACCAAATTTTAGTTTCTGATAAAATGAAAACCAAACCAGGATCCTCTTACCTCAATCCAACAGCAGGATTAAATGGGATTGATTTTACAGCAGACGTTCTTTTAGAGGAAACTATCTCTCCCACAAATCTCAGTGTTATTGAGTATAATAATCAAACTTTGATGTCTACTTATTCTCCTCTTGAGTTTGATCCTATGTATCTATTCTCTATAATAGAAAATGCTTTTTTATCATTAAAGTCGAGTATGCCACCAATCTTTTCGAAACCGACAGGCACAGAAGCTAAAAAACTTTCTAAAGAATCAATATTTGTCTCAGCGGAAGATCGTATATATTCATTTATCAGTTGGCCAGTAGAATTTCAAAGAAAAGTAAAAAAAGAACCTATAGTTATCCCTAAACTTGTAGAGCCACCTTCAGATTGGGATCAAGTTCAGGTCCAAACTCCCGACATTAAAACACCAGAAATAAGGGAAATCGAACAAGAAGCATTTGAATTAGATACGTTAAAATCAGAAATTGTTGAACTTAAACCATTACCCTCCCCGCCTGAAGCAGACATTAAGCAGATACTTCTGTATTTAAAGAATGTAATTGAGGGAGACTATGAAATGCACTCGATTGGACAAGCTTTCGAACTTGCGAGGGAAACTGCAAGACAGATGGGGGTGAGCGCAACCACTTTACACCAGAAAAAAATATGGGAAATGAGTAAATATGCTAATATCTACATTAAAAAAGAATCAGGCTTGGGGTTATCCAAAAAAGAAACGGCGGATTTACTTCTAAAAGTAGATAAATGGCTTTTTGAGATAGAGGAGGCGGAAAGATTGGAAAGAGAACGAATCGAAAAAGCTCGATTAGAGAAAGAGAGACAAGAAAGACTAGAAAGAGAACGAATTGAAAAAGCCCGTTTAGAGAAAGAAAGATTAGAAAGACTAGAACAAGAAAGAAAAGAGAGAGAGAGACTAGAGAAGGAAAGAAAAGAAAAAGAGCGGCTTGAACGAATTCGCCTAGAAAAAGAAAAACAAGCACAAGAACAATTAGAAAAAGAACGATTAGCAAAAATCGAACAAGAGAAAAAGGAAGCTATAAGATTAGAACAGGAACGAATAGAAAAGGAAAGGCAAGAATTAGAAGCTATTGTAAAAGAAAAACAGGAACTTGAAAGATTAAAACGAGAGAGAAAACAAAAAGAAAAAGAAGCAAAACGAGAAGCAAAAAAGCGAAAAAAATTAGAAAAACAAAAGAAAAAACTAGAAAAAAAGAAGCGAAAGGAACAAGAAAAATTGAAAAATCTCTAATTATCAAATAATTATTGCGTTAACTCAGATCCCTTTTTATTTATTATCGTGTTTTACTAAGGAGATTACAAATAATTTTCCTTTCTGTATAATTATAATAAATCACTGATTTCACGTAATTCTTCACTAAATTTTTCCCTTTCATTGTCAAGCATCAATTTGGTCAATTGCTCAAAAGCTTCTTCAACATTTTCACCTGTATTAATATTACATTCAATAAAACCATCTATATCCTTTGACTTAGCGATTTCTATAGCCGCTTCTGCTGAAATCTGTCGTTCATTCTCGTCATCATGCATAATCCCTACCATTATAATCGGAAAATGTTTCTCTATATTAATTTTTCTCCAAACAAGAGTTAACCAATCTTCAATATGAGCAAGGGATGAAGAATTCTTGATATCATAAATGAAAAAACCTCCCTTAGCTCCTCGTGCATATATAGGTAGCAAAAATTTAAATCGCTCCTCACCACCAAAATCCCAAATTTCTAATTTAACCTTGTTTCCATCAATTTTAATGCCCTTTACTTTAAGATCCACTCCAATTGTCGATGTGGAATCCGAGCTAAGTGTATTTGTTAAAAATTTTTCAGTTAATCCTTGTTTATGTACCCCAGGATCACCAAATATAACTATTTTAAATGTAGCATCATATTGTATTTCTGGTATTTCTTCTACTTTTCTAGGGATTGCTTCAGGATATGGCTCAGATAACCCAGACTCTTGTTTCTTGGACTTTATCTGGGCAATTTTAAGACAAAGGTAATCAATCTCACCCCTTCTAATCAATCTCTATTATTCCCTCTTTAGAACTTTAATTAGATTTGATTCTAATGCTCTAATTTATATTTTTTTTTACAAAATAGTGTAAGTAATAAACTTACAGTTTATTATAAAAACTTTCTCTCTTTTGTCTATCTTTTTTCCTCAAGAAAAATTTAAGAGTCAAGACATATGAAATTTATAAGTTATTAAAAAGAAATTATTTCTATAGGCGGTATTTTTAGAAATGTCATATGTTTATATGAAAGCATTGGAAAAGAAGGCCGAAAAATATGATAAAGGAATTAATTATTTAACATTAGGGCGCTTACAAAAAATCAAAAGATATATCTCAGATAAATTGGTACTTAAGAATGATATCCTTTTAGATATTGGTATGGGTACAGGAACATTTGCCATTCTATGTGCTAAAAAAGGGGCAAAGGTTATCGGTATCGACTATTCGGAAAAAATGCTTGAGGTAGCAAAAAAGAATATTGAATTAGAAGGACTAAAAGACAATATCCAAATTATTAAAATGCCGGTTATTGAATTAGATGTACAATTTACTGATAAATCTTTTGATAAAATAACAGCTATTTTATCATTTAGTGAATTTTATCAAGATGAACAAAATTTCTGCTTGAAACAAATCTATAAAAAATTAAAGGATGACGGAGAATTCATTTTAGTTGATGAGGTTAAACCTCAGAAAATTTGGAAGAAAATTGTGTATTTTTTTGTTAGAATTCCCTTAGCAATTATTACATATTTTAAGTCACAATTAACCACTAGATCTTTAAAAAATATAGAAGAACGGCTTGATGGGTATAATTTTTCTTTAATTGAAGAAAAATATTATCTATTAGACACTTTAAAGTTATTTAGATTAAAAAAAAAGCTTTAAAAATTCTATCTGATAAATATTTCATTCATTTTGATATCTTCTTTTAATAAAGTGATAAATTATTTAACATTAAGGTGCCTAAAATGAAGATTAAAAAATCAATACACTTATTTCTAAGTTATTTCTTAAGATGGACTGGATTTCCGATAGAACCAACTCTTATAAAAGTTGGAAATCCTACAAGTGAAAGTCCAGTTTTATTAACATGTAATTTTATTTTAACTGTAAAAAGAGTTCTAAAGGCAATAAAAAACCTCGATTGTTATTTATTAATTGCTCCTTCCAGGGGAATTAATGTATGGTGTGGAGCCTGTGGAGACGATTTTAATACTGATTCTGTCTTGTCAATTATAAAAACCAGTGGAATTGATCTTCTTGTGTCACATAGAACTCTAATTTTACCTCAATTAAGTGCTCCTGGAATGGATCCCCTTATCATTAAAAAAAAGACGGGGTGGGATGTAAAATTTGGACCTGTGTACGCTAAAGATATCCCCTCTTATATAAGTCAAAAATATAATAAATCAAAGGCACAAAGAACAATAAGATTTCCCGTCTCTAACAGAATTGAAATGGCTACATTATATTTCTTTATTTTAACTCTTTTAGCTTCCGTTATCTATTGGATTGTTGCTATATTTTTACCAATTTTGAATATAATTCTTTATTTAGATACCATTTTAATTTTTGTTATTATAATTTATGGAACTATGTTGATTTTGCCTAGCATTCCTACAAAAACAGGAAAAATAAAAGTTTGGATTTATGAGGGGATATTCCTCCTTTTAATAGTTCTATTTAACTTAATAATCATAATTAATCTTCTTTATCTAATTTGGAACATAGTCTTTTCACTTTTAATTACTTTGGTTATGGCAGAAGATTTTCATGGACTAACTCCAATTTATAAAAGTGAATTAGGAGCAAAAACTTGGAAGAAAGGTGATGAGAAAATGAAGTTTTTGTTTGGTGAATATAAATTACAACCCTATGGTCAAATAAATATCGAGAGAGATGAATGTATTGGATGCAAAGTATGTATAGAAGTATGTCCTAGGAATTTATATCTATTTAATGAAAAAGATAAGAAAGTTGACTTAACAAATCGTGAGAAATGTATAAATTGTAATGCTTGTGTCAAAAGATGTTTGGCTCAATGCCTCAAAATAAAATAATGTGATCTATCATTTATAGTAAATTTAAAAGAATAAATTCGTTTAAAAATCATAAATAGTAATATCTCAATCAAGTGAGGTTAAAATGAATAAAGAAAAATTACCGCGTCCTGGATCAGTAATGTTTAATTTTCATTACAAAGATGAAGTATCTAAAAATAAAACTTTAAAAAGATGGAGAAACCTAAATAAATATTTGATGATCCCTTTGTATAGAGCAAGGATATTGCCTTTATTTGGATTCGGAAAGATTTTTCTGATTTTAAAGACAAAAGGATGGAAAACAGGAAAAACGAGAAGAACTCCATTAGAATACAGAAGATATGAAGGAACGATCACTATCTTTGCTGCAAGAGGAGAGAATGCAACTTGGATAAAAAATATGAGGGCAAACCCTGACGATATATCCGTAATACGTGGATTTCATCATTTCAAACCTCGAATAGAGTATGTCTCAGATATAAACCAAAAAATGACAATTATGAAATGGTATGTATCGAAATATGGTAAGGCAGCAAAAATGCTCTTTGGTTGGGATGCTCAAAATGATAATCCAGAGACTACTGATTTCTCAAACTTAGCAAATCTAATAACTATAGTCTTACTTCATAAAAATAATAATTAACCTAATTTTGCATTAAATAAATTTACTCAATTTTATCAATTCTATTTATTCTTTAATTATTTATAATTGGTTTATTCTCATAATATCCAACTATAAGAAGGATAAGGATTATGCTACATGCAAGAAGTTCAAAACTTCCAAAAGGCAGAAATAAAACTGTGAGTATCATTGTTAAAATAAGACTAATCAATCCAAGATATAAACCCCATAATAGATTCCTAAAAAGACCTATTGTGGAAATAACTCGCATTAAGGTAAATGCCCAGAAAATTGGTGCCAGTGTTAGTGGTTGGGATTCTAATAATTGCTGTATAATAGGAACAGTAAATTCAAAGACTAAATAAAGGTTAGGTATTACATTTAGAGCCATTAGGATAATTATAACACTATCTGATAACTCGAGAATAGAATAAAACAACATACAAATCGAAGCTGCAAATAACCACTTATTTTTTTTAATCATTAATTCTCTCATCCTGATTTTTAATTTAATTATTTTGCCTTTTTTCTTAATTTTGGAATTAAGATACCTGTTCGTTTTTTGTATTCCATGTATTTTTCTCCAAATCTTTTTAGCAAATCTTTTTCTTCATAATGAATCATGATTGGAGCATATATAATAATAAAAATTGACGAGATTATTACTAAGAACCAAGAATTAAATATAAAGCCTAGAGCAGGAAACATCGGAAACTCACCGAGGGTTTGGGGATGCCTAATATAATTATATATCCCTCCATACATTTTAGTTTCTTTAGAAGGGCTTAAAGTTTCAGATCCAGCATCTTTCATTCCTCTTATCAGAAGGTAAGTACATGGTATCAAGATACAAATCCCTATAATGATCCCTATCCAGATATTTGAGCTAATAATCCACTCATCTACTAAAGGTAATGGAAACCAAATCCACAGGATCAAATTACCTATAGATATAAACTCAGCTATTCCACCGATTGAACGGAATTTTTTACAATCTGCCCAAGCTTTATCACCATATTTTTCCGAACGCTTCATAGGTTGAATACTTATAGTATAAGTATATCCCATTATAAAAAAAGTGCTTAACATTATAACAAAATTGATTGCTGCAATTACAACCAATGTTTTTCGCTTCTTAAGTAATAAATTATAATTAAATGGAGTAATATCTGCAAATTTTTATATTTAATTAAAAAAATGTAAACGGAAATGAGCAAATGAACATTAAAAACTACTCTTTTCCAAGAATAAATTTAAAAAATTGACCCCAGTTTTTTAAACGTACAAAAAAAGCAGGGACCGTTTTTCTATACTCTTTATATGAATCCCCAAATCGATTAGTCAATTCTTTATCTTCTACAAAATGAATATGAATATACATACCAAAATATAATATGAGAAAGAATATAATTGAATAAGGAGTAAGTTGGATAATCATTCCACCAAGACAAAGCAATATGATTCCACTATATACTGGGTGTCGTAATATCGAATAAATTTTATGATCTTCTAATTCACTCTCTTCGGGGAAATAAAGGTAAATTACAGCCATGTAATCAAAACCAAAAGTTTCTACCGCTCGAACCATCGTTATAATTCCTAAAATACAAAAAAAAACTCCTAAAAAAAAGCGTATTTCTCTAAGAAATGGAGAAATTAAAGTAAAATACGATGTTAGAGGAGTTGTAAATATTGAGAAGGGAAATTGAGACCAAAAGGTGAGATCCAACTTATAAAAAGGTATTAAGTTATTTATAACAATGCTAAAGATAATGACAACCCCTCCAAATCCTACAAAAAATATTCTTTGATATGATAATTGACCATACTTCGCTTTTAAACGATCTCGATTATACCACATTTGATATACTAAAAAGAACCCAACAGAACCCATTAAAATCACTCCTAAAACTGGAAAAATAATAATAAAATATCCCAATGCGCCGTTAACAGGAATAATAGATGGTATTAAATCAAAATAGAGTTGAATTATTAAACTAAAGCTAAAAACTAAAAAACAATATATCGGTAAAATAATTATTTTTTTCCCAGAAAATATTGGTAGCTTTTCTCGAAATTTATCTATTCCTTTTAACTTCAAACTCTTCACTATAATAGATAATTTCTATTCTCTTAATTAGATTTTAACATGCGTCTAGATTTAAATACTTATGGTTTAAGAAAAATAAATCCTTTGGGAAATGATTCACCGGATACTTTTAATTGTACGATTGCTTTATATTTAATTTATGAATAATCGTGGAGAAAAAAGCTTCACTTCATTACCAAAATTTGCCGCTAAATTATACGATAATATGATGCAATTAGAACCAATGCAGATCCAAAGAAGGCAAATTGCTGAACTTTTATTACAACAGATAAATGAAGGTGCTTTGCTAGATATTGGAACGGGACATGGAAGATTATTAATCGAAATTAATAAATTAAATCCTAAAATTGAGTTATATGGGCTTGATATTTCAGAAAAGATGATCGCTCTTGCGAAATCTAACCTTAAAAATATAAAAGTTGATTTAAAACAAGGGAATATTACAAATACTAATTATAAGAGTAATTATTTTGACCTTATAACATGTACAGGAAGTCTTTATCTATGGAACGCTCCAATTGATGCTCTAAACGAGATTCATCGTATATTAAAGCCAAAGAAAACTGCTATATTGTTTGAGTCTCATAAAGCATACGATAAATCAAATCTTAAAAAAGAAATTAAAAAAAATCTTTCTAATGAAGGATTCTTTAATCGAAAATTTGTTCCATACTTTTTAAATAAGCAACTTAAAATGACATACGATATAAATGAACTAAAAAGTATATTAAACAAATCTTTATTCGAAAATAAATTTTCGATTAATAAGATTACGTTAGCAAATTTACCAATTTGGTTAAAAATTGAATTAAGCAAAGAATAATCTAAATTAATTTCATTTTGAGAATGAAATTCATTAAAGAATATCATCTCCTACTGATCTTAATAAGCTTTCGAAATTAAAAAGTTAGCTTAACTAAATTTCTTGCTTCAATATAAAACTTAACATTTTAGTTACGATAGGTCGTTTCAACACTATTTTTTTATATAAAAGCTCTTGTTTCAAATTAAGTCTACCTTCACCTACATTTAAATAGATGTAAAAGATACTAAAATGTATCAAATTTAAAAAGGTAAATATCATGTCAAATGGAAAGGGATTAGGTATTTTAGCTCTTTTAGTAGGGTTATCAGGTTTAGGATTAGGAGTTTATACCCTAATTGTTCCCCAAGCACCTATCGTTGATAATAATTTTGGAATTCAAAATACATGGTTTAACTATAATCAAACTGGTTATGCAACTGACCCTCCTGGTGTTGATATTGTTATAGATGACCTTACAATTAATTTTACAGTAAACTCAGGAGAATCGGTATATTTTCTTTTTAATACCTATGCTATTTTAACTGGAGGGACGCCTCCAGCAATTAGGTTTAACTTTGTTTTAGATGGGTTAAAAAAGGGTCCTCCAACTTATCCCGAACTCATTTTTTCTATTGATAGTGGAACTCAATACAATTCGGTAACGCTTCAAATAGCAACAATAATATCCGCAGGTTCTCATAATATAACGGTCTGTATCACTGGAACTTCTTCAAGTAATGGAATTCTTTATAGCACTCTAATCGTTCAAACATATATCCCATAAAGACGCTAATTAATAATTTTAAATATGAATGTCAATCAAATTTTTTTTCTTTTTTTTTCTTTTAGCCTTATAATCGTTCTACGATAGATTTTTTAAATATTTATTTAATCAATTTATTTCATATTTAATTTTTAAAGCAAAAAGCTGAATAATTAAAAAAAAGAATTTGGTTAAAAATTCTGTCTTCAGACGCCATTGAAGGGTTTGGAATTGAAACATTACCTGGATTCATCTCTTTCATCTTATCCCGCCTTGCTTGGCTTTTTGACATCCTGCCCTGTAACGCTCCCATGGTCTTACAGGTTTCTTCAATCATATTATACGCTCTCGTTAAATTTGATTTGTTTTGGGATACTAAGAACTTATTGTTTCGGGTAGCCCCCATCCGAAGTTTTGTAATCAGATCATCAATATAATGATGAAAATTATTAAAAACTATTATCAATTAGTGATTTAAGTCGATTTTGATACTAAACGCTCAAATTTACTAAGTTTCTTGCTTTCTCAGGGTTTCTCATATCTAATAACTTAACACCAACACCAAATGTCGAAATGATATTTGACGGTATAATTTTTATCCAGACGGA
>JBHLNZ010000004.1:73181-99479 GCA_048941015.1 Promethearchaeota archaeon | reverse complement strand
GAATAATCAATACCCTTTTTCAAGTTTAAATTTTTAAAACAGTCCAATCCATGCAGAGGAGGATAACAGTCGTCTGTTGGTATTCCATTTCTATTTAACTTTTTGTAGAATTCTAGTTTAGTTAACCCTCCGAATTTTTCAGGTTCAAATACAAAAGGAAAAACATACCAACCTAATGTTGTTGTACCTGGAGTTGGTTTCATTGTATTAATTCCATCAATTTCATTCAATTTTTCACTCAAATACTTAGCATTTCGATTTCTTGTCTCATGCTGGGTATTGAATTTTTTCATCTGTTCTCTTAAAATTGCTGCTTGATATTCTGTCATACGATAATTAGTCCCATACGTACTATGATAATAAGAATGTTTATTTTTTTCTCTACCACAATCAGTATAAGAATAGATCTTTTCTGCTAAAGCTTTAGAATTACAAATAATAGCACCACCCTCCCCACTTGTCAAAACTTTTGATGCTTGAAAACTAAATGTACCAGCATCACCCCAATTTCCAACTAATTTATCTTTATAGCAAGATCCATGAGCATGAGAACAATCTTCAACTATATTGATTTTATATCTATCAGTCAATTCCTTTAGTTTATCCATTTCAACAGGATTACCTCCGAGGTGTACTGGAATAACTGCTTTAGTTCTTTTAGTTATTAATTTTTCAACTTGATTAACATCCATCACAAAAGTTTCTAGATTAACATCGCAAAATATAGGAATTGCATTTGTAGCTATCACAGCTGAAGCTGAAGCTACAAAGGTATAATCGGAAACGATTACTTCGTCGCCTAATCCAACTCCTAAGGCTATAAGTGCGGCTTCGATAGCGACGGTGCCATTAAAAACAGCGATACAATATTCAGCTCCTTGAAATTTAGCAAACTCTTCCTGAAATTTCCATACATTTTCTCCTTCATGAGCACCAGGAGCTCCACACCACCATTTTCCAGACTTTATAACCTTTTCTAAAGCTTTTATCTCACTATTATCATATATTGGCCATTTCGGAAAATTTTTCTTTACATCTTGTTTAAATGACATGATAAAACCAAGTTTTTGATAATTAGAATAACATAAATTTTATGAGCTATTTTAGATATATTTAACAAAACAGATATAAGTTAAAATCATTTAAACAATTAAAATTTTTGATTATTATCCGGATTTGAAAATGAAAGTCTTTGATAAAAAAGCTATCGCTGAAGCTTTAGATGAATATATCTCAGACCTAAAAACAGAGGAAATTGAAGCTTTATTAGAAATACCTCCTTCTGAGATTGATTTCACATATGCTTTTCCTTGTTTCAGTTTAGCAAAGATCGAAAAGAAATCTCCGGATTTAATAGCAAAAGATCTAGAAAATAGAATTAAAAATATCGAATTTTTAGGCAAAATTGAAGCAATAGGTCCATATCTAAATTTAAAAATCAAATCGAATTATATTCTTGAATCTATTTTTGAACTTAAGGAAGATTATGGAAAATTTAGAGGGATAACTTATAAAGAAAGTAAAGAAATTTTAAGATTTGTAATAGAATACCCATCTCCCAATACTAATAAACCTCTTCATTTTGGACATGTCAGAAATATGGTACTTGGTAAATCTCTTTCGAATTTATTAGAGTATAGAGGACATAAAGTTTTTCAGGTAAATCTAAACAATGATCGTGGAATTCATATTTGTAAAAGTATGCTTGCTTATAAAAAATGGGGAAATAATAAGGATCCAGATAAGAAAACGGATCATTTTGTAGGAGATTTTTATGTGAAGTTCAGTGAAGAAGCAGAAAAAAATGATCAACTAACTGATGAAGCTTATGATTTACTTCGATTATGGGAAAAAAATGATAAGTCAACTCGAGCGCTCTGGAAAAAAATGAATCAATGGGCATTAGAGGGTCATAACAAAACGTATAAAAAGTTGGGGATTTCCTTTGATAAGGTCTATTATGAATCTGATTTATATGTAAAAGGAAAAGATAAAATTTATGAAGCTTTGAAAAAAGGGATTTTCGATAAAACTGAAGATGGTGCAATTATTGCGCGATTAAAAGAAAAATATAATCTTGAAGATAAAATATTGATTAGAAGTGATGGCACATCAATCTATATCACCCAAGACATTTATTTAGCTTATAAAAAAAAAGAAGATTTCAATTATAATCGCTCAATTTATGTGGTTGGCGATGAACAAATTCAGCACTTTAAGTGGCTATTTGCAGTATTGGATCTACTTGGTTTCAAAGAAGATAATTACCATTTATCGTATGGAATGGTTGAATTACCAAGCGGCAAAATGAAAAGTAGGGAGGGTACTGTTGTTGATGCTGATGATGTTATTGAAGAAGTTGAAAAACTTGCTTATGATGAAGTTGATAAGAGATATACTGATTTAAGTAAATCTGAAAAGTTAAGGAGAGCAAATATAATTGGTTTATCAGCGCTTAAATTTTATAATTTGAAGTATAATCCTTCAAAAGGTTTTGTTTTTAAACCCGATGAAAGTATCTCTTTTGAGGGTGAAACAGGTCCATACATTCAATATTGTTATGCAAGAATAGCTTCGATAATTTCAAAATCGGCGCTAAAAACAGATACAAACATAAATTGGGAATTATTAAATCATGAAAAGGAATTTTTTCTAATTAAACAATTAGTTTATTTCCCTGAAATTTTAGAATCTGTTGAGAAAACTTATAACATTCATTTAATACCTCAATATCTCCTAAGTTTATGCCAAGCATTTAATTCTTTTTATGCTTCATGCCAAGTAATATCCGAAAATAAAGATTTGGAAAAAGCTAGATTGTTGCTAATAAAATGCGTTCAAATTATTATAAAAATTGGATTAACAATGTTAGGGATAGATACATTAGAACAAATGTAATATTACAATAGATAAAGGAGATTGTATTAATATGACTTTTTTTGATTTTGGAGAGATTATAGATAAGGAAACAAAATTCGTAATTTTTGGCATTCCTTGGGATTATTTAACTTCTATAAAAACACCCAATTCTGCAATAGCACCTCAAAAAATCAGGGAAGTTTCTTCTAACCTTGCTCTAACAACCGAAATGGGCTTTGAAATACCCAAGTTAAAAGTAGTTGATATAGGAGATGTGCCAATCGAATCTACTAATGTCGAGAATAACTTAAAAGAGATCAATGCTTTTTTACTGGAAAAATTTAAACAGAAAAAGGATATTATTCCTGTGATGATTGGGGGGGATCATTTTTGTTCTTACCCCGTAATCAAAGGAGTTGGAGATATATTTGACAAAAAAGATGAATTTGGTGTATTAATATTTGACGCACATTTAGATCTTTATGAAGAGTGGGACAAAGGGGTCTATTCACATGCAACAATCTCACATCGAACATTTGACTTGGATTATATTAACAACTATAATCTATTATTAGTTGGTACTAGAGATATCGATATTCCTGAGTTAGACATTGCAAATAAAGAAGATATAGTTCATTTTGATGCATATTTATTGAGCGAATTTGGACTAAATAAATATATTGAGAATATCATAGATTTTTTCAAAAATTCAAAAATCAAATATTTGTATATTTCAATTGATATTGATGTTTTCGATCCTTCTATTGCACCAGGTACTGGATTTGCGATTCCTGGTGGACTTTCATATAGAGAAATGTGGAAAATTTTAAAAGAAGTAGCTAAAAATTTTAAAGTAGTGGGATTAGATGTAGTTGAAGTTGCTCCAAATTTAGATATAGCGAGTAATCTAACTTCTAATCTAGCTGCAAAAATAATAATCGAATTTATTTCCTTTATATATAATAATTTATGAGTGAACTAATTGCCAAAGAACGAATTTAAGGATATTTTAAAAAAAGTTAATCAATATAAAGTAACAGAAAAAGAAGATATAATAAGTTTAATTAATTCATTATCAGATACGGGATTCAATGCAAAACGTTTAGCTATAGCTTGTGAGATTTATAAAGAAATGATTAATGATAATGAATGCGTTAAATTCTTTGGCTTAGCTGGTGCCCTAGTTCCCGCAGGTATGCAACGAATCATTCATGATTTTATTGCTGAAGGATTTATAGACATTTTAGTTACCACAGGAGCTAATCTGACTCACGATGTCGCAGAAACTTTAGGATATAATCATCTTCAAGGAGATATCGAACTGGATCAATTTAACGATGTAAGTCTACACAGAGAAGAAATAAATAGAATATATGATGTCTTTTTACCAAATAACGTTTATGAAGGAATAGAGAATTTTGTTTCCGAATTAAATGTACCCGATTACAATATGTCTGTTCGTGAATTTTTGAAGTTTCTTGGTCAAGAATTACCGAACAACCCGAATTCAGTTTTAAAAATTTGTTCAGACAAAGATGTTCCAATTTTTTGTCCCGCTTTTACAGATTCAGGATTGGCAATGCAGATTGGATTCCATCATCAAAAAATCAATCTTAACCATTTTAAGGATATGATGGAGATGGTTAATCTAGCATGGGATGCTAAAAAGGCAGGAGTATGTATTGTTGGAGGAGGAGTCCCCAAAAATTTTATATTACAATCGCTACAATTCTCTCCAAACTCTGCATCTTATGCGATCCAAATTACTATGGACCGTCCTGAACCAGGTGGTTTAAGTGGTGCTACATTAAATGAAGCGATTTCATGGGGAAAAATAGGAGAAAATGCTAAATATTCTACAGTAATATCCGACGCAACTATCGCCCTTCCTTTAATATTCTGGTATTTAAAAAGCTCAAAAATGAAGTAGTTAATAAAATAATCCTTGTAATTTTTGATCTATTTTTTGAGTTTCGGAACCAACGATAGCATCGAGATTTTTTTTAAATGCTTTAAATTGAGTAATTTCTGATAAATTCTTTCCGGTATATAAATCCTTAAAATCATTAAGAACTTTTTTTAACAAAGGGTAAAGAATTTTGTTTATATATTTATCAACTTTCTTCTCCTTATCTAAAATGGCATATGCTAGTAAAAACTCTGGTTCAATGCCATCCTCGGGTAAAATTTCATCTTTTAAGAAGGCAATTGTATACTTTTTTCCCTCAAAATATTCGATAAAATTTTCAGAGAAAGCTGTTTCAGCAAAATTTAGAAGAGCTGTTAATAACCCACTCCTCAAATCTGAATCTATTTTACCTAAACTTGTTTTATGATAGCTTTTTTTTACTAGAGTAAATCCTCTAAATGATAGACCTGCCTCTCGAATAACCATAATCAAAATTACGATTTAAATTTGAACTTTTAAAAAATTCTTCTATAATGATGAATAATATTTCGATAATAAATTCTTTGACTTCTTTTTTATATGAACTATGTTTTAATAAGAAATATTATTTATTCAATATTTCTTATTGATATGATTACGGATGAAAAGATTAAACTATGTGCTGAAAATATTACTAAAAGTGTTAATCTCAAAAAAGGAGAATTTGTTCTTATAAAAGGTGGTCTCTATTGTCATAAATTATTAGATGAGATTGGCTTGAGTGTTCTCAGAAAAGGAGGGATTCCACATATATTCTCCAGAAGTGACTATTTTGATGAATCTTTTTTCAATGATGATCAAATTACGCTAGAAACAATTGAAACAAGACCCCTTCATTATGTAAAAATGGTTGAAAATATTGATGCTTATATTGTAATTGAATATCCCGAGGATCCTTCTATTCGGAGTAATGTATCAAAAGAAAAATTAGAAGCTTTTCAGAAATCAGAATTAGGCTGGAGAGAAATAGTCTATGGACATAAGGAAGAGTTTGCACCAGGTAAAAAATGGTGTTATGCTGCTTGGCCTTCAAAGAAAGCAGCTAATTTCTATAACATTGATTATAATTTATTTGAGAAATTTATAGTTGAGGGAATGAGTATACCATCCGAAAAGTTAAGCAAAATTACTAAAAATTTGGGAAATTACTTTGAAAATGCAAGGAAAGTATATGTAACAGATGATTATGGTACAGATTTTTGGATTTCAGTAGAAAATCGAACTAAGATTCTTGATAACGGGATGATGTCTGAGGATCAAATTAAATCGGGAGATTTAGGGGGAAATTTACCGGCTGGAGAAGTATTTTTCCCTCCAAATGAAAAACAGGGAGAAGGGAGAATTTTCTGTCCATTGACTAAAGAAAAATATACACATAAAATTATAAAGAATGTTGAGCTCCCTTTTAAAGAGGGCAAGCTATTACTTGATAAGGTATCAGCTGACACTAATTTAGACACTTTAATTGATGCTTTCAATGAGCGAGAAAAACTCGACAAACTAAATAATGTCCCAGAACTGAGAACATACAATGTTGCTGAGCTCGGTATAGGATGTAATCCAGTAATTACTGAAGCTATTGGTTATATCCTAACAGACGAGAAAATAAATGGAAGTGTGCACGTTGCCTTCGGATCTAATAATCATTTTGGAGGAACATCAGTGTCTCTAATGCATTGGGATTTTGTTACAGCTCCGAAAGTTGATTTAACTATTGAATATCTTGATGGTTCTAAAAAAACTATAATGGAAAATGGCAAGCTAAAAGAAAATTAATCAAAATCAATTTTTTAAATCCTAAAATTTTCAAGAAATATAACTATTTTTTCTAACACTTTTTTTTTGAAAGTCAAGCGATCTACGTTAAACTGGTGCTTATCAACTTTTGTATTTTGTTCTGTGGAATACCCAATATATACTAAGCCTATTGGCTTTTCTGGAGTGCCTCCTGTAGGACCAGCAATACCAGTTATACCAATGCCAATATCAACATTAGAAAGGATTCTTACATTAAATGCTAATTCTTTAGCTATTACTTCTGAAACTGCTCCATGTTGTTCGATGCTTTTTATATCTATATTTAAAACATCAATTTTAGCTTGATTACTATAACAAATAATACCTCTCTCAAAAACATTTGAAGCTCCTGAAATATTTGTAAACATATGACAAATATATCCTCCTGTACAAGATTCAGCAAAAGCTATAGAAATGCCCTTATTGGAAAAGGTATCTATTACTTTTTTTATTCTTTCTAAAATTTCCATTAAAATCGCTTTATTGCTATTTATAATCTATTCAAATTATTCTATTTTTGATATATTATAAAGATTTAAAGCATTTTATTTTAATATAAAAATCAATATAAATAAAAAAGTATAATAATAATTTATATTTTAAATCATAAAAGCATATATTTATATAATTAATCGCAATAATCTTTGAAGTGATATAATGAAGGATAGTGAAGAGAAAAGAGATTTCATTTTTAAAATCACTGTAATAGGAGATGGAGGAGTCGGTAAAACATCTTTAATTAAGAAATATACTCAAGGTTCATTTCAAAAACAATATATCAAAACATTAGGAGCTCAATTTTCAAAATATGATGAAAAAGTCGATGATGATAATTGTAAATTATTTTTTTGGGATATTGCAGGACAACAAGAATTTTCTTTTATGCGACCTACATTTTATAAAGGAAGCAAAGCAGCTATTATTGTATTTTCTCATGCTCCAAAGGAAGAAGAAATAAGTTTTAATCATATTAAAGATTGGCATGAGGATATTAAAAAATACTGTGGAGATATTCCAATTGTTTTGTTTGGCAATAAAATAGACCTAGTGAAAGTCAATGAGTTAGATAATGACAAAGTAGATAAAATTGTAAACAAAAGAGATTTTCTCGGATATTATAAAACTAGCGCTAAAACAGGTTCTGGAGTTTATGAAGCTTTTCAGGCAATTATTAAAGAATTGTATTTAAAATTTAAAGATCAATAATAAAAATTCAAATTTACATGTTTTAATCTTAATGGATTTATATGTTCGAAGATTTCAATGAGGGTTACCCAAGAATTCTATTATTTTCATCAAACCACTGTGCACCATGCAAACCAGTTGAAGAAATGTTAAAAAGGATAAATATTTCTATGTTTGGGAAAAAATTATTGATAGAAAAAATAGATGTTGAAAAAAGTTATCCATTAACACAGAAATACAAAATAACATCTTTACCTACGATAATTGTAGCAGATAAAAGATTGAGTGTGAATATACAAGAAGAGGATATTATAGATGCGATATTATATGGATTTATTTCCTCAGTTAAAATATAAGAATTAAATAAAAAGTTAAAAAAAAGATAAAAAAGAATAATAAGAGGAGAATTAAATTGGATAGGCAATTACTTTCAAAAATATTAGCACAAATGAAAAAACATTTAAAAGAGGGGAAAGAAATTGGGGATATGAAAGTAGGAGCCCTGTTAGCACTGGGACATCAATTAGAAGCAATTTTTTATTATTTGGGTCATGAGTTGGGAACAACTTTAAAAGTTAATCAAATTGATGATGTGGGGAAAATACCAGATGAATTAAAAAAAATTATATCTGAATATAATATTGGTAGTGTAGAAATTACTGATAGTACAAATGAAATAGTTCAAATAAGATTAAGAGGACATTCATCAATTAAAGATTTGATTAATAAAGGTATAACTTCTCAGGGAAGTTTTTGCTCTTTTGAAGCAGGACTCTTAGCAGGTATAGTGGAAAGAATGAGTAATATTCACTGCTTTGCACAAGAAATAACCTGCTGTTTACAAAAAGGAGACAACTTTTGTGAATTCATGATTGTTTTTCAAAAGGATTAATCTGATTAACTTCAACCAAATGATTTTTTTTGTGTTAATATCTAAATTGAGGTAAATTTTAATTATGTAAATTTCTTTTGAGAAAGTATTTTTCTTTTGTATCTTATCCCGCTTTCATTAAAATAAATAGAAAAAATATTAGAATATAAATTAAATAAAAGTTATATCTTGATAATCACTATCGCTTAATTCTTTCTTAGCGACACCTAGTTCCCTTACTTGTTGATTTAACTTTTTCACTGCGTCTCTTACTATTTCTTTTTGCTTTGCTCCTGTACAAACAATTCTTCCGGTTGAAAAAATGAGGAATACCGTTTTTGGATCTTGCATTCTATAAATCAATCCAGGAAAAACTTCAGGTTCATACATTGCATATTCCATAACGATTGCTGCCATATTTAAATCAATATTTGTATGAAGATCTCCACTAGCTACAATATTTTGAATAGTTATTTCGGGATTAGATAATTTAATACCTGCTTTTCTTATGTTTTTTACTACCTTATCCACCACTCTTTCAGCTTCTGCCGCTTTACGTAAACCAGTGACTACCATTTTTCCAGTGGAGAATATTAATATTGTTGCTCGAGGTTTTTCTATCCTCATAACTAAACCAGGAAATCTTTCAGGATTATATTCTACTTCGGCATGTTTACGAGCGATCTGATTGAGATCTATCTTTTCTGTAATTTCAACTGTTACCGTGGCAACCACATTCTCTATTTTATAATCTAAACCTTCCTCATATTCGAGTTCTTCTTCCTCTTCTTCTATTTCTTCTTCATCATCAAATTCAAAATCATCTTCCGCCATTTTCCATCATAAATTAATAAATCTGATTTAAATTAAATTAAAAGGATTATTTTTTAAAAATCAATATTTTTTTTTAATATTTTGATATACAATAGTTAAATAAATGATCATTTATAAAACATTTATAAATGAATTGATTTCCTAGTGGACAATTTTTTGAAAAGAGAACTTCGTATAAAATTTTATTAATATTATAATAATAATCTATTGATTCAAATTCTTATCTAATATTGTTTTTGTTAATTCTATAAAAGCATCTTCGACATTTGAACCTGTTTTCGCTGAGGTAGAAACAAATCTCATTTTATATTTACGGGCATAATCTGAACCCTCATTTTCAGAAACTTTAATATTTTCTTTTAAATCATTTTTATTTCCTAGTAAGATAAGTGGTTCATCTCCCCTTGCTTGCTTGAAATCTTGCATCCAATTTTCAATTTTTTCAAAAGATTTTTTCTTTGTACAATCATAAACTAATAATGCTCCATTTGCACCTTCTAAATACAGCTTTCTAAGAGATTTAAAAGACTCTTGACCACCTAAGTCCCAAATCTGGGCTGAAACTGAGCCATATCCTTCAATAGACATATCTTTTTTTAAAAGATTTACTCCAAGAGTACTTTTATAATTCTCTCTAAATTTATTCTCAATAAATCTATAAACTAAAGATGTTTTTCCGACATTAGCTTCACCAAGTAAACATATTTTAATAATATAATTTGAATCACTCATAGCATATCACATAGTTAAAGATTTTAAATTCGATACTTTCATAATAAAATTTATCCTTATTAACTATTTTCTTTTCTTATTTAATTTAAATTTCTTCTCTAAGGAATAAGTGTAAAATGATTCTAAATAATAGAATAATATTAAATCGCTTTAGTATCAACTTTTTCATTTATGGCATTAATAGAATTTTTATATTCATCATAGAGCGCATTTAATTTATTGTGTGCTCTAGCTTTATTGACTGCATAAAGAAACAATTGATCAAGAGAACAACTTTGATTGGTTATGTAAATATCTCTTTTTAATTGAAACAATTCACTGTTTTGATCAATAAAGTTACATAAAATATATCTATTTTCATTTCTTAAATTCAAATCATTCAATAAACCATACATCCTTAAAATTAATGGACTTTGATACTTATATTTATTATGAGCTAGAAGTTTAAAAAGTTCAAGAAACTTGTTTCTCTTTAATATTATCGACATAAATAATTAAATTCAAAAATTATTTATGTTCCATAATAATATCCAGGTAATACAAATTAGGATAAAGTTAAAAATCATATTCAAAACCTTTAAATTTATCTTGAAATTCTTTGAATTCGAATTCAATCCTTTCTACTTGAGCATATTTCGGACCTTTCTTTGAAAATGCTAATAGTTTATTCAAGTTCTCCTCAGAACCTTCAGCTTCAATATAAACACTGCCATCAGGCATATTTTTTACAATTCCAGTTAATCCCAGTTTTCGTGCCTCTTTCCGAGTAGTATAACGGAAAAAAACTCCTTGTACGAGTCCATATACTCTAATGATAATTCTTTTCATAGAAAAAACTGATTTATTTAATAATTTATTTCTTAGTTAATTTTTGCATTATTGTAACATATTCATCTAATTCTGAGTTTGTTAGCTTAGGATGAATATCTAATGCAAATATTTCACTAGTAACTTTTTCCACAATAGGGAGGTTAATTTTTGTATAATCGATATCTCTTCCATAAAAAGGGCAAGTCCAAGGGCAACCTTTGGGGTAAGCAATCTTTTCTTGAAAGATTTTCGTTTTATACAATGGCTTAGGATAAAGAACTTTACTTTTAGGAAATTTTTCAATAAATTGCGTCTTATTTAAGCCCAAAATCTCAGGATTAATACGCCCTATCCAATAATTAAAAGCAGGTTCACAATATTTAGGCACAAAAGGTGCTTTAAGGCCTTGAAGGTTTTTTATAGCTTCTGTTAAATATTTTGCATTCTTATTTCGGATTTCTATGAATTTATCAATTTTTTTCAACTGAACTTTCCCTATTGCGCCTTGAATTTCAGTCATACGATAATTATATCCTAAACGATTATAAAAATACCATGAAGGCTCACCATGGTGTCTTATTAATTTGCATTGTTCGGCTAGCTCATCATTATTGGTTGTTATCATACCTCCTTCTCCAGTAGTGATATTTTTTGAAGGATAGAAACTGAAACAACCCAATTCTCCTATAGAGCCGATTTTTTTCCCATTATATTTCGCACCAATGGATTGACATGCATCTTCTATAATATAAATTCCATGCGCCTCTGCTATATCCCTCAATCCATCCATATCAGCACTTATTCCAGCTAAATGAACTGGAATGATTGCTTTTGTTTTATCGGTTATGTTTTTCTTTACAGAATTAGGATCTAAGGTATAAGTTTTATTATCGATATCAGCAAATATCGGGATTGCATTATTATGCAAAATAGAACTTGCTGTAGAAATAAAAGTAAAAGGAGGTACAATTACTTCATCTCCGGGGCCAATATTTAAAGCAGCTATAGCAATATGTAGAGCAGCAGTACCGCTATTTACTCCTATTGCATGCTTAACACCAATATATCTTGCAAAATCCTCTTCAAATTGTTTTACGAATTTACCGTGTAATAATGTTAGCATTTGGGATTTTAAAACCTTAAGCACTTCTTTTTCTTCATCTTCCGTTATATCCATGATTTCTTCAAATTTTAAAAGTTCTTTTTTAAGTTTTCAAAAGTTCTTTTTTAAGTATGAAAGTAAAAGCCTTCTTAAGAAGATGATTATTTATAAATAAAGAGTACAAGATATTCAGAAAATTAAGTAATAAGCATCATTGTTGCTATTATAACCAATCATTTTATTTTTGATTAAGGTTTTAAGTACCTCATCTAACCATTTTTTACTGGTTTTGATCGCTTTTTTTAAATCATTATATTTTAACTCATCATTAATAGCTAATAAGAATTGAATTTTGCTTTTAACTTTTAAATGGTCCGATTGAGCGATTTTGTTAAACTTTTTTTTTAAATCGTACTGTATATTCTTTAAGTTAGCAACATCATTACTTAACTTAGCAATAACTTCATCCCTTGTTCGAAAAACCTTTAAAGACAATTTAAAAATTCTTTCCAGATGTTTTTGTAATTCATTTTCTTTTAGATCTAACTCTAATTCTGCTTTAAATTCATCTAGAATAACGGTATAATCCGAAGCATCATCGTATTTGTCTAAAGCTAATACAATGATAATATCTTTATCTTCATTATAATATGAGAGTGAATTCCAATTTTTTTCTTCAATAGTAATATAAGATTCAACAAAGTTATGAGAAATTTGAATTTGTTGAACGATATTATTAGAAATTTCTAAGTCTTCGGGATATTTCATGTAAATCTCCCCACCTGTGACGACATCCCATTTAATTAAAAAAATCCCTAATGGAATAGCAACTCACCAAATTATTCTTAACCTTACTTTTAAAATATAAAAATTCTTATTAATAAATTTAATTTAAAATCAATAAGTTAAGCATTTATTTTGTTTATTTATTCATTTCTGATTTAGATCCATAAAGGAATAGTGGAACGCGATTACTTTGCATAAAAAAATAAATATAACTAATTATATTTTTTAAATAGTGAAGAAAACATGACTTTTTTTTATGTTTATATCTTAGAAACAATCTCAAAAAATAATAAGAAGCGATTCTATACAGGATATACAAACAATCTCTATAGAAGATTAGAAGAACATAAAAAAGGAGTTGGAGCGAAATTTTGTCGCGGAAAGAAGAAAATTAAACTTAAATATTTTGAAACTTTTGCTCAAAGAAACGAGGCGATGAAAAGAGAAAGAGAGATAAAAACATTTTCAAGAAAGGAAAAATTAAGTTTAATTAAAAACCTAAATAAAGCTGATTCTTTAAGTGATTAATCAAAATTTTTTGATTATATTAAGTGGATTACCTGCATCAGGTAAATCTCTATTTGCTTCTAATATAAAGGTAATTCTTGAGAAAAAATATGCAAATTTTAAGATTAAAATAGTTGATCCTGATGAAATCAGACATAAAGTGAGTCCTATGGGATTTAATTATAGAAAGGAGCATATTGTTAGAAAAAAAAGTCTAAAGGACGTTAAATTAGGTTTAAAAAACGGATTTATTGTAATTAACGATGATTTAAATTACTTTTCGAGTATGAGACATGAATTAAAGAAAATCGCAGAAAATTTAAATAAAAAATATTTTCTAATTCATGTTTCAACTCCGATTGAAAAATGCATTGAATGGAATAACGTGAGAGGAAATCCAATACCAAATCAACTGATCTATAATATTAAAGAAAAATTTGATGATTTTGGAGGCTATAGTTGGGATATTCCAGCAAAAATCTATGATATGTCTCAGAATTCGAAGGTGGAAACAATTGCTAATGATTTAATAAATTATATTGAAATAAATCTAAAAATAGATGAATTTGAAGACCAAGTGTTAAAGAATAAAAAGAAACTTAATATCAAATACCATCAAAATCTAGATAGAGAAACAAGGAAAGTAGTAGGCAAACTTTTAAGGAATTCGAATTACATTAAATTAAAAAAAGAAATTTTAGCGGAAAGAAAACAATTCATTACCACTTATCTAACTAAAAGTTTAAAAAAATCAGAAATATCGAAGAAATTTATCGCCTTTTTAGAAAGAGAATTAAAAATTGATATTTCTTAAAAAATTATTATTTAAAATAAAAGAAAAGAAAATAAACTAAGGTTTACTTTATATTCATAATATTTACAATTTAATTTTGAGACTATTCGATTGAATACATAATGTCTAATAATCATCACATTAAGAAAGAAGCAAAGGTAAGAATTGAAGAATTAGAGAAGAGTAGAAGTGGTCGTTCTTTATGTTATATTGATCAACTAATACTTGAGCAATTAGGATTAACAACAGGTAATATAATTGAGATTAGAGGCAAGAAAAAAACAACGGGAATTGTGGTATCAAGTATCGTGGATAAAGGCAAAGGCGTTATAAGGCTTGATGGTTTACAGCGTTTAAATGCAGGAGCAACAATTGGAGAATTTGTTAAAATTAAACTTGCAAAAGTATATGCTGCGGAAGAAATAGAATTAACTCCAACTAAAGATAATATCGATCTTAAAAGACAAGCTGAAGCAATTAAAGCAAAACTTATTGATAAACCAGTCGTAATTGGTGACATTGTTGATGTTTTAGGAGCAGTATATCAAAAGCAAGATCCAGACAATCCAATGAATGAATTTATGAATATGTTTATGAGAAGTCCTAAAAGAAGACCAGCTTTGGGAACATTAAGATTAATCGTTGAAAATACAATTCCATCTGATAAAGTTGTAAAAATTACAAGAGAGACTAGGATTAAGGTTAATAAAAGGGTTGCGGTATTAAATATTTCTGGAGGAGTAGTTACATATGATGATGTAGGTGGATTGATAGATGAGATACAGAGGATAAGAGAAATGGTTGAATTGCCTCTAAAGCATCCTGAACTTTTTCATAGATTAAATATTGATCCTCCAAAGGGAGTCTTATTCTATGGACCTTCAGGTACAGGGAAAACTTTAATGGCTAAAGCGGTTTCACAAGAATCGAACGCTCATTTTATATCTATTAATGGCCCAGAAATTATGAGTAAATTTTACGGTGCTAGCGAAGGGCGATTGAGAGAGATATTTAGGGAAGCAGAAGAAAATGCTCCATCTATAATTTTTATCGATGAAATCGATTCAATTGCTCCAAAAAGGGTTGATACTTCAGGAGAAGTTGAAAGAAGAGTTGTTTCCCAATTATTATCATTACTCGATGGATTAAGGGGAAGAGGTGAAATAATTTGTATAGGAGCTACAAATCGAATTAATGCATTAGATGAGGCATTAAGAAGACCAGGAAGATTTGATCGTGAAATTGAATTTGGAGTCCCAAATATGAAAGGGCGGAAGGAAATATTCCAGATTCATACAAGAGGTATGCCATTCGAGGATGATGTAAATCTAGATCATTATGCTGATATCACATATGGTTTTGTTGGAGCAGACATCATGGCAGTATGTCGAGAAGCAGCAATGTTTGCTTTAAGGAAAATTTTACCTAAAATTAATTTAGACGAGCCTATTCCAAGCGATATAATCCAGGAATTGAAAATTACTGATGAAGATTTCATGCAAGCTATAAATATGATTGAACCTTCTGCAATGCGAGAAGTTATGGTTGAAATTCCTAATGTTAAATGGGAAGATGTTGGAGGTTTAGAAGATATTAAGCAAGAGTTAAAAGAAGCTGTTGAATGGCCTTTAAAGTATCCAAAATTATTTGATAAGGCAGGAATTCGTCCTTTAAACGGTATTCTGTTGTTTGGTCCTCCAGGTTGCGGAAAGACACTCTTGGCTAAAGCTATAGCTACTGAAACCAAGTCTAACTTTATATCCATAAAAGGTCCTGAAATATTTTCTAAATGGGTTGGAGAGAGTGAAAAAGCGGTAAGAGAAATTTTTCGTAAAGCTCGACAAGCAGCACCATCCATTATTTACTTTGACGAAATTGATGCTATTTCATCAGGAAGAGGAGAATATGCTGGTACTCAAGTTTATGCTTCTATAGTAAATCAAATTTTAGTTGAAATGGATGGGATCGAAAATCGAAAAGGCATAGTTACAATTGCAAGTACAAATCGACCAGATATAGTTGATCCTGCTTTCTTAAGGCCTGGAAGGTTTGATAGATTAATATATGTCGATGCTCCCGATTTAGAATCTAGATTTAAGATTTTAGAGGTGCACACTATGAATATGCCATTATCCGATGATATTTCATTAAAACATATTGCTCAAATTACAGAAGGTTATAGTGGAGCAGATTTAGAAAATCTCTGTAGAGAAGCTGGAATGCAAGCAATTAGGGAAAAAATGGAAAAGTTCGAAAAGGTCGAAAAATTTCATTTTGAATTTGCTTTAAGTAAGATTAAATCTACCCTTCCTACTGAAATTATTCAAAGATACGAAGCTTTAGCGAAAGAAATAACTGAATCACGAAATATTAAAGAAGCTTCAGCAGATTTTTACAAGTAACGAAATATTAATTATTAAATCTCTTTTCTTATGTTTTTTTTTAAAAAGTAAAGTTAATTTCATAAAGATACCTTTTGTGAATAAGGTATTTATTATACATCAAATAATTAAGATTAAATTAAATAATTTTGAGGTTTAATTTTTGAGTGAAATTAAAATAAACTGGGATAATCATATTAAAAAGTATCAACAAGCAATGGAAGAACTAAATTTGGACTTCTGTGTATTAACACGTATAAAATCGATAACTTATTTAAGTGGTTGTTTTGTTCCTTGGAAAAGTTATCTTTTTCTTCCAAAAGAAGGTCAAACTCCTGAATTATTTACCGTATTATTGGATGTAGAACGTGTAAAAGCTGAAACCAAATCTAACATTAAAGTGAGTGGTTGGGGGCCAATGAAAGGTTTTTTCTGGGAAAAAAAATTGCAATCAGCAGCTAAAAAAGCAGGGGTATATAATCCAAAAGGAACACCTCCTAAAATCGGTGTAGAGCTTGGAATTGATATCTGTGTCACTGGTCAAATGTTATCCTATACGGAATCTGAATTTTTGAAGAAAATGTTTCCTGGTTGTTCATTAGTAGATTTTAATGATAAAACAGAAAGGATTCAATTCATTAAAGAACCTGAAGAAATTGAAATGCTACGTGAAGCAAGTAGAATTACTGATATAGGCCAAAAAGCTGTTAAACAAGCGTTAATTGATCGCCCAGAAGGAAAAATGTTTACAGAAAATGAGATCGCAGGAATCGGAACTTTGGCTATGCGAAAAGCAGGGAGCAATTATGAATGGACATTTACTGGAAATCAAGAAATTGGTTCAGGCTACCGTGCGAGTTATACATTTAATGGTTGTACACCCGCAACAAATAAAATTATTGAGGAGGGGGAATCCTTGCTCGTTGATTTACACAGCGAAGTTGGATGTTATCTTGGTGATTTAAGCCATAATTATGTACTTGGGAAATGTCTTCCAGATTTAAAGAAGTTTAATGATGTCTACGAACAATTATGTTATACTCTTATAGACAATATGTATCCGGGTAATACCTTTGAAGAGTGCTATCAAAATGTTAGAAAAGTGGCCGAAAAAGAAGGATTTGAAAATGATCTCTTTTTTGGTATAGGTCATGGTATAGGATGTATAGGAAATGAAAGTTGGCCGGTGGTTGTACCTGGAAAAGAATGGGGTCCTTTAGAATTTGAAAAAAATATGGTTGAAATTGCTGCAATAGTATTTAATCGACCAGATTTAGGAGGATTAAGATTAGAATCTCCAACATTAGTAACCGAGAAAGGTGCTGAAGTGCTCCCCAAAACTCCGTTTGAAGTTGATTATGTTTAACCGTATTAAATTTATATTTAATTGTAATAATAAGACTTTTATGTTGACAAATTGAAATATGGATGCTTTTAATGGCTCAAATAAAGATTTAGTTGATATTTTAAAAAATTTAGTACAGATCTCTACAGAAAATCCACCTGGCAAAACCAATAAAATAATAGATTATTTAATAACAGAAGTTTTTCAAGAATCCAACGGTTTTAAAAATGAAGTTATAACGTATAAAAAAAGAGATATAGAGCTTAGTAATTTAATCACCAAAGTTGGCTCTGGAAAAGAAAAAATCATTTTTTCAGGGCATTTTGATGTGGTACCTGCCGGTGATATCAAAAAGTGGAAATATCATCCTTTTTCTGCTAAGATTGTTGAAGGAAAGCTTTTTGGGCGTGGTTCGAGTGATATGAAAGGAGGATTAACTATGTTAATCGGAGCCATGATGAAGCTCAAAGAAAATCCAGAATTTTTAGAAAAATGTACTTTAGTTTTTATTGGTAGCGCAGATGAAGAAGCTGGTATGACAGGAGCTTATTTATTTGCAAGAAAAGGTATCATGAAAAATGCTACTATGCTAATTGTTGGTGAACCTACAAATTTAAATGTGGGTATTGCTGAAAAAGGATTGCTTTGGGTATCAATAGACGTTTATGGCAAAACTAGTCATTCGTCTACACCTCATTTAGGAATTAATTCTATTGAGGGTTCTTTGAAATTAATTCCACATCTATATAATTGTTTAGTAGATAGAGAAAACAAAGTATTAGGCAAATCGACTTTAAATGTTGCAAGAATTAAAGGAGGAGATACAATTAACGTCGTTCCTGATAAAACTACTTTAAAAATTGATTATAGATTAATACCGGAGCAGAATTTAGAAAATTTAATTAAGAGTCTTAAAAGTATTAAGATTCCTCCTTATAATCTCGAGATAAAAATAACACACACATTACCAGCACTCGAAACTAATTCTAAACATGCTTTTTTTCAAAATTTATTGGAATTGAGTGAGACAAATGTGATAGGACTCCCCTATGCTACTGATGCAGCTGTTCTTCTGCAACCAAAAAACCCAATTCCTTTTGTAATTTATGGTCCCGGTGATCCTGCTGTAGTTCATAAAGAAAACGAATATATAAAAATAGAGGATGTTTATAAAGCAGCAGATTTCTTAACTAAAGCTCTTTTACAAACTTATCTTAAAAGTTAATATAAAAGTTATAAAGTATTCACAAATTTTTCAACTCGATCCATTGCTTCCATTAATTTACTTTTTTCAGTTGCATAAGAAATTCTTAACCTCTGATTGGAATATGAACCAAATATATTGCCCGGTACTATCGCAACACCATACTCTTCCATTATTCTTTTTGAAAACTCAAAACCAGAAATATTTAAATTTTCAACAGAAGGCATTATATAGAATGCTCCTTTAGGCTTAGGAACCTCAAAACCTAATTCTTTTAATCTATTATAGACTAATAACCTTCTCTCATCAAAATCCTTTAAGATTTTGTCGAAAAAAGCTGTATCCATTTTTAATGCTTCAATAAAACCATACTGAGCAGCATGGTTAGTTCCTGCTACAGTATATTGATGATATTTTTCCATCAAGTCTATGATCTCTTTCTTAGCGATCACATATCCTAATCTAAAACCTGTTGCTGAAAATAATTTTGACATCGCATTTAAAGTAATAGTCCTTTCAAACATCCCATCAATTGAAGCTGGGCTAATATGCTTTAAACCATCATAAAGATAATTCTCATATGCTTCATCAGTAATCAAATATAAATCATTTTCTCTAACAATATCAACTATTTCGTTTAATTCATTTTTAGATAAAGCATAACCAGTTGGATTGTTTGGAGAATTAATTAATATTGCTTTTGTTTTATTCGTGATTGAATTTCTTATTTTTTCAACGTTTGGACTAAAATCCTCCTTTCTCTCAACTTCTATTACTTTAATACCAAAGAATTCAGCACAATAAAAATAAGATACAAAATTAGGAGATGAAATTATTAACTCATCATTGGGATTAAAAACAGTTGCAAAAGCAAGAGTTATAGCTTGAGATCCTCCATTAGTAACTATAATATCTTCTTTCCAATTAGCATTGATTTTATTAAATTTTTTTACTTTTTTCTCTATTAACTGAAGTAACTCTGAAACTCCTTTAGTTGGGGCGTAGTAAGTAATTTTGTTTCTTAGGGCATTAATGTTGCCTTCTATTGCGGGTTGGGGTGTAGAAAAATCAGGTTGACCTATCCCAAGGCTTATTATATCAGTACGACCGGAAGCAAGATCAAATAGTCTTCTAATTTCAGATTTAGGTGCGTGACTAACTTTTAGTGATAAGTCTTTCATAATCTATCCACAAATTATAAAAATTTAAACAATTGAATTTTGGGAATATTTTATACTATAGAAAATGGTATTAAAATTTTTCTCCATAATTTCTTAAAATCTGAAAAACAAGGTTTTTAAAAGCTTTCTCAACATTTTCTCCGAATTTTGCACTTGTTTCTATGAAATCACTTGCTTTAATTTTTTTTGCTAATGATTTTCCTTCTTCTTCTGTAACTAATCTTTGATCTCGTAAATCAATTTTATTTCCAATAAGAATGTAAGCTCCTTCTTTTTTTACATATTTCTTAAAGTCTTTCAACCATTTCGATTCTACATTATCAAATGTCTGATGTCGAGTGATATCATAAACAACAAGAGCTCCAACACAACCCTGAAAATACATACTCCTTATAACGTTGTATTTTTCTTGACCAGCAAGATCCCACATAATTAATCTTACTTTTAGGTTTGAGTCACCGATATTAACATCCTTTCTTACTATATTTGCTCCTAGTGTTGGTTTATAATCCTCTTCAAAAGAACCCTCAACAAATTGATTAATTAACGAGGTCTTACCAACAGCACTATCGCCGAGTATAGTTATTTTAAACACATATTCTTTTGCTTCTTCCGTCATTACTTTTGATTGCAAAATTATGTTTTTTTTAGAAGAACAAAATTTATTTGAATTTTAATATATTTAATGTTTCGTGTTATGAGGTTTTAAATCTTTTTTCTATTTTTAATTTCAAAACAAAAGAATTGTGATGAGGATCGTTAATGTTTTCTTTTTCTGCAATTTGAATTACATTATAATCAGAAGAAAGCGTTTTTTCTAAAGAATGAACCAAAAATCCTTTAAATAAATTGCAGGAAACTCCAATTTCAGAACAGAAAATGCATTTATCAACTCGAATAGTGATCGTCTCTGGATTCATTTCTTTAATTTGTACTTTCCAATCAGTTCTGATTAAATCATTAATTTCTTCAATTATTTCTTCAAATTTTTTTCCGAAAGGAAAGAGATAAAAAGAAAATTTCCTCCCAATTTCATATAATAAGTTAGTAGAATCGTATAATAAACAATTTTGTGCTGCGATAATTTTTTTAAATGAGAAAAAGTCTATTGAAGCATCGGGATCAACTTCTCTAATATCTTTTAATTCAAGTAATTCTGCTTCTCTTAAAATAGATTTCATTCCATCATAATCAAGATTATCCAGATAAGATTGTAAAAGTGCTGTAAGTACTTTATTCTTTACTGTACCTTTATAATCCCCAATTATTTCTGAATTATCCGACATGTTGATAAAGAATAAAATTATATATCGTAAATTTTTAACATTTACTTTATTTCTTGCTTGTTATATTTGTAGAATTTTTAAAACATTTAAGGTTTTTTTTAAAAGTGCTTTCTCCCATTATTACGAACTTTCAACTTTAAATCCTTAAACTAATCGATAGAACATCAAAAGATACAGCTTCAGGAGTTCTTTGTTAAAATTGAACAGAGAAAATATATTGTCTTTTTTGGTTAAAGTTAACCATGAATTTGAATAATAAAAATTAGAATAAAAAGAATTATGAAAAGAAATATTTAAAATAAAGAATTATTCTTCAACACTTTTGACGTATTTTTCGATCTCTGATTGGATAACTTCTGCCTTTTCAGCTTGCGCTCCTTCTATTGCATTTGCTAGTTCTAAACGCTCTCGATGGAGAGTATTCATAGCACAGAAGGGGACTTCTAAAACTTTACTATTATCTTCTGGGTCAATTACTCCATAATGGACTAAACATCTGCAAACTCTATCTAAATCAAAATTATAGGAATCTTGAAAATGCATGCTAGATATGAGAAGATTTTTTTGGTGGAAAAACATTCCAGCGTTGGCTAAATTAGGAGCCATTACTAATCGAGCAAAAGCTTGAAGTGTATTACTTGTCAACAATTTTGTTGGATTTTTAATATATCGAGCCACTCCTGCCATAAAATAAGCCTTCATCATCTGGCGATATCCTAAGTTTGTCATATCATCAATAAACTTTCCTACCGTTGTAGCAACAGCACCAAAATCTTCTAAATTAATACCCTTAAGTAAACCTGTTGGTTTTGGAATTTCTTGCTTTTGAACCATATCATATACTTGATTAGCCCAGCGAATAAGCCCTTCTGCGTCAAAATAGTTTTCAATTGGTTCCCACTCGTCTTTTTTATTGATAACGCAAATTGTGGCAAATCCGCAATCAGAATGACTAGTTGGACTCCATTCAGGCACGTTATCGAACCATGCTAATAATCGGGTCATCTTAGCTGTAGTTGCAAGTGGATAAAACTTGGTGATCGCATTGTTTGTATGCTTATTTATTGCTATTTTTAAATCGGAGGTAGTATATCGAAGATCCATTAATTCTTCAAAACTTATTCTCCCACATAGAGAAACAGGTTGGTAAATAATTCCAGATATTACATCGTTATTATCTTTAGCATAATCCATTATTTTGCCAACCTCTTGATCATTTACTCCTTTTGCAATGACTGGAACTAACATTACTCCATAAAATCCAATTTTTCGAGCATTCTCAATAACTTTTTGTTTTAGAGGCCATAAATTTACACCTCTAATCTTTTTCCAAGCTTCAGGATCATCAGTTGCATCGAATTGTAAGTAAATAGCATCCATTCCCGCATCTTTACATGCCTTCATAAATTCTATTGATTTAGCAAATCTAACTCCATTAGTGGTAACCATAACTTCGATAAAACCTAATTCTTTACCTTTTCGGATAATATCAGGAAGATCATCTCGAATTGTTGGTTCTCCTCCAGAAATTTGTAATAAAACTGCTGGAACAGGCTTCATTGACCTGAAATGCTCCATAATTTGTACAATTTGATCATAAGTAGGTTGGACTACATATCCCTTAGCACTAGCATTCGCAAAACAAATCGGACAGGCTAAATTGCATCGATTTGTGATATCAATTAAACAAATATTCGGGGCACTTTTATGATTCTCACATAAACCACAATCATAAGGACACCCTTCATTACACTCCTTTAATCCCGAAGATACTGATTCAGGTTTGGTAGAATGGGCTACTGTAGAACCAATTTCATCCGTAAATGTTTGTTGCCATTTATACTCCTCTGGATCTATACTAAGTTTATCCTTAAAATCACCATGTTCTTCACAATTTTTCCTCATCATTACCCAGTTTGTGATCTCATCAACGTAAATTTCAGCGGGGATCGGCTGTAGGCATTCTGGACAGATACTTGTCGTGCGTCTTATAATTTCTTCAGTCATATTAATCAATTCTTAAATGTATTTTGATGTTTATTTAAATTAATATTTAATCAAATAACCATTAATCAAATAAAAATATATCAAGACAAAAAATATTTGTAAAAGTATGTAATTTTAATAAAAAATATCGAGATTTTTAATAACAGGATTTTAGTTTATACGGAATTGTTAATTTTTTATTTCTTAAAGTTAGACTCCTGCTAAAAAAAATTATATTATTTACATTTCTAAATTTCATTTCATTTAAATTAAATAGGAATGAGCATTTAGATTTATATATTAATTTAAACTTCATTATTAATATGGAAAACAAAGAAAATACGGAAGAAATTAGAGTCAAGGATCCAGAATTAAAAATCAATTATGTAACAATCATCTGGTTTATTATAGGTTTTATAATTTCTTGGTTAAACATGGTATTGATAAACAATGCTCCAAGTAATATTGAAGTAATTGCGTATTTAACTATAATTTTTACAACTATTCTTCCTGCAGTAATTATCGGGTTAAAAGATAGATATTGGGCTTATGCTTATTTATTAGGTTTTTCAATTGCAGGAATTCCATATATGATCATGATCGATCCTTTTATTGGGGGTTATACTTCCGCAACAAGTTTTTTTATTTTCATAATACTATGGTTAATTTTTTGGAAAACTTGGCGTTCCCTTAGTTCAATTTCTGTTTCCTAGTTATACAAGAATAATTTGTTTGCATTTAACGCACAATTTTCCTTCATTCATGGCTTTTTTAGCACATTCAAGACAATATTTTGATTTGCATTTAGGACAAGTATAGATTTCATCTTCTATCTTTCCTTTATGAAAAAGACAGAAGTCCTCTGAGATTTTAAGTGTTGGGGGTAAAACAGGGGGTGGAGGTAAATTTTTTTCCGGCATAATCTATTAACTAATAATGATTTTTTTAATTAATATCATTCATTTTAAAGGTTTTAACGAATTGGGATATCTTCCACAATAACATTTACAACCTTCTCAATTGACATGAATTTTTGTTTTATCTCATCAAGCGTAATATTTCCAGATTGGAGGGCTTCACCTATTAAGTATGTTTCATAAAAACAATTTTCTAATTCATAGCAAATCCCTGTTGTATGTAAAATATCCTTACTAAGGTTAAGTTCATTAAGAACGTTTGAAATACCTTTAACTAATTCTGGAGAAAATTCTAATAGTTTAATAAGAATTTTTTTGATTACATTCGTTTTTGAAGGAAAACAACTAATTTTAATTACATCCTCTCGAGAAATAAAGATTAATAAATAGAATGGAGAATCAATTATCTCATTTTTAACTTCTTCAGGAAAAAGAGTGGAATTTAAATCTTCTTTATTTATTATTAAACCTATTGAAATTTTATTTTTTTGGTTTCCCTTGTTGTTTTTTTCGACCATAAGCATCAAAGGATAAAATGTTATAAAAAGAATATATGTCTTATAATAAATGTTATATGTTTTTAATTTTTGGTTTTTTTAAAAATTTTTAGGAAAGAATTACTATTTTATAAGATTTAATGGGTTTTAAAAGAAAAATTATGATATCATGATATTATGATAATATAAGTATTTTAAATCAAATCTCTATTTTTGGTATTTAAGGAATTTAGAATTATTTTTTTAATCAAAGATAAGATTTTTTAGAATTAAAATGTCTTTCGATTGGAATAAGAATAGAAGTTATGAGTCATTTGGATTTAAAAACGATAATTCGATGTTTAATAAAGCTAGATTCCATGCAATATATTTTTTAGATAACTTAACGGGTTCTCTTCTTTTAAGTAATAGATATTCAAGTAATACTAGTCTTTCTTCTAATGAAGATTTAATCAGTGGCTTTCTAAATGCCTTAAATCTTTTTATTAATGAAATAAAACCTAATAATAGAAATGATGAGATCCAGGAAGTCAACTTTAAAGAGTCTAGAATTTTATATGAGAAAAAAGGACGCTTAATGGTTATCGGAATAACTAAAAAGACGAATCTTGAAATAGAAAGAAGGATTTTACATCAGGTTTTGTTAGATTTTTACTCTAAATTTGAATATAGCATAAATAATTTTAATGGGATTATTGATCCTTCAATTAACTTATATAAAAAAAGATTAGAAAATATGGATTTTAACAAAATTTATTAAAAATATAAGGCTTTCTCAATTTTTTTTAAAGTGAATCCTCTTCTTTTTTCTTTTTCTCAATCTTCTCAATTTCGCCTTCTATCTTTTCACTAATTGTTTTTATATCAGGTTTCAATTCCATTCGTTTTTGATCCTCTTCACGGTGTTTTTCCCGGATAAATGCCTTCTCACCAACAGATTTGCTGATCGCTTCCCCTGCTTTTTCAATATCTGGTTTTAATGCCATACGCTGAGTATCATCCTGTCGCTTCTTTTCGATCAAAAAAGCTTTTTCACCAACTGTTTTGCTTATTGCTTCTGCTTTTTCTTCTATATCGGGTTTTAATCCCATTCGTTTTTGACCATCCTCACGCTGCTTATCTATTCGAAATGCTTTTTCAGCAACAATTTTATTAATTGCTTCACTGGTTTTCATAAAATCAGGCTTTAAATCCATTCTTTTTTGATCCTCTTCACGGTATTTTTCCCGGATAAATGCCTTCTCAGCAACAGATTTGCTGATCGCTTCCCCTGCTTT
>JBHLNZ010000004.1:0-73081 GCA_048941015.1 Promethearchaeota archaeon | reverse complement strand
TTTTGATCCTCTTCACGGTATTTTTCCCGGATAAATGCCTTCTCAGCAACAGATTTGCTGATCGCTTCCCCTGCTTTCTCAATATCTGGTTTTAATGCCATACGCTGAGTATCATCCTGTCGCTTCTTTTCGATCAAAAAAGCTTTTTCACCAACTATTTTGCTTATTGCTTCTGCTTTTTCTTCTATATCAGGTTTTAATCTCATTCGTTGAACATCGCTTTCTTTCTTTTTCGATATCAAGAAAGCTTTCTCATCGACAGTTTTACTTATAGCATCTCCAGTACCTCTTATATCAGGTTTAATTTCCATTCTTTTTTGATCTTCTTCACGGTGTTTTTCCCGAAAAAAAGCTTTTTCTCCAATTGATTTCTCGATAAATTCACCAGTTTTTTGAATATCAGGCTTTAAACTCATTCTTTCAAAGTCTTTTTCTCTCTGCTTTTCTCTCATAAAGCTTTTTTGAGAGATTAAACTTGAGATTAGCTTTTTGCTCTCTTCAAAAGCTTCTTTTCTTTCTTGCTCGTACTTTTTAAAATATTCCTCCCGTTCTTCCTTCTCCTTTTTATATATCTTATCAACGATTTGCTTTTCCTTTTCAATTTCTTCAGGAGTTAATGGTTTTTCATTTTCTTCCATCTTGGTCACTTTAAAAGAAATAAAATGATTTATTTTAAATATAATATTAAAATCTGTATTTAATAATTTATTTATCCGAGAATTAATAGGTTTTAAAATAGAAACAGCTAAACTTCGCGAAAAATTTAGATCTTAGCTTTTTCAAATAGGGCTTTTTTAAGAAAAATTAATTCTTTATTTAATTGATAGAGGTTGAAGAGAATCCTCCGGAAATGATTCCATTAAGCTAATTAAAGTAAGTTTTATGCTAAACATCTCCATAACTTCAGTGAATAATTTCTCATAAGTTTCAGAATTGCTCAATATATTATATTTATTTGTTAAATGCTCGAATTCTTTAATTAATGCACTTTTTATTGATTCTTGATTATTTAAATCTATCACTCTGTCTTTCAACCAATTATCCATGGATTTTTTAATTTGGAGGGGTATCTGATCATTAAAGTCATATGATACTTCAATTTCTTCAAGATAATTTAATTTATTTTGATATTCTTGATCTTGATACATTGGTTTTAATAACAAACCCAAATTAATAATTAATGGCTGTAATTGCAGCCGATCTAAAGAGTCTGATAAAAGCTTTAAAACTTGCCGTTTTTGATTTAATTGAGCATAATCAATATAGTCTTGAACAAAATTCATTATTGAATTCTTAATTAAAAGTTCATTAAAGTCATTAGGTGATTCTATGCTTATATCTAAAGTATTTAGAATACATTTATAAAGTGAATACATAAAAGGTTTAATATTTTTGAACATTGTGAAATAGTAGATAAAATTTGTAATTTTACTTAAAATTTCAATCTTATTTTCATTAGATTCAAAAAATGTATTAATCTTTTGTTGTAATTGAAATTGATTATCAGGTATGGATAAGAAGGTCTTTATTTCAGAATATCTTGATTCAAGATCCATTATGCATTGTATTGAAACATCTTATTAATAGCCCCTTATTTTTTTAGACAAAAAAGTAAGTGAGATTTGATAAATATTTCAAGAATAAATTATGATCATAAAGGTGTTAAAGCAGTGCTGTTATTTTTTTGAGCTTCATCAATGAGAGACATAAGTTCTTCAGTTGGAATTGAAACTAAGTCAAAGACGGTCATTCCCGCTAATTTAAGTACAGCTTTAACTGTTTCCGCAAGATTATTACAATCATCTGAGAAAAAAACTTTTCTCTTACCAAATGCTTTCCTAAGTTTTTCACCTACTTCATTTATAGCACAATAGCCTGCCACAAGACCTTTAGTATATCCTTCTGAGCTTAAAATATCTAAAAGATTTTCATCATGCCCTTTTCCCATTATTAAAAACCAGCCTCCCTTGAATTTTTGGGGATAATCTAGGGAAAAACCTTGTATTGTAGCTAAAGGATTGTTCTGACATCCTTCTAAGCATAAAAGATCTTTTCCTTTTACAACCTTAACGTTTTCGGGGAACTCTTGCACTAAATTCCAGTCATATTTCTGCGTATATTCTTCTAAACTTTTTCCGATCACATTAATTTTATTTAAATCCCCTTCACCAAGTCCTCGTTCATATGCTATTTTTAAATGTGGAACCTCATCAAGAGTTAAGCCAAATATTCTTGCTCCAACCACATCAACTGACAATGTATCTCTCCCTGCAATTAAAATATTAAAAGGTATTACTAATTTGTCTTCCCAAGCTTTAGGTGGATAATGTCCATTAATAGTCCCTTCAGTCCCATCTATTAGAGTCATGTCAGGTTTCACTAATTCATACACATCTACTAATTTTGAGTGTAAATTATAATTATGATCTTTACCACGGTCCGCGTGTTGAGGAAATCCCCATTGATTCTTGATTCCAAGTGTAACTCTTGCCATAGAATGAGTTTTTAATTTTGGTAAATTGATATAAGTGAGTTTATCTCTATTTCTCATGATTTTGATAATAGTTGCCGGTAATCTAAAAGTTTTCAAATTATAACCTTTAGGATCCTCTTCTACTGATGGTTTTCCCTTGAATTCAAATGTTTCAGTTTCTTCCTCATCAAGATATATAGTTTCTACTCCCAGATCTTCGCAGATCTTTTTATATCCAGTAATTGCAAAAACAATTCTAGTCATGTTTGCTTGGGTTGAATTTTCCACTACAAAAACTTTTGCTTTCCTCTCTTTTAAATACTCGATAACAGCTTTTAAAACTTCTGGAGAAGTATAACAATGTTCTTTAAAATCAATTCCATTAACTTTAATATAAACTTCTTTACTCTCTTTTAAGATCGGTTCTATTTTATCAATCTCAGATAATATAGAATTTACTGATTTGTTTATACCTTCATTAGTTTCAACAATAAAAACATCCGTCATTTTTTCATACTTCAGTAATATTAAATCTAGTTATATGAGGATAATCACTTTTAAAATATATAATGATTTTATCTTAAAATCAAATATTCATAATAAGAAGATTATTTGAAATTAGTTCTTATAAAAAATTTAATTAATATTTCAAAATGAAAAAAATTATAAATAGCTCCAAATTTATTAAAATTAAATATTTCATTTTGAAAAAAACCTTTTCAAAAAATAGCTATTGGACATGTGGCCTAAGAATTTTAAATTTCTTCGAGAATTTATGGACGACTTTAGAATGATATTTATGTTTAATACTATAAAGAGTTATCCTAATGGACTCACTTATTATGATTTACAGAAATATGGAAACATTCCACATTCAAAAATATATCGTATGATGAAATCATTGGAGGAGAATGGATTGTTAATAAGAAAGGAAGATTTTAGTCAAGATACTGGAAGGCCTAAACATCTTTATTTTCTATCAAAACAAGGAGAGAAAAGCTTGGAAGAATTACGTGCAAAATTGGGAGAACTTTTTGAATTCATTAAATTAAGATTTCCTGAAATTGATTCTGATTTCGATCATAAAAAATTTTTAAATGAGGCTACTTTTAACGTTTGGGCAAGTCCAGTTGAACATATTATGCAGAAAGAAGTTTCAGACAACGAAAAATTAGCAGCCTTATCAGAAATGGAATCAGACATAAATGGATTATTAGAACAAATACAACGTGAGAAAGATAAATTGGAAAGGAAATTTCAAGAAGAAAGAGTTGAAAGCTAAAAATGAATGATAATAATAGCATTATTGAAGTTAAAAATTTAATGAAGATTTATGAAGATGGCGACGTCTTAGCAGTTGATAATATAAATTTTGATATTAAAAAGGGAGAGATTTTTGCTTTATTAGGTCCTAATGGTGCTGGGAAAACCACAACTATTAATATCCTTGCAACTTTATTGAATGCGACAGAAGGTGAAGCAAAAGTCAATCATTATGACGTAATGAAAGATCCAGACAAGGTTAGAAAAAGCATAGGAATTGTATTTCAGGAACCCGCTTTAGATACTGAAATGAAAGGATGGGAGAATCTAGAATTACATGCTATACTCTATGGGATGTCAAAAAAAGAAAGACAAGCAAAAATTAAAGAAGTTTTGAAATTAGTAGATCTTGAAGATAGAGCGGATACATATGTAAAAAATTATTCAGGAGGAATGAAGCGTAGATTAGAGATTGCTCGAGGTTTAATCCATGAACCGGCTGTTTTGTTTCTTGATGAACCAACTTTAGGTTTGGATCCCCAAACTCGAAGGAAAATATGGGAGAAAATTAAGGAATTAAATGATCTCAAAATGACAATATTAATTACCACGCATTATATGGAAGAAGCTGATTTTTTAGCAGATAGAATATGTATAATGGACCATGGTAAAATAATTGCTTTAGACACCTCTGAAAATCTTAAAAAACAATTATCTGGAGATGTGATTGACATTCAATTTGAAAAAATTGAAAATAGGATGATATTACCTCAGATTATAAATCAAATAAGAGAAATTCCTGGAGTAAAAAATGTTTCATTTGGAGATCAAAAAGAAAATCAAAATATGATGCCGATGGAGATGAATTTACCTAAAAATATGCCCCATTTTGATCCGGCAGTGATTCAAGCAAGAATTCGTGATATAATGTCAAGTCCTAAGAAATTACTTGATGCTTGGAAGAAATTTCCAATGGCTTCACAAATGTTTCTAAATGCTCCTTTGGATGCGAAAAAAAGAATTGCGAATATGTTTGATGATAATCTATTAGAGGAAGTACCTGAAGAAATAAAGAGTGAAATCATTAAAATAAAGAAAGGAGATTATGAAAATATTGAGCAAGATTTTGAACCAAAATTGTCAATTTCATGTGAAATTGGAGGAAAAGAATTACCTCTAATTATTCAAAAGATAAATGATAATAACCTAAAGATAAAAAATGTAAACATGCATCAACCTACTTTAGAGGACGTTTTCCTTCACTATGTAGGGACTGCAATAAGGGAAGAATCTTCGGATCGTGTTAAGGGAATTAAAAATTTAATACAAATGAGGCAATTAAGGAAGTGATAAAATATGTCTGATTTAAATATAGGAAATTCAAAGATAAATTACAGTGCAGTTTGGATACTAGCAAAGAGAGAGTTAATAGGATTCTGGAGAAGTAAATCAAGAGTTATATCATCATTAGCTCAAGGTTTACTTTTTTTATTCGTATTTGGTGCAGGTTTTTCAAGTTTTGCAATAACTATTGATGGTATGCCAATCGATTCAAGAGCATTCACAGCTTCTGGAATTGCCGCAATAGTTATTTTATTTACGGGAGTTTTTGGTGGTATGGGATTAATGCGCGATAAGATGTTTGGTTTCATGAAGGAGTTAATTGTTGCGCCTGTTAGTCGTAATACATTAATGCTTGGTAGAACATTAGGTATAGCTCTTCAAACTTTAATGCAGGTAATGGTTATGGTAATCTTAAGTATAATTGTTGGGTATTTTGGATATGATCTTAGTCTAATTTGGCGTGTAATATTAATTTTACCTGTGGCATTGTTGGCAAGTATTGGGATAGTTGGTATGGGTTTAACAATTAGTACTCGTTTGAGAGATTTCCAAAGTTTTGGGTTAATTCAGACTTTTATTATCATGCCAATGTTCTGGATATCTGGAGCATTGTTTGCTTTTAATTCTGTTCCAACTTTCATGCAAGTAGTTATGCTTTGTAATCCATTCACTTATAGTGTGGATTTGTTTCGGCTTGTTATGTTAGGAGTATCATATATACCATTCTGGATTGATCTGTTAGTAATCGTTGGTTTTGGAATGTTATTAATTACAATTGGAGCACGTTCCTTCAATAGAATGGAAGTAAGTTAACCAAAATTATTTTTTTATGTTCTTTATTTATTTTCAAATTAAATGAAAAATCTAATATATTTCCTTTATTTTAATTAAATAACATTATTTCATTATTCTGGTGCTTTATTATTCCCTTTTTTAATTATCATGGGAAAAGTATTTTCTATCGCATTAAGGAAAATAATAGTACTGATGCAATTATTTTCATTCATGGCTCCGGAGGGAGTTCAATTATATGGGAAAATCAATTTTATCTTAACGTAAATTGTGATATTATTACATTAGACTTACCTTCTCATGACAATTCCGATTTATTTTTAGAGCTTTCTCTTGATTTATATGTTGATGTCGTTAAAAAATTTATAGACTCTCGAAGTTATAAAAGAGTGATAATTTGTGGTCATTCTTTAGGTGGTGCTATAGCTCAGTCCTTTTACTTTAAACATCCTAAAAATGTTAATATTTTAGTATTGGTTGGTACTGGCGCGAGATTAAGAGTTGATCCATTCATTCTTGATACTTTAAAAAATAATTTTCCAGAATATTTAGATTCCATGCCTGCAATAGCTTTCTACAGAAAGACTTCTAAAGAGATTATAAATCCCCTCGTTAATAAGGTATCTCAAATAAATAATATGGTTGTTTATAATGACTTTAAAATTTGTGATAGTTTTGATACGATGAAAAAAACTCATACAATTAAAATTCCGTGTTTAATTATCTGTGGGAATGCAGACAAACTTACTCCAGTCAAATATTCGCAATTTTTCAATAATCAAATAAAAAACTCGGAATTAAAAATAATTAAAGATGCTGCTCACATGGTAATGCTAGAAAAACCAGCAGAATTTAATGAAATTGTGGAGAATTATTTAGAAAATTACTTATAAAAATAATGCGACAATATACTTATGGGCCTTTTAAATCAAGACGTTTAGGTCTGTCATTAGGAGTGGATATTCTACCTAGACAAAAAATTTGTTCGTTCAATTGTGTTTATTGTGAATTAGGACCCACAATTCGACAAGTATCACCGGATAAAATGATAAGTTATCCTCCTTCTCATAATTTTAGAAAAGAATTGAAGGATATATTGAAGTTTTTTCCTCACTTGGACTCTATAACATTTGGCTACAATGGTGAACCGAGCCTTAATAAGAATATATTTGATTTTTATAAGATTGCTTCAAATGTTAGAGATGAATTAAAGTGGGAAAGAAAAGAACCTATTATCACTTTATTTACAAATTCAACTACGTTATATCAAAAAGAAATTAGAGAAAGGGTAAAGCAGTTTGATTTAGTAGTTGCAAAATTAGATGTAGCAACTGAAGATGACTATAAAAGAACAAATCGTCCAATTCCAGGAGATCCAAGTATTAATACCATTATTCAGTCTTTAATTAAATTAAGGGAAGAAATGACACAGAATAAATTAGCAATTCAATGCTTAATTTATAATTCATATAACAAAGATTTAATATCAAATAATAATGATGAAAATATTATTAAATTAGCTAAAGCAATAAAACAAATAAATCCTGACATAGTACAAATATATTCTATAGCGAGAATTCCTGCTGAATATTTTGTTTATAGTATTGATGAAGATAGAAAGAAATGGATTGTTAAAAAATTTAAAGATATCATTAATAATGATTTAATGGAAATAAATTATTATTAAATGTTGGGTTAAATTATTTAAAATAATTTTTTCATGGTAAATTTCTATGGAGAAATATATAATAGGAATAGATATTGGTGGAACTTGGATTCGTGCTGCTTTAAGTACAATTGATTTAAATGAAGAGAATATGAAAATTAAAGCCACAAGAACCGTAAAAGAAAATGAATATTCAATTAGTAATGCAGTAATATTATTAATATCCCAGCTATTAATTGAGAATAATATTGAAAAGGAACAACTTCTAGGAATTGGATTAGCTTCTGCTGGACCATTAGATATGGAAAAGGGAGAAGTGTTTAATAATGCAAATTTGGGTTTTAAAATAATTCCTCTCACAGAGCCTATTCAAGAACGATTTCCTGATATTCCAATCTACCTTATGAATGATGGAAATGCTTCAGTATTAGGAATTCATTATTTTGAGGCTGAAGAGGATGAAAAAGACAATGTAGTTTATATAACTATGTCAACAGGGATAGGAGGGGGAGTAATTTGCAATGGCCATTTATTATTGGGAAAAGATGGAAATGCAGCCGAGATAGGACATGGTATTGTCGATCATATGAGTGCTTTTCAATGTAATTGTGGTGCTTATGGTTGTTGGGAGGTTTATAGTTCAGGAACAGGAGTTAAGAATAGAGCGCTGGAAGCTTTAAAAACGACAAATCTTAGCTCCAAAATTTTAATGATTCTTGTAGATAATGATCTTTCGAAAATAACTGCTAAAGAAATATTTCAAGCAGCAAAGGGGGGAGATAAATTTTCAAAAAGTATAGTAGATATGTGTGTACATTATACCAGGATAGGTATTGGATTGATAAACAATTTTTATGATTGTTCTGCCATTTATTTTGGAGGTGCTATGATGAGAGATCATAATTTAATTCTACCGCCAATAATTGATGAACTATCACAAGATCCAATACGTTTTACAATAAATCGTCCTCCTAAAATAAAAAGAACAAAACATTTAGAGGATCTTGGTCTTAGAGGATCATTAGTTTTAGTGAAATATAAGTTAGAAGGAAATCCAATCATTCCTTAAAAAGAAAAATACTTTTTTAATATGCTTAGCAAACACAAATTAATCTTTTCTTTCAGTGGAATTCGAGGTATTGCGGGTAAAGATCTGAATAGTGAAATCGCAAAAAAAATCGCGATTGCATTTGGTTTATGGTTTGATGAAAAAGAAAAAAGAATAATAATTGGAAAAGACACAAGACCAAGCAGTGAAATAATAGAAAAAAGTGTTATTGAAGGATTATTATCCACTGGATTTGAAGTTATCAAGGTTGGAATTTGCCCAACACCGGTAATAATACATTCTAAACACAATACAAATATAGCTGCAGCTATAATCATAACTGGTTCCCATAATCCTCAAGAATGGAATGGATTAAAGATTATTGCTCATGAAAATTATTTGAATAATAATGATTTAGAGAAAATTTTCAGTGTAGTTAATGGAATTGACTTAAAATCTTTTCCAGTAAGCGAGAGAGATATTCAAAAGTCTATTAAAAATGTTAATCCGATTCCTAATTATATCAAAACTCTTTATAGAAATATTGAAAACATCGAGAATGTTAAAATTCTTAATGAATTACGGGTTGTTATTGATACCGGTGCTGGTGCTGGTAAATTTGTTACTCCTCAAATATTACGAGGATTGGGATGTAAAGTTAAAGAGATTAATTCTGATTTTTATATCAACAATATGTTTCCAAGAGAAATTGAACCGATAGAAAAAAATTTAAAAGATTTAGTTATGGAAGTATGGCAAGGAAAATATGACATAGGATTTGCTCATGATTCTGATGCTGATAGATTAGCTATCATTGGAGAAAACGGAGTTTGTTATCCTGAGGATATTTCTTTAGCACTTATTAGCGATTATATTATGAAACAATATGAAGAGAAATCAAAAGAGATCATATTCATAACAAATTTAGCATCTTCTTTAATGTTTGAAGTTCTTGCAAAAAAATATAATGCTAAAATAGTTCGAACTCCAGTAGGAGAAATATTCCTTATAAAAGAAATGAATGAGTTATTATCAAATAAAAAAGGAAATTCTAAGGATGTTTTAATATTTGGCGGAGAAGGATCATGTGGTGGAGTTATGTTTCCCTTGTTTAATAATACTAGAGATGGCATTTTTGCTGCTGCTAAAATAGTGGAAATTCTCGTAAAAACAGGAGAAACACTCTCAAAATTAGTCTCAAAGCTTCCAAAATTTTTCTCATATCGACAGAAAATTGAAATCGGTAAAAAAGAAATTGATTTAATTATTAAAGAAACAAAGAAAGAATTAATTGATGAAGGAGAACTCGTTCAAGAAATTGGGAGTGATTTACGATTTGGTAACAAACTTGAATGGTTTATTTTAATCCATCCTTCAAATACAGAACCAATAATCCGAATTATAAGTGAAGCAAAAACAGATTCTTTGGCTAGAGTATACTGTGAAGCTACAGCAGAATTGGTAAGATTAGTTATTAATCGTTTATAAAAGAGTTATTTAAATGTTCTTTTATAGAATTTGCTAATTTTTTTCCTACGGCTGTTTCTAATTCTTTTAAAGAAGCTTTTCTAATATTTTCTATACTTCCGAAATATGTAAGTAATTTATTTCGTATTGCAGGTCCAACCCCTTTGATATCATCTAAAACTGAACTGGTCAGTTTTTTTTTTCTTTGTTTCTTATGAAGCTTTATAGCAAAACGATGAGCTTCATCTCTAACTCTTTGAAATAACTTTAATAATGGTGAATTTTTTGGAATACTAATCGGTTCTTTTTGGAAAGGAACATAAATTTCTTCGAATTTTTTAGCTAATCCAATTATAGGGATACCGTCGAGACCTAACCCTTTTAAAACAAATATACCAGCATTCAATTGCCCTCGACCGCCATCAACTAAAATTAAGTCAGGTAATGCCCAGTTATTATCTAAAACAGTTGTATATCTCCTTTTAATTACTTCTTTCATCATTGCCACATCATCGGGGGTACTTTTTGACCGAATATTAAAATGACGGTAATATTTTTTATAAGGCCTTCCTTCAAGGAAATAAACCATAGAGCCTGTTGCATTTGTTCCTTCTATATTAGAAATATCAAAACCCTCTATTATTCTTGGTTGTTTTGGCAACTTTAATATCTCTTGAGCAGTTTCAAGAGCATTTTTTATTTCATTATCCTCTTTTTCTTTAATTTTTTCCATTTGTATTTCTTGATCAACAATTACTTTAGCGTTTTTATTAGCAATTCTCAACAGTCCATATTCATTTTCTAAAGGAGTTCTAATCTTAATCGATTTTTTATAATCTTTTAAAACTTCTTTAAAAAGTTCAATACCATCATATAATTTTGGAATAACTATAATATCTGGTAAATTGGTAATTTTATTTTGAAAAAATTGTTCCATTATTGATGGAAAAATTTCTTCTTTTTTAACTAACTTCTCTTTTAGGTCAAAGATAAAAGAACTTTTATTGACTATTTTACCCTCACGAATATGAATTATTGTCATTGCTATAAAATTTCGTTCTTCATCGCTATGATATCCGATTATATCTTTATTTTCATTAGTATTAATTATCACATTTTGTGGTTCGGTAGAATGGAGAATCGCCTGTAATTTATCTCTCCAGAAAGCTGCTAATTCATAATCTAGCAATTCAGCAGCATAATTCATTTTCTCTTCTATCTGCTTTATTAGTTCTTTTGTTTGACCTTTTAAAAATAATTCAATTTTCTTTATATTTTCAAGATATTCTTTTTTATCAACTATTCCTATACAAGGGCCTGGACATAATTTTAATTGATAATATAGACACGGTCGATTTCTCTTTTTGATCTTCTTTTTACATGAACAATAAGGAAATATTTTTCTTAAATCGCGTAAAATACTCGTGATTTCTTTTTTATCAGTATATGGTCCTAAGAATAAATTTTCTTGCGAAAATTTTTCTGGACCACGAATTATTCTTATTCTTGGAAATTCTTCTGAATAAAAGATTGCAACAAAAGGATATGACTTAGAATCGCGCATGATAACATTATATCGGGGTTGATGTTTCTTGATTTGAATATTTTCAAGAATATAAGCTTCCTTTTCATTTTCAGTGACAATAAATTCTATATTATGGATATTTTTAACTAACTCGATAATTTTTTCTTCATAATATGGGTCGTTATAAGTAGTTTTTAAAAAATATTGATTAACTCTTTTTCTTAGATTTATAGCTTTTCCAACGTAAATTATATTATTCTCAATATCATAAAAAAGATATATACCCGGTTCATTCGGTAAACTTCTACGCTGAATATCTATTTCTGTCATCTACTGAAATGCTAATAAAAATGATTTGTTAATGATTTTTTTTGTTTTATTAAATATTATATCTATTTAGATATAATATTACAGCAGACTAAATGTTTTTTAGTATTATTATTTATAGGTGAATGATTTTATTTATTAGTAGAACTTTAAAATCATTAGATATGGCTAAAATTAGAATTTGTCCAAAATGTAAAGAACCAAAATTAAAACAAGCGTTCAATATTTCAGGATGGCTTGCTCCAGATATGTATGAATGTACTGCTTGTGGATACATCGGCCATATTTTTATAGAATTAGACTCCGATGATCAAATAGAAGAAGAATCAGAAAGATCTAATACTGATCATTAGTAAAGATTAAATTGTTAATAATAAAATTTTAATTAAAAAGAGATTAGAGGTATTTTAATGCAAAAATTATTAATGGATTCGGAAAAGATAAAATCTTTAGAGATACAAGGTGCCACTAATGTAGCTTTAAGCGCAATCAATTTCTTAAGTGAGTATGCTCATAGAATAGGAAAAAGTGTGCAATCATCAGAATTATTAGAAAAATTGATTGAAGCGGGAAATATTTTATCTAATACCCGATCAACAGAACCTGCAATGAGAAACGGTCTCAACTATATAATAAACAATTTAAAAAAAGAAGAAAAAATATTATCAAGGGAAAAAACTTTAGAATTGATCTCTCATTGTAAAGATGAGTACAAATTAATGATTGAGAATGCTAAAACGAAAATTGCTGAAATAGGGGCACGTAGGATACCATTAGCAGAAGCTAAGAATGAATTTATTGTTATGACCCATTGCCATTCTTCAATAGTAAATGGGATTTTATTGGAAGCAAAAAAGCAAGGAAAAGATAATTTTAAAGTAGTTGCAACTGAAACTCAACCACGATTACAAGGGAGAAAAACTGTAAATAAGTTGAATAACGCTGGAATTGAAGTTATTCATGTTATTGATAGTGCAATGAGATGGGTAGTTAATAATTTAGATGTTGATTTAATAATCATCGGAGCTGATTCGATAACATCTGAGGGTACTATTATAAATAAAATAGGCTCAAGATTATTAGCATTGGTAGCTCATGAAGAACATGTCCCTTTCTATGTCGCTTCATCTCTTTTAAAATATAATCCTCAAACTTCCTTTGGAATCTTAGAAAAAATTGAGATGAGAGAACCTAAGGAAATTTGGGAAACGCCTCCAGAAGGCGTAAAAATTTTAAACCCAGCTTTTGAAACTGTTAGCAGAAGATATATAGATGGATTAATTACAGAAGCGGGTATTTTTGCTAGCAGTCACGTACATAATTATTTTGCAAAATTCTATCCTGATATGTTATAATTTGTTATCCCCATTTATCAATTGCTTTAGCTAATTCCGAATGATTCTTTGCATATTCATTTAGTTCTTTATTTTCTAGTGTAGCTTCAATGGCTTGCTTTATGGCAATAGCTCCGGATTTTGTACCATCAGGATGTCCATGACAACCACCTCCAAATTGAAAGACAATATCCTTACCTAAATACTTAATAAGATCCGGTATATGAAGTGGACTTAAGCCTCCTGAGGCAACTGGCAATACTGGTCTAATAATCCCCCAATCTTGATCTAGCAGAGTTGAATTATTACCAATAATCTTATTTTCAGTAATACATTCATTAGTTTCTATGACTTCTTTTCTATCTCCTTCCATTTTACCTATAATAGTTCCAGTGTGTAGCTGATCTACCCCTATTAAACGTAAGATTTTTGCTATTGATAGCATAGTCATTCCATGTCTCTTATTACGTGTTAGAGCCGCGTGCATTGCCCTATGAGCATGAATTACGATACTTTTTCCTTCCAAATAATCTCTAATTTCTTGCAAAGCTGAAAATCCAACAGTTAATACATCAATCATAATATACTCTCCTCCATTTTCTATTACTAAATCTGCCCTCTCTTTCATGGTACTCACCTTTGCACTAATATTTGGCATATAAATTTTCTTTTCTCCTACTTCAAACTCAACCTTATCTCTTACTTTTAAAGTTTCTTTAATTCTTTTATTAAATTTATTGAATTTCATATTAGTTAGATTTTCGTCATCTTTTACTATATCTAAACCTCCTTCCCAGGCATCTCTGCACACTTCTGCATGTTCTATTTCATTCAAACCAACTTTGGGTTTTACTATGGTACCTATAAGTGGTCTATCATATACTTTAGTTAAAGTTCTTATTCCCTTAATCCCAAATTCTGGACCTTTATAAGATTTAACAATGCTTTTTGGAAAGCTTATGTCAAGCAATCTTAAACTATTAAGTGCTTTCATACCGAAAATATTACCTGCTACTGCGCTAAGAATCTGTGATATATTATTTGCTTCAAATAAATCTTCTATATATGCAATTTTAATTACTTTCTTCTCTGGATCGATATAAAAGGTTGACGGTTTAAGATGATTGGCAATATCAGCGGACATCGTGACTATATCTGTCCAAGTGCCAATTGAACTCTCCTTAGCAATTTCTTCACATGCTTTTTCTATTGTGTCAATATTTGCGGCTTTTTCAACGTAATACATCACTATAAGATCATTATCAGTCGGTTTGTAATTTAAATCGATATATTCTAACATTATATCGCACTAATCATTACTTTTAATAATAATGAATAGAAGAAGACAAATTTCACTTATATTGTTTTTGAAAAAGTATAATTTTAATAGAAAATGGAAAAAAATTTATAATATTTTTAATTTTTCTATAAAGTGAATATAACATGAGTGATTTTGAAACAAAACAGTTGATCATTGAGGTAAAAGAATTAAGCTTTGAAAAGGATCAGCACGTTACCGATTTAGAAAGATTTCTAACTGAACAATTACCACAAATTGAAATTGCTCGAAATGGTAACGAACTTGAATTGAAAATGCCAAAAAGACTTTCCAAAAGGGTTGTAAAGCTTAGAATTAAGAAATTTTTATATCAAAAAGGAATAAGTGATAAGTTTAGACCTATTTCATATAAAAAAGTTGATTCTGATGGATATATGGTAAAAAGAAAAAAGGTTATTGAATTAACTTATTACTAAATCTCATTTTTTTACAAAATTATTATAATTGTTAAAACCTATAATTTTAATGTGAATTTAGAAGAAATTTCAGTTAAAAGTGTAGACGATATTTTAAGATGTATTAACTTATCAAGTCTATTAGAATTATCTGGGTGGCCTAAACCTGGAAATGTTCATAGGACAAGAAATTTCGAAGATACTAATTTTGAACATTTTCTTGGAGGAATTGCCGGTATACAACCCACTTTTAAAGAATTTTGTGAGAAGATATTTAAAAATTATGATAATACCGTTTCTAATGATGTTAATTTAGGTTTCTTTATAAAAAAAGCAGTAAATAATATGATGAGATGGCAACAAGGGGGTAATGTATTACTAGGTCATATCTTAATTTTAGCGCCTCTAGCTGCTACAGCAGTGATATGTCTAAAACTAAATAGTAAAAGCTTAAATGATTTTAAGAGTATTTTAAAAGAAGTGATTGCAGGTACAACAGTAGAAGATACAATTTATTTATATGAAGCAATAAAAATATGCAATCCAGGAGGATTAGGAGAAATAGGAAAATATGATATTTATAATGAAGATTCACCAAGGGAATTAAAAGAAGATAAAATCACTTTAAAAAAAATTTTCGAGCTTTCCAAGGATTATGATTTAATAAGTAGTGAATATTCAACAGGTTTCTCAATAATTTTAAATCACGGTTTAAGATACTATCTTAATTGTTATAATAAGTTTAAAGATATTAATATCGCTACGGTAAATACTTTTTTAAGATTGCTATCAGAGCATCCAGATACACTTATTATTAGAAAATCTGGTTTAGAATCTGCTTTATTTGTTTCAAATATGGCAATAAAGATATTAAATAAAGGAGGAATCTCGACTAAAAAAGGCTTAAAAATGACTCTTAATTTTGATAAAAAACTTCATAAGAAGAAAGGAGAGCTAAATCCAGGTACTACAGCAGACTTAATTACAGGAATAATTTTTACTGCATTATTATTTGGTTTGAGATTCTAAAAATAGAAAATTATTTGAGATATCATCAATTAAATAGATTATAATAGTCAAATAAACATTTATTAAATAAGAAACACCATGGTGGAATTTTGTAATGAATGTGGTAGCATAATGCTTCCTTCAAATGAGAATGGTGTAAAAATATTTAGATGTAAATGTGGTGCTACAAAACCCTTCTCAGAAGAAAAATCAGATTCATATAGATTGAAGACTAAAATTGAGCATTCCATAAGAAATGAAGTGGTAAACATAACAGACATTATGGATTGGAAAGAAAAGAACTTAAGAAGTACTATAAAAAATTTTAAATGTTCTCGTTGCGGATATGATAAAGCTCATTTGGAAACTAGACAAACCAGGAGAGCAGATGAGGGTATGACACATTTTATTACTTGTTTAAAATGTGGAAAGATGAAAAAAATTGGAAGTTAAGCTTCTTAGGAAAAAATTAACTTAGTAATTTCTCTTTAATTTCTAATTTAGAAGTATGTTTAGGGAAAATTAATCGGACTTTTTTATTTGATTGTTTTGAACCAGAAAGTATAGAGATTTGAGCCGAACTAATTTTTAGTTTACTTTTCAATATATTTATTAATTCTTTATTTGCTTTATTGTATATTGGTTTTGAACGAAGCAGAATTATAAGATATTCATCCTCATCAGTAGGATCTAAGATTTCTTGGCTTTTAGAATTGGTTTTCACATATATGTTTAAGATATAATCAGCATCTGAATTTTTAGAAATAAATTTCATTCTTTTAAAAATAATTATTTATTTTAAAAAAATGTATTCATCAACATTTTGTTTAAGTAAATTAAATGAAGGTATAGAAAGTCTAATACCACCTGCTAGTTTATGGCCGCCGCCAGTTCCCCCTAAATTCTGTTTAATCTTATTAATAACCTTATTCACACCAAAATTTTTATCGTGTTCTAAATATTTTCTTGAACAACGAATGCTTAATTTAATCATTTGGGTTTTCTTTTCAAGTCCACCTAAAAAGAGAATTTTATTTGGATTAAAGATATCATTTACAGCACTAAAGCTGGCAGTATCTGACCAACTACTTGGTGGAATTTTACCATTCCCTGCATCAATAAAGACTGCATTGTTTGTTTCAAGAGAGGGCTTTTCTTTGGATATCATTTTAATATTATTAGTTAGATTAGAAATATAGGCATTATATAAGTCTTTAGCATAGCGAGTTATAGATTTTTGTTGGATGATAGAGATAGCAGCACTTATATTCTTAAAAGATAAAATATTTAACAATAAAGCGTGTTCAAAAGCGAAACGCAGTAAGCCTTGCTTTTGAGGTAAGAGAGCAAAATTTCCTATACTTAAATTTGTTTTTTTAATTATTTTTTGGATTTCCGAAGAATTAAGATCTATTACTTTTTTATTGGGATTGATTTGTAATTGATTTAGAAAGTTTTTACTTTTATTATCATCCTCTCCACCAAATCCAGATACAAAAGGTAGAATGCTGTTTTTTAAGCCATTCTTGATTGTATCATGCATGCTTCCAAACAATATTAATCCTTTTTTATCCTCTATTAGATTCTCTTCATTTATTTCTTCATAAATCATTTTATTATAAGATTGTAACTTATCCATTGATCTTAAAGAATCTCCTGCTATTCCTATGATTGTTAACCATCCTTGTTTAGTGACTGATGATTTAATCCTCTTTGCAAACATATATGCTAATGTTGCTCCAGCAATATGATCGAGCCCATCAAATCCATAAATAGTAGGATTTACAAAAAATAAATTCTCTGGTAATTCTTTAGAGTTGTTAAAATTATCAACCTCATGATGGTCGAGAATATAAAAATGTTCTTCTCTCTTACTTATAATTGGGATTAATTCATTAAGATTTGACCCAACATCCGTAAAAATGAATGCTCTTTGAGAACTTTGACTTTTTGGTAGAATTCCATTTAAATAATTTGCCCAAGAAACAGAACGATTATAAATAAAGTAATCATAATTAATTCTTACTTTGTAAAGTAGATTTCTAATGATCTCTAAACTACTTATACCATCCGCATCATTATGAGAGATCGCAATAATATTATTGTAATTTCTTTTAGAGTTATCTATAAAAGAATCCACAGCATTATTAAGATCTTTCAAAAAGTTATTTTTATCGATGGTATTTGTCATTTAAATCATTTGCTAATGAACATTAAAAGATGTACTTGTTAATACTATAAAAATTTTTAAAATTATTTATCTCATGGCAAGAAGGCCAAAATTAAATCTTAGCGCCTTAATTGACTTTTAGTGAGATTTTAAATAAATTTAAAATAAATTCAATAAATATAAATATTCCTATAATATTCAGATAGAAAGAGAAATTGAACTTAAAATTAAAATTCATAGAAAAATTATTTAACTTTACTTAATTTTAGACTTTTAAATTATAAATCTCTAGCTTAAAAATAATGTTAAATAAGTACAGGAAATTAATCGTTTTAACATCTATTATACTTATTTCATTAGTTTCGATAATAGAAATTGTTACTTATAACAATTCTGTTCCTAGAGAGGAAAATTTTTCTAATAGTTATGATCTTCCTAAAACTCAAGCAATCTCCATAGAAGATTATACCCCTATTATCGATGATCAAAATCATGGATTAGGAATCATAACAATTACAAATTTAATTTACAATGAAGCAGGATTCTTTAATTTTACTGCTAATTATCCAAATCTAGATGATGATTTGACCTCAGGAGCTCTAGAAATGAGTTACAATGGTACAGAATATATTGAGACTAAAAATGTAGCTCAATCGGATAATTTAAATGATTCTGTAATAGAATCAAACATGGTAACGGTTCTTTTAAATGAATCGATTGAAATAAGATATGATATGTCTATTGGAGGATCTGAAGGATATTTAATTTATAAGCCTAGTTTAGTTTATGATAAGCTCAATCGATTTTTAATTCAAAATGAATCTTCTTCTCAGATTATAGAGTTGAATGAAGCAGAATATTCAATAGATAATTATGATTTTGTTAAATTTAATTATAATAACTATTTTGGAGTAACAGCTCATAATTTTACAATGCATTTAATTTGGGAAGTTAATATAGAATTAAATGATTGGAATATTCTTCAGGATACAAATGATGATATCGTTATTTATCAACAAGAACAAGAGATTCATCCCCAATTTAGTTATAATTTTACAGTAAATGCTTATGAATATAACAAATCTTCTGCTATAGATACATTATTGGCTGAAAATATGGATATTGATTTGAAAGTTACCCCACCTGATCGTGATCAATTAAGTAATCACACTTTAGAAGTTAATGGAGTTATTATTTCTAATTTCTTAGATGCAAACAACACTATAAATGTGACAACAAATGAGATTCCTGGAATATTCATTATGAATTTTACAACAAATTATACTCTAAAATTTGAAGATCCAATCGATTACTCTTGGTCAATTGACAGATTAATAAAAAATAATAATATAAGAGAACGTATTTATCTTCCTACTCTAATTTCTGGTCCCGATCATATTTACTTAAGTGGAATTGTAGTATATGAAAGTTCAATTACTATTGGCCAAGTAATAAGCAATTATTCTTTATTCAACAGAGACGTTTTAACTTTTGATGCTAATTTGTCTGTTGTGGAAGAATACTCTCAGAGTAGCTTAATATTTACTGAAAATGCTATAAGGAAAAAAGGTTTAAAAATTGTTATTCCATATTTAATTAAGAGCGAAACTAATCCTTTTTTTATAACTTATGAAGCTAATAATGATCTTTTGATTATTGTGACCGATAGAATCCGTATGCCAATTATAAATCTAGACCTTGAAATATATTTCTATGATAAACCCTATGGATCATATATTTCAAATGATTTAACCGAACCTAGTGCACCAGTTTCAACAAATTTTAATGGAGAGGTCTCATTTAAAAATTTAGCTACAGGAAATTATACAATCAGAATTTATAGAAGAAATAATTTAATCAAGGAGACTGTTATTAGCACCTTTAGTAAAACACATTATATAATTACTGATGCTATACATTTCCCACTGGTAATTATAATTTTTGGATCAATAAGTGGAATTGTGTTTCTAATTGGATTAATCTTATATCTTAACTCCAGAAGAAAATTGTAATGAAAATTGATTGTAATATTTATTGATAATATTGAAAATTTTCTTGCTTTTCTAGAGAGGCGTATCATGAATGAAGTTTATTATGAATTTAAAGAAGCAAAAAATAATATTGATTTATCAACTGGATCTAATATTGAAATCATACTCCATTTCCTTGCAAAAACTGAGAATTCTTTAATATTATATGAAACAAAACAAACAATATCACGTTCTCAAAACGTTGATCTTGATGAGGAGGTAATCAATTCACTTCAAAAGCTAATTAGCAAGGTAGATCCTTCAATAAATTTAGTTAAAGGAAAAATAAGAGAGATATTTCTTTCCTATTCTTCATAATATGTTTATAGAATTATGAATCATGGTTAATTACTTCGCCGTATCCGATTAATCGATAACGCCTATTGATTATTCGAGAAATGGCAAAAATAAATTCATTTGGAGGACAAATTGGAGGATTTAACGAGAGAATATACGAATCTTTTAAGATTTTTGTAACTATACCAGCTGTTTTTTCTGTACCTACCACTAATAAAAGCTTCTCATTATGCCGTAATTCATGTACTTTTATTTGATCTTCAGACCCTATAACACGATCCAAAAGATTTACTTTTAATTTAATTTCGGAAATCATATCCGGTAATGTTCCCGGCTTCCCACCTAACTGTCCTATTAATGAATCTCCCTTTGTTAGAGCAGGATCTAATTTTGTCCCTAAACCAATTAATCCCCCTGGTTTAGCTTCATTTAATAAATTAGCTCCTTGACTTATACTAATTATTTGCGATTTAATGGGAACATAATTATTTTTAACTTTCAATCCAGGCCGAATTTCGATTTCTTCGCCAATTTTAACTTTTCCTTTTAATACAGATCCTCCAACGACACCTCCTTTTAAATTTGAAATTTCTGTTCCTGGGCGGTTAATATCAAAGGATCGAGCAATCAGAAATTGAAATTCTTCATTCTCTTTAAATTCAGGTGTTGGTATTACTTCTTCAAAAGCTCTTACTACAAGGTTAATATTAGAACCAAAAACAGCAGAAATAGGTATAATCGGAGCTCCTTCGGCTACTGTACCTTTTATAAAATCTTTAATTTGTGCATAATTCTCTACCGCTTGTTCTTTCGATACAGCATCTATTTTATTTTGAATGATGATAATTTTGTCAATTCCAGCAATATGTAAAGCCTCTAAGTGTTCTCTAGTTTGTGGTTGTGGGCATTCCTCATCAGCAGATATAAGCAAACAAGCTCCATCCATTAGAGAAGCACCACTTAACATTGTAGCCATTAGAATTTCGTGACCAGGGGCATCCACAAATGAAATATTCCTCTTGAATTCCAACTTTCCCCCACAATCTGGACAAGTAAATCTTTGTTTTCCTTTTTTTCTTTCCTTTTCAGCCATATAGTAGGTTAAATATCTATCACAATCAGGACAATATAAAATTGTTGCATTTGAGTATCCTAATTTAATTGAAATACCTCTTTCTTGTTCTTCAGAATGGCGATCCGTCCAATCTCCTGTAAGGGCTTTAACTAATGTTGTTTTACCATGATCTACATGACCAACTAATCCAATATTACATTCTGCTTGTTTATTTATAGCATCCTTTACATCTAAAACTCCTTTGCTAACTTTTTCTTTTGAAGGTAATTCTTTTTTAACTTCTTTTTGAGCGATTTTTGATTCTTTTTTCTTAGTTTCAGAGAGTAACTTCTTAGCATTTTTAATATATTTAGCTGCTGTAGATTCCCCAATACCCTTTATATTAAGTTCTATTAAATCTTTAGATTCAAGAGACGCTAATTGTTCAACTGATTTAATACCTGATGATCTTATTCTATCAGCAGTTGCCTTACCAATTCCACCAACATCTTCTAAGTCGTATGACATAATGATTGAAATTTAAGATTATTTGAAACAAATTTACTACGAAAATTATAGGTAATATTTGTTATTAAATTAATCTTTAAATATAAGATTTTTAAAAAAGATGGAATTTTATTTCTAATCTTTAGTTTCTATTGTTTTTATACCCCCGGGTTTCTTTTCGAGCTCTTTATAAGATACCCGTAAAAGACTATCTACATAAAATGTAGATAATTTACCACAAGATTTAGTTTTATGTTTTATATAAACAGGAGCAGGATATTGAGAAGGATCAATATCTCCTTCTTCTATTTGAAATACAATCTTTTGGTTACAATGAGGACAGGTATTGAATCTTATGGGCATAGTGATACGTTCTTTTATTTATTATTTAATATTTTGTTATTTTTAATAAGTTATAATATTCACAAATATATTTTTAACTTCAAAAATACATAAATATCACTTTACTTTTTATTTTAATGAATTTATATGAAGCGGTTTTATAATCAGCTTATATTTTGTTTGATTTTCCTAACTATTTTAGTTCCTTCTTTTATTGCTGTTAACGTAGTTAGCAACAACAATATAAGAATTAATGAAAAAATATCAGAAAATCTTTTTGCAAGTAATGAGGTTCCTGATATTAATTTATCATTATTACCAGAAATCGATTATTTTACACTAAATCAATCTTGGTATGACCAAAAAATAGAAATGTTAATTATTACTCCAGATGATCAAGATTTTATTGATGCTTTAAAACCTTTAATGGATTGGAAGAATGAGAAAGGAGTTAAGACTATTATATTGAGCAATTTTTCACTATATAATGGTACTGATAACGCTGAAAAAATTAGAAATATGATAAAATCTTATTATGAGAAAGAAAATATCCAATGGGTGCTTTTAGCTGGTGATGCAGAAGAAAGTTTAATTCCTATTAGAGAAGTATATAATCCGGATGTTCTTTATTTTGCTGGAGAAAGTGAACATAGTAATTGGGATGATTATTATAAACCTACAGATTTTTATTATGCAGATTTAGATGGAACTTGGGATGATGATAATGACGGGAACTGGGGTGAAAATTCCTCAAACAATGCATATGGAGTTGATGAGATTTCTTGGACCCCAGAGGTTTACGTTGGGCGTTTTCCAGCTGATAATGAAATTGAACTTGCTATTATGGTTAATAAATCATTAAAATATGAAAAAAATCCTTCCATAGGAAATTGGATGAATAAAATGCTATTAGCTGGCGGTATATCATTGTATTCTCCACCTGAAGATGAAGCTCGTTTAACCCAATTTATATGGCAACATTACACTTTAAATAATATGAATTTTACGCATTTAATCAAAACAACCTCAAGTTTCACACCTGCAGTCCCATCTCCACCCAATCAACAAGGAGCATTAACTTATACTAATTTCCGTAATGAATTGGACTCGGGATACTCAGTCATAATTTTTGCTGGTCATGGTAATCCACATACATATGCTGATGAGAGCGGATCCACTTATTATACAAATACTGATGCTTTATTAAGTACAAATTTGGATAAGCCTTCGTTAATATATGCTGATGCCTGTACTACGTCTTCGTATGATAAAAATGATGATAGCATCGGAGAGATATTAATAAAGCAAATTGATGCTGGTGCAATTGGATATATATCGGGAATTAGAGTAAATTGGTACATGCCCTCTGATACTAATCTTGAGAAGCTGAACCGTGGAAATGCTAAGTTATTTTGGCAAGAATATTTCCAAGAGAAGAAATTCCAACAAGGAAAAGCATTATATGACTCAAAAGTTGCATATTTAAATAGTGATTATTTTCAGAGAGGTGCTACATCAATACAATTTGAATACCAGCGTAAAAATTTGTTAACATATAACTTACTTGGAGATCCCGAACTTGACGTATATACTAACATTCCAATGAATGCCACTAACTTATTTAATGACAACTTTTATGAAGGCCAGTGTGTTTCAATAACAATAAAAGATAGTACTGGAACTGCTATACCTTATGCAAGAGTTCATTTGAGAGCATTAGATGGTAAATATAGAACGGTATATGCGAACACAGAAGGGGAAGTTAAATTCCGCCTTCCCTCACAAAGTAATGAATCCTATAATGTTACTATTACTGGGCATAATTTATTTCAATCAAATTTTAATTTTACTACCCTTCCTGATGTTTTTGAACCCGAATTGTTAAATTTTAAATGTAATCCTGAGAATCCTACTGTTTCTGATAATATTGAATTTGAATTTGAAGCTTATGATAATCAATCTGGAGTTGAGAGTGTATTCTTATTATTGTCTGAGAATAATTTTAAAAATTTTTCATACTATCAAATAAAAAATGAATTTCAAGAGAATAACCAAGAATTTCATTTAAAGTTAAATAAATTAAAACCAGGTGAATATTCTTATATTATCTTACTTAGAGACTATACAAATAAAACAAAGGTCATTTATAATGAAGATTATAAATTTTCAGTTCCCACGCCATTAACCGATTATATTTTAATAGTAGCTTTCCTGATGATTATAGGACTTGCTGGAATTTCCTTTTATACGATTTTCCGTGGAATTAAAAATTACTCACCTAAGACAAGAGCAACTGTCTAAATCTTAATAGAGATATTTTTTATTACTTCTTCTTCTCTTTCTTTAATTCTAATAAATAATGTATCGTACGAACTGATCCAATTATTCCTTGACAAATTAATGCTAAAGAGATGAAAAAAACTGCTATTTTATCATTATAAATAAAAATAGCTAGTATTATCAATAAGCCGGTAAAACTAAAGGTGATAAGATAAGATAATTCACTAAAAATAATTTTCCATGATTTTACAGAATCTAATTGAGAACTAAGCTCTTTTTGGTAGGCTTCTTCTCCAACCTTTTTGACATACCAACTTCCTTGAATATTATTTCCAAAGAGCAGAAGAGACCAACAAAATATGAAAAGTGCGAAATAAAAGTCTAATGATCCTAATATAATAATTGGAATTTGCATAATTATCATTCCTTTCCAGCCTAATCTTCTTGCTAATTTGTTTGTTTCTAATTGAAGCTCTTTACTTATATAATAGGTACTAAACATATCAAGAAATCTTGCAAAAATTACAAGAATTATATTTAATATATATAGCCAATTTCCAACATCTCGTATAATTATTTGATACCACATATTTTAGCTTACCCTAAACTATTCCTTTTAAAGTTAACCAATATTTATGAAAAAGTTTAATTATTAGGTTTTATTATGACTATTTACTCTTATACATATAAGGAAAGCATTTTATTATAAAGTAGCCAAACTTATATGATTAATGAGTGTGGTAATTTTAACCATAAAATAGTAGCGATTCGCTACAACGCCGGAAGTTAAACTGTTTTGTGTTGCAAATAGTACTTTAGTTGCGATCTATGGGAAATTGCAAACTGTAGCTACGGCTACGGTCATGGCATTACAGGAAATACCCGGTCCCATCCCGAACCCGGAATCGTTTAACCATAAAGTGGTTAAAGATTATCACACAAGACTTATCTTAAATTAAAAGTAATTTTTTTAAAGTATCATTAATAAAATCAAATATTGTTTATATAATTCAGTTTTGGAAACAAAAATTATGCCAAAAAAGTATAAAGTTATTCTAAAATCTATTGGAAGAAAATGGTTTTTAATTCTGGTCATTGTTATAATAATAATTTTCTTTTTTGACCCAATGCTGGCAATATTGATGACTATTATAACTATTGCTTTATATCTTCTAAGTTATATACCTGAATTGTTTTTTTCTAGAAGATTAATGAAATTTATGATTAAGTTTTACTCTTTAGATGATAAGACAATTGCGCGAAACTTAAAGCGCCCGTTGGGTAAAATACAAGAAAAAATGTTTACATTATATCAAAAGCAAGAAAAAAATGATTGGTTAATTATCTATTTGAATAAACAATACTTTTTCTATAATGCAAAGGCTATTAATAGCTTTAAGGAGTTTTATAGTAAAGGTTTTGGCGAAAAGGAGATTCTTGAGAAATTAATTAACTATAATATAAAGACTAGAGCTGAAGTCAAAGCAATTGAAGAAACTTTAATAAAAAACAATCGTCTTAAAGAAAGAGAAACATCAGTTAAAGAATATCGAGAAAAAGAAAGATTTTCTTAATTAATTTTTTATGAAATCTCTTAATAATTAGCGATTTCATGAAAAATTAAGACTGCCAATTCAGTTTGACCCTCTATGTTCGATGCAGCAGGACTAGAGGTGCACCAACATTTATATTTTTTATTATCTTTTCCATTAAATTCGGTTTCAGATTCATGAATTTTGCCATCATTGAAAGTTTTTTCTGCTATACAAAACTTACAGGGTTTATATCGATTATAGAACACTGAATAGCATTTTTTATTTTCAATATCAGCTCCGAATAGGCTTTTAGCTGTATTATTAACCCATATAATTTGAAATCTTGTATCAATTAAGCAAATTGATTCGGTTAATGATGATATGATTCCTGCTATTAATTGCTCACTGCCTCTTAAAGTTTCTTCCGACCATTTACGTTCTAGAGCATTACCAATAATTTCAGAACATGTCTTGAACAAGAAGAAATCTTCTTTACTCCACCTGATTATTTTATTAAAATTATCAAATCCAATAAATCCAGATCGCTCTTTCTTGATATTCAATGGAAATACTAATAAAGAATTAATTTTAAGGTCATCCAGCAACTTTTTAGTATTCTTCGCATCTTCCTTAAGGTTAGAAACATTTTCTATGAAAATAAAACCTTTATCTTTATATTGTTTGAGACACCATGGATAATTATCCACGTTTATAATCATAGGATCAATATATTGAGGTTTAATGCCCTCTATACACCATTCCTGTGTGAAAAATTCAAGAGTTTTATCTTCGTTATGTAGTAAAATATAAGCGCGATTAGCAGAAATCAATTTACCCATTTCTTTTAATGAAAAATTTATCGCATCATCTATGTTTATATTGCCTACAAATCTCGAAGAAATTGTAGAAATTAGTCTTTCAATCTCTAGCTTCTTCCTTACTACTTTTTCGACTAGTTTTTGTGCAGTTATGTCTGAAATGAAAGCTTGTATCAAAGTTTCATTGCCAAATTCAATGATCGACATTCGAGAACGAATCCAAACTTTAGTACCATCCTTTTTATATATCTGAAATTCAATTGGAGATAATTCTTCACCTTTTAAAAGAGAATTGAATCTTTCTTTTAAAATCATGCGATACTTTAATGGGTAAACGGTTAATTCTAAATAGTTTTTCCCGATAAGTTCCTTGTCTTTATATCCGAATAATTTCTCTGTTGTTTGATTAAAATTTAATATTGTTCCATCTAATTTTAATAAACCTATGGAATAGGGAGATTGCTCAAATAATTGTCTGTACTTTTGTTCTGATTTTTTTAAATTTTCTTCTGCTAATTTCTGGTTGGTGGTGTCTTCTGTATGAATTATGAGTAAATCTGGTTTAATAAACATAGTCCTAATAGAGAAGGTTAAATTTTCACCGGTTGATTTCATTTTATATCTTATTTCTTTCAAGTTAATAGGTTCTTCTTTAAGAGTTTTACCTAGAGCTTCTATAAATTCTGGTTTTCCTTCAGTAAACGCTGAGACTCTAATGTGTAACAAATTTTGGATCTTTCCTTCGGTTGCTTTTACTGCTGCTTTATTAAAATCTACTAATTCAAAATCATTATCTATCCGTCGAAAAATATAGGATGGATTAGGAATGCTATCAAACAAATCCCTAATTTTATCTTTAGTATTAATTAATCCATCTACAATATTCGCCATATGACATATTAATAGGTACGTTAAGTATTAAACTAGTAGAATAATAATTACACTATTTTTCTTAAAATAATGCTTCATAAATATTTAGTTAATTCATTATTTAATTATTTGTAAATATGAAGAATCACGTTAAAAATATTAGAAACAAAAAAAAACTGGGGAAAGGGTTTAAAAAAATAGAATGAAAGTGATTTTAATCATTATTTTAAATTTCGAGATCTCCAAACATATAATGTTTTCTTACAGGTTTTTTAACATTCCAAACACATTTTAATCCTTTTGGAAATTGAACTAAATCGCCTTTTTTAAAATCGAGTTTTTCACCAGTTTCAGAGTCTGTTACTTCCACTTCTCCATCTAGGATATAACAAGTTTCAGTATCGTTATAGTACCAATCAAATACACTAGTTTCTTTTTCCCAGGTTCCCCAGGATTTAACACTTAATTTTTTTAAATCTTCATCGGTTGGAATTTTCTTTTTCATTTTATTTCTTATTTTTTAATTTAAAAATCTAATTTAAAGTCTTTCATTTATATATAAGTGTAATAAAATAAATTAGTTATTTATTAGGCGCATAACGTCCATATGATAAAATAATTTCACTTAAATATCTTGAAACTATTAGTGATTAAAATTTCTCATAATAAAAAGCGTGTAAAAAATCAATCGAATTTAAATTTAATCAAATCCAAGAGTTAAAAAATAAAAATTTTTATGAAGTATTTAACAATTAAATAAATTATATTTTAAACTTTTAATCGTTTAAACGAGATAAAACAATTAGAAATTGAGTGCATAGAGTAAAAGTGCCTAAAAAATTTATATTAAAAATCTTAACTGCAGGTGAGGGTGGAGTTGGTAAAACTACATTACTCCATCGCTTCGTAGAAGGAAGATTTAGTGCTGAAACTAAAATGACTATTGGTGTAGAATTCTTTCTTAAAGAATTAGAGCTTGACGGCCAACATTGTACCTTACAGCTATGGGATTTTGGAGGGCAAGAAAGATTTAGATTTTTATTGGAAAGTTATGTTCTTGGTGCTAAAGGAGCACTATTAATGTTCGATCTAACGAGACCAATGACATTAGAGAATTTGGAACAATGGGTTAATCTTTGTAGGAAGAATGATCCCAAACTTCCTATATTATTTTTAGGCACGAAAAAGGATCTTGTTGATCAGATTAATGTTCAGGATGAATTTGCTCTATCCTTTAAAGAAGCATTCAATTTATTTGATTATTTAAGAATTTCAAGTAAATCGGGAGAAAATGTACAAGAAGCATTTAGTATGTTAACTAAAAGAATATTAGAGCGCCAAAGTTTTTGAAATATAATAGCTAATAATTTAATAATGCATATCAATTCTGTTGTTATAGACTCAAATTTTATCTTTCTTCCCTTTCAATTCAAAATTGATTATTTAACTGAAATAACTGAAAATTTGGGAATTAAAACAGAATTTATTATATACAAACAAATATTAGATGAATTAAAAGCTAAAAATAGACGAGAAAGAAAGAAAGAAAAGTTTAGGAAACAATTAGAAGCGAGTTTGCTTTATTTAGAAAATTTTAAAGATAAATTCAATATAATTTTTAATAATACAATAAAGAAAGATGATGAAACTACAGATAATTTTTTACTTAGGAAGTGTATCGATTTGAAAAAAAAAAATATATATATTTTTTTAGCAACCAATGATTCTGACCTGCGTAGGAAAGCAAAAAGTATAGGCTTAAATGTAATTTTTATGAGACAAAAAAAATTTTTATCTTTTGAATGAATTAAAAAAAATTTATTATTCTAGGAATTTTCAATAATAATAAAACAATTTCTCAAATATTATCCTTGAGTTCTTTTTTAAAATTATTTCAAAGTGAATAAAGGTATTTGAAAAAAATGTTAAAACCTAAGATACTAAAAACAATAATCACAGGAGAAGGGGGCGTGGGAAAAACAACTCTGCTTCATAGATATATAGAGGGTAAATTCTTGATAGATACACGCATGACGATAGGTGTGGAGTTTTTTCTAAAGGAGTTAAATCTTGATACTAAAAAAGTATTATTACAAATATGGGACTTTGGAGGTCAAGATCGTTTCAGATTTCTTCTTAAAAATTATGCAAAAGGCGCAAAAGGGGCAATACTCATGTTTGATCTTACAAGACCTAAAACTTTAGACACAATCGAAGAGTGGGTTGATATTTGTCGAACAGACCAGCCAAAATTGCCAATATTACTATTAGGTTCTAAAGCAGATTTAGCAGAAATGGTAAAATTGGATGATGATTTTATTTCAGAATTAAAGGAAAAATATTATTTATTTGATTACATGAGAGTTTCAAGTAAATCGGGACAGAATGTAAATTTTGCTTTTGAATTATTAGCTAAACATATTATAGAAAATAAACTATTCTAAATTCGATTTGATAGTATCTTTTTTATATCATCCTTGTTTAACTTAACTGGATTACTTTTTATTCCAGTATTGTCTAATATTTTATCAATATCGTCTAATTTTAATCCGAAATTTCCAAGAGGGCTAACTTTTAAATCTGAGGTCCAGGATTCTAAAGTATTTACTAAATATGAACAATATTTTAGAATTTCCTTCTCTTGAACCATAAATTCATCCATCAATAATGCTCCAATCTCAGCATACTTACGTAATGCTACTTTTCCGCTAATTCCTTGATTTTTTAACTTTTTTATATTAATTTTTGTTGCTTCTGCTAAAAGGGTGCCACATACAACCCCATGTGGTATATCAATATAAGCACCAATAGCGGAAGCTAATCCATGCACAACTCCCAAGCCCGCATTAGCAAGAGCAATACCAGACATAAGTGAACCATAAGCCATTCCTGCTCTAACATGAATATCATTCGCTCTGGTTGAAAATGCAGGAATAATATTATCTTTTATATATTTCACTCCACTATAAGCTAAGGAGTCAGTCATCGGATTACTATTAGTAGATACATAAGATTCTAATAATTGAGTAAATGCATCCATTCCACAAGCGGCAGTGATTGAAGGTGGACATTTAATGATTAATTCTGGATCGATAATCGCATAATTTGGAACAAAATTATCATGGCGTAGGGATTTTTTAAATCCATTTTTACCAATTTCACTGATTACAGCATTTTTTGTAGCCTCACTTCCAGTTCCAGAAGTTGTTGGTATGGCTATAAGAGGAATCTTTACTCCATTATGGATTTTATTACCTACTCCTTCAAGATAATTCTTAACCGAATCATTTTTAAGCATCATCGCAGAAATTGCTTTTCCAGCATCAATAACACTTCCTCCTCCAATACTAACAACTATTTCGATATTCTTTTCTCTTACTTCATTAACAATATTATCAATTATATTTGGAGAAGGTTCACTATCTATTGAAATTTGTATAAAGTTTATTGAATGGTTTTCTAGGTTTGAATTTATTTCGCTCCATTTACCCGAAGATTTTAATGAGCGAGATCCAGTTATTATTAAGACTTTTTTACCAAAATCAGAGATAATATTATATAATTCATTTAATTTACCATTACCGAAGATTATATTAGGTATTCTTGCAAATTTAAAGGAAAATTTCATTTTAATTACCATTTATATCTTAATAATTCATCTTGATAACTAATAATTTACAAAAATTTTTTAAAACTTTAATTTAAAAATACTTTTTTAGTTATAATAAGATTTAAAACTTAATTTAGATAATTTTTTTTATATGTAAATGGTAAATTTGGTGAATTATCTTTAAAAAAGTTAATGAGAATGATTTTGAATATAGAGGAGGAGACTCTGGAGTAAAATATCTCATGAGAGGCCCTTCAATTGACTGGGGAGTAATCCTACTTAAACCTGGTGAATTAATGGGAAGTAAAGCACATGGACACAATGAAATAGATGAAACATTCTATTTTGTTGAAGGCGATGGAACAATGATTATAAATGATAATGAATACGAGGCTAGTCAAGGGAGTGTCTTTTTATGTGAACCAAAAGAATTACATAATATTCGAAATGATTCTAATAAACCAATAAAAATAGTATTTATTAAAGGTGAGTATAAACCCGAAGATAAATACGAATGAATTAAATGAAAAAATTATAAAATTGGAGGATAAAATTTATGGCTAAGAAAAAAGGAAAGGCGGGAAAAAAAGGAAAGGGTCGTGCTAGTGCTGGTCAGAGTGAAATTGTTGGTGGTCGTGTAAAATTTCCTAATAAAAAACTAGGTGAGATGTTCGCAAGAGTTGTTGATATTTATGGTAATGATCGTATGGGTGTTTTTTGTGAAGACGGAAAACAAAGGGTTGGAAGAATACGTGGAAAAATAAAGAAACGAGTATGGATCAGAAAAGGAGATTTAATAATAATAAATCCATGGGAATTTGAAACTGAAACTCCAGATCAACCAGGGAAGTGTGAAATTACTTGGCGTTACACTCAAGCAGAAATTTCTTGGCTTGAACGAAAAAATAGAGTTCCTGAAATATTAGATATAAATAACATTCCTCTGTAATGATCTATTAAGATCTGGGCAATATATGATAATTAAGTGATTTAATATTGGTTCAGTAATAATATATTTAAAAGCAAAATTTTAAAATTTAGAAATTCCTTTAAATCTTAGACTTCTTTTCTAAAAAAATATTTTAAATATTTAAAATATCTACAATTCACATAAGGAAGAAGTGAAGAAATATGGTTGACCAAGAAGAAAAAACAGAGGATGAGCAAGAGAAAAAGATTAACGTAGGCAATGATCTAACTTTAGACGAATTTGAAGAAAAAGAGGAATTAACAACGCTCTTTGCAGTAAGGACTACAATTAACCAAGAAAGCAATATATTGAAACAAATATTTTATAGATTTAAAATTTTAGATGTTATACCCGATATAAGAGCTATGCTTGTTTCCCCTCTACTTCCAGGATATATATTTTTTGAAGCACCACAAAAGAGAGATGTCCAAATCGCTGTACAAGGTATACCACATATAAAAGGAAGAATTGTTCAAAATATTAAATTAACTGAATTAAAGCATGTACTGCTTCCAAGAAGTGTTACTGAATATTTAGAAGAGGGAGATACAGTTGAAATTATTAGTGGAGTTTTCGAAGGTGCACGAGCACTAGTTATGAGAATGCCACATGACACTTCAAGTAGTGAAGAGGTAGTAGTAAGACTTTTACAAGAAGAAACTCCAATAACAATAAAAATTCATGGAGATTATTTAAAGTTAGTAGAGAAGAAGCAACCTGAAAAGGAACCAATTCCAGAAGTGAAAGTTACCGCGCAAGATATAATAACCGACCTAGAGAAGGCAATAAGTTTTGATGAAGAAGATGAAGAATTTGAAGAAGAATTTCCAGAACAAAAAAAAGATGAAAAAGTTGAAGAATTCGTCGATGATGAGGAAGATTATGAAGATGACGATGAATGGGCTAAGTTTGATGGTTTTTAATTTAATAAAATTTTTATTATAATGAATTTTTATTGCTTAATTATTTAAAACTTCTTTTTTAAAAGAATTTTTAAACTTTAATTATCATTAGGAATATATAATTTCAATTTGCAGTAATAGTCCTTTTTGAGTTTTATGATTAAAAATATTTTTATTATGAAATCAACTGGTGAGTTAATTTTTTATAAGACCTATGAAGACATTTTTAATATAAAATTAACAAGTAGTTTTCTAAGCGCTATTTTTTCATTTGTAAAACAAACTCTTAAAACTAAGGAACTTTCGGAAATAGAAGTTGGTCCCTTTAGATTTATTTTCGAGATTGAAAAAGCAAATTCTAGTGAGTTAATGTTTGCTTTGTTTAGTGATAGAACAGATAATCTGGTTGAATTGAGAAATCAATTAAGAGAAATTAAAAAAGAATTCTTAAGAGAATTTGATTTGCATTATATTACAGAATATTTTGATGGCGAAATTTCAAGATATCAAGAGTTCGAGAGAAATATTGATGAAATTATGGAAAAAAGTAAAAAATTAGTATCTGATGAAATTCAAAAAGATTTAGTCGAAGTTTTTCAAGAATTACATAAATTTTCATCGTTTGTAATTTCTTCTGCTCTTTTAACCCAAACTGGACGGGTAATTGTATCTTATCTTAATTCTAATGTATTATCAGAAATTATTAGATTATTAGAAAGTCGATTTATTATAGGAAATTCGAGAATTAATGAATTAATTTCCCTTGAAGAATATGGCATTTTATCGTTAGTTGGAATAGATAATTTTATTTCAATAATTCAATTCAAAAGAAATTGTCCTTTTGAAACAGCTCTAATAATTTCTAAGAAGTTTTCAGCAAGATTAAAAAAAATTATTATATAATCTCATCCTCATTGTTATTTTTACCTTTAAAATATTTTGAAACCATTGATTTATTAAAATTTTTGAACATAATTACAAAAGCTAAAAAAACAATTACTAAGAATAACAATAATTATAGCTTAATCAAATCCAATTAATTATAAATCCTAGTAAAATTTACTAAAATTAACATTTCTTTTTTCAAATTAGAAAATAAATTTTTAAAAAAATTAAAAAGTTAAATCATATTTTCCTAAACATAATACTATTCCTATAAAATATCAAAAAAATAAAAGAGGAGTTAAAAATTGGAAGAGAAAAAGACCAAATTTATGAATCAAGCCATAAATGATGAAATTCTCGAGAAATTAAGTTTAAAGAATAGATATCAATTCCTCAATACCACCCTCATGACTGCATTAGAGCCAGAACAGCTTAATTTCCTAAAAACAGCTGAAAAATTCTGTATGCGTTATGAGAAGAAGAATAATATCACTCATAGTGGAGATGAAGATATTTATGAATGGATTTCGGATTTTGGAAAAGAAGGATTGATTTCAAGAGCTCATCCTTATGAAGAAATTGATATTAATTATCAACCATATGGAATGGCTACTGAATTATTAAGATGTCTTGCCCTGAATTTTTTCGATCCTCAGTTTTCAATGGGAGGCGGAGCCACTGTACTTGCTATAAACCCAGTTTATTATCATCATGAAAATATTCCTATAAGATTAGAGATTTTAAGGAAGTTTGTACTTGGTGAGACTCCAGGAGCCATTCTTATTACAGAACCGGAACGCGGCTCAGATGCGGTGCATATGTTAACTTTATGTGAAGAACAAGAAGATGGAAGTTTTCTTTTAAATGGAGAGAAAATATATAATACCAATGCACCGAAAGCAAGGTATGTAGTCGCCTATGCCACCGCGGAGCAAAATAATGGAAATACCATGGCGCAATTTTTAATTGATACTTCATGGGACGGATGGGAATGCAATAGAGTGTTTATACCCTGGGTTCCACGGGTATGGTTAGGGCATGAGCACTTCAGGAACTTACGAGTTCCGAAAGAATACGTTTTAGGGGGAGTAGGGAAAGGCCGTGAACATCTCTTTGAAGGGTTGGTACCTGAAAGAATTGGTATTGCTCTTGATTCAACTTCTCAATGTTGGAATGCCATTGCTCACGCTGCAATATATGTAAACAATAGAAAACAATTTAATCAAGAAATATTGAAATTTCAGGGAGTAGGCTTTCTTTTAACTGACTTATGGGCACGACTAACGAATGTTACATTAGGACTTTTAAGATTTTGTGAAAAATATGATGAGAAGATAGAAAAATTTGGTGGAGAATTGCCCAAAAGTATTTCTCAGGCTATGGTAGCATCTGCTTCAATGTTCAAGTATCACTGTACAGCTCTTTCAAAAGATATTTGTTATGAAGCCGCAAATCTAATGGGAGGAGCAGGTTTGTGTGATAACACACTAATGCATGATTTATTAAATATTTCACGGATTCAAGAGATTGTGGGAGGTTCCCGTCAGATCCAACAATATATCATGTCTATGGCGATGAGAACATTGTATAAAATGACTGGAATTTAAATTAATCTATTTATTAATCATTTTTTTTGTTTTTTTTTAATTTCTCTTATTTTCGATAAATATCTAACCTATTAATTTTCGAAAAAAAATGAACTTGAGGTTCAACAAAGAAAATAAAAAAAGAATTTTGGAATATTTTTATGATACTGACATTTTATAGAGGGTTCTTAGAGATAAACTCATAATATATTGTTGAATTTGCCTAGATCCGCCTACTATTTCTTGGATTCTTGAGATGTTCAAATAATCGTACATTAATGTATTGTCACATAATCCTGCACCACCCATATTATTAGCACATTCATAGCAGACTTTTTTCGATAATTTTGCGGCTTGATATTTAAACATACTTGCTGAGGCAACCATTGCTTGGGATATATTCTTTGGAATTTCTCCACCAAATTTCTCGTATTTTTCATCATAAGCTTCACAGAATTTTAAAAGACCAATAGTTAAATTAGTTGTTCTTGCCCATAGGTCGGCTAGGAGAAAACCTACTCCTTGGAACTTAAGTATCTCTTGGTTAAACTGTTTACGGTTATTCGCATAAATTATAGCATGGGCTAGAGCACCCCAACACTCACTTACACCCATAATTGCTATAGATATTCTCTCCGGTACTAAACCTTCAAAGAGATGTTCTCTTCCTTTTCCAACTGGACCAAGAATATATTCTTTAGGGACTCTAAGATTTGTAAAAGTTTCTTTTCCTAGATATAGTTTAGGTACCCAAGGAATGTTAACACGCTCAACTCTATAACCATCCCATGAAGTGTCAATTAAAAATTGCGCCATAGTATTACCATTATTTTGTTCGGCGGTGGCATAGGCGACTACATACCCTGCTTTCGGTGCATTGGTATTATATATTTTCACTCCGTTTAATAAAAAGCTTCCATCTTCTTGTTCTTCACAGGTTGTTAGTTGATGTACTGCGTCTGAACCTCGTTCTGGTTCAGTGATTAATATCGCACCTGGTGTCTCACCGGTCACAAATTTTTTTAAAACTTCTAATCTCACGGGAACGTTATCATGGTGTTCATAGACAGGATTTATTGCTAATACAGTAGCCCCGCTTCCCATCGCGAATTGAGGGTCAAACATATCGACAGCAATGTTTCTCATTAAATCTGCTGCCAAACCCCAATCATCATAATGAACGTCACACATATCAAATGTATGCTGTCGTGTAATATAGCCTTGTTCCCCGAAAGCTGGTACCCACTCGTAGATATCTTCATCTGGACCATGAGTGATATTATTCTTCTTCTCATAACGCATACAGAATCGTTGTACTTCTCTTAAAAAATTGAATTCTTTAGTAGATAAAATTGAGGTTAAATTATTATTTAAGAAAGCATAACGATTCTTTAGGCTAAATTTCTCTAGTATTTCATCATTAATAGCTTGGGTTTCAAATTTTTTTCTTGGCAATATTTCTTCACATCTTTTTAAAATATTTTTTTTAATAGAATAATTAGTATAGTTTCAAAAATATTGATTGGCTTTTTAATTTTTTTTCAAATAGCTTTTTATAAGAATAGTAAATAATAAAGAAAAATTACCAAATTCCGAAATTGTTTTAGGAAGGAGTAAATATTAATAAAATATAATAAAGCTAGAAATAAAATAAAATTAATTAGTTTTGATTCAGTTAAAAATCTTCAATCGTCTTCTTCTTCTCCGCCCATTAATGATTCTATTTTTTCTTCTAACTTTTCAATCTTTTCTTCTAATGCTTCTATTTTTTTATTAGTTTCGCAAGTTTTACATCCATCATCCTTTTCACATTGAGGTAATGTGTCACAAACTTCTTGCAGTTCATCCATTTCCTCTAATAATTTATCAACTTGGTCTTGAAGTTCATCAATACTCATATTTCACACCTTTAGATGTTATACTACTAAATGATTTATAATTTAATTTTTTTTTCATTTAGAAATTAAATTTATTAATACATTGATTTAAAAAAAATTGAAATTTTTTAATTAAATTTTTATTTTATTGATTTTCTCTTCGATTTGTTTGTTTAGATTTGTTATATCTTTATCTAATTTCTTTAACTCGGAAGAGATTGCTTCGTATCTACTTTCTTGATCATCTAACTTTTTAATATAACGCTCTTTTAATGAGATAGATTGATTATCATCTCCTAAAACAGAAATATTTTCTCTTAATCTATTTTGTTCTTCAGTCATCGTATCTCTTTCACTATATAGTTTATCCCGTTTACTTTTAATATCATTTAAGTTTTGAATAAGATCAGCAATCTCTTTCAATTGATTCTCGAGTTTTTCATCAATAAATTTATGTTTTACATAAAATCCAACTCTCTTTAATATTTCGTCTTTAGACCAGTTCCATATATAATTACTAGAATAGTTTTCCTTTTGTTCTTTCAATTTAAAAGTAATTGCATCCTTAGGTTTAAGAGTTAATTTGAACCGCCAATAATTCGATGTTTCTTCTGGTTCAATTGGCTTTTCTACAAATTTATAATTATATGTTTTTGGATGATCAAGATATAATATCTTTTGTTCTTCCGTTTTGTTCTTAATTTTATACTCTGTCATAAGATTCGTGTGATAGTATTCATAAGAATAACCACTGCCAAAAGTCACCTTATGCACATTTAAATTTTCTGATTTTTGTTCATGAGTGATAAGAACTGCTTGTTCTACAGCATAGTTCAATAATCGTGTATCCCCTTTAATAAGAAAAGGAATTATTGCTTCTCCTGCTAAATTATCATCATATATAATTGTGACTGGTCCCCTTTCTAATGTTAAATTTGTATTATTTGTTATTTCTAAGCAAGCATTTGGATTTTTATCATGTTCATTTTTGTTATATAATAAAACGCGAGAAGCTTTAATAGATTCAGTTAAAATTGGAACCAAAGCTGATTGTTTTCTTTTAATCGAAACAGGATTAGTTATATCATATTCAAATAATTCTCCTAAATCTTTTGTTTGTGTCCTAGTCTGAGCTTTTACTTTATCCATAACATCAGCATCACTCATTATTGCTTGGTAACGACCGATACCCCCAACTGGAGGAGCAGGAGGGGATCGTGTAGCTGCTAATCTAGCCTTACTTTTTTTAGCCATTGGCATCTCTTCAGCTTCAGCCATAGCATATTCTTCAAACTTTTCAAGTTCTAATCCTTCTTCTATTTCTGATGGCTTAGCACTTAAAACTGTGGGTGGGCGAATTTTTGGACGTTCAATGAATATCGGCCGATAAAACTCATACTTAAAAGAAACAGGCATTCCAGCTATTAAAGAAAGTTCAATATTGTCCCAATCTTGATTTGTTGTGTTTTCAATGAGGCTCCAACCAGACATTAGACATTTATTTTCTTCTGCTTGTTGTTTACTCATTATTAAGCGATAAGAAGTTTTCCAGATTGGACTTTCTCTAATATAAGAAACATAAATATTTCTTTCTATTTCATTAGATCCCCCTGATTCGCAGTTAATTTTGATTTTCTTCGCATCCTTTTTCTTACCAGCAATAACAGTCTCTAAAAAGAAATTCAAGTCTTTTTTCAATTCCTCATTCAATAATTCAAATGATGTAAAATCAGAAAATGGTAATTTTGTAATATTGCCATCATCTTGGAGAATAATTAAAATTTTTTCGGTAATTTTTTCTTGTTTTGTAAATTTTTCTTCGAATTCAATACCCATTATTGTTCCTAAGAGTTTCTTACCTCCTCTAAGAGTCATATTAACATTAGCGCCTTTGATTTGTGTAATTAGTGAAGAAAGCGAATCTCTATCTGGGATATTTAACATTATAGTTTTTAATAACTGTGAGGTATCTAAAGCAGCATCATATGAGATCGAACTTATGTAACCTTTTTCACTTGTATCTAAAACAAAAAGGGATTTTAATACATCATCCATCTCATCTATTTTAAACTCAAGTTCAAGAGTATCAAATCCGTTAACAATTCCTTCAAGAATGTAGTAAGAAACTCCATGCTTGAAAATAATAACTTTTTTTACTTTAAGTTTAGACATAGAATTATTATGACTAGATACTAATTTAAATTTTGATGATAAAAAAATGACCGTTTAAAAAAAATTTAAAGCTGGTTTAGAGATAATACTTTAAAATTTCAAAACTATCTTCTTCTAAACTTGATGAGATTTTTGGATTTTCAACTATTTTTCCTAAAAATTCACCGGTAGAATTGAAGAAGTAGAACGTGGGAATTGCCTTCAAGTTAAATTTTGGATCAATAGCTTCCGGCGGAGAACGGCTTTTATGCCAAATAAGTTCTCCTGGTTTATGTAAGGCATTTAGTATAATTCCATAGAGGATTTTAAACTCTATATCACTATTGTTTTCTTTCAAGATCTTTACTATTTTAATCATACGAGGTACATTTTTTGAACAATCGGGACACCAATCAGCTCCAAGTGCCAATATTCTTAATTTTTCTTTTTTATCTTTTAGTAATTGATTAAGATTGTCGAGAATAACTTTCTTAGGTTTATAGGCCTTGTAGTTATATTCAATCTTATCCCTAAATTTCTTTAAAAATTCATCAGGAGTCATTGTAAGTGAGACTATATCACTCCATCTAAGGTCCAGTCGGTTTTTCATAAATATTAAAGATATTTATTTTTTAAAAAAATTTTTTTAATGAATCATAAATACACATTAGAAAAGTTATATGAAGGAATTTTTCTATAAATACAGAGATTGGGATATTTATACTGGAAGACCTATTTTAAAGAAGCTGAAGCTATTAGGCTTATCATAAGATAAAGAATATCATAATTTTTTTTTGTCAAATTCTTGAATAATTACATTTTGTTGCGCAGCCCACCATACCCAAACCTGTCTAATAAAAAAGTGTACAATCCCTAAATGCTCATTCCAAGCTTGAGTATTAGACATATGTTCATGACATATCATTACATACTTTTTACCATCCTGTTCCCAGATATTTTTTAAAAAGATCTTACCACAATAATCTAAGATTTTTTCCTCAGCAAAGCATCTTGGGCATACTTTTGGATATTCTGATGTTAAAAGAACTTTAATATCAAAACTTATTTCAGGTCTTTCTGGAACAACTAGGTTTCCAGCCCAGATTAAATAATTATATCGAGGATTTCTTTCGGGAAATAATTTAAACCAGGGTTTATTTTTAGTATTTTTAAGGAAATTAATATAAGCCATGACTTTTTCAATTTCTAATTTAACTCTATCTTTCCAAGCAGGATGCTTAGGGCCCACAGAAATCCATTTGGAAGGAAATTCTTGTATTAATTCATCTAATATTGATCGTTGCCATCTTTTGTCTGTTTCACTCAACCTACTATTCCTCTATCAATTATATCAAAAGTATTTGCCATCTTTTGTCTGTTTCACTCAACCTACTATTCCTCTATCAATTATATCAAAAGTATTTCCAAACTTTTCTACAATATCCTTTATTGGACTGAGCAAATCAGTATTGGTTAGAACTTGTCCTCCCATATTCGCAATACAAACATTTTGTGAAGATAATCCAAACTTCTTTGAGATTTCTGGTATAACATCCATTAATTTAATGTTTGGAGCAACGGGAAAGGGAACTTGTTTCTTTTCTGTGCCAAATTTATTAACAAAATAGATAGTATTTAAATCAGAACTCATTTTTATCCTAATCCTATGATTCTTTATCTTAAATTTATAGAAGTGTAATAATATTTAATATTTTTATTTTGTTTTAAATTGCTTTTTAATATTTATTAATGTTGTTTTCATTTTTTCTTCCCAATCAAAATATTTACAAATTGGTTCAATATCTTCAATGAAAATTTTTATTTGATACTCTAATCCTTTATCTAATTCAAAATCATCGTTAAGCATAGCTATCGCTAATAAATTATTAAGAATATCAAGAATGTTAGAAGAAATTGAATTAGTATTCAATTTTTTATCTTTAAAATAATGAATTCTTATAAAAAAATTAAAATAGTGAAGTAATTGATCTTCAGGAATAATTATTTCATTATTTTTAAAATTTATAATGGAATCGTATAGCTTTTTCGCAATGTTATTACTTAAAATTTCTGTCTTTATTATTTCATTAATTTCTTCGAAGTTTTTTATTCTATCACTAATATATATAGGAGTTGTTGCTTTTAAATTCAAAGAAAATGGAATTAGATCATTTTGAAACTCGGATTGTCCTATTCCTTTATGATTTTCTGATATTGTTAAATTTTGAGTAAATTTATTTTGATTTTCAGGAATATTAAGTTGAATGGTTTTATTTATCAATTTATTATTTAAAAATACTTCAACACTCAATTTTTTAGAGATTGATTTTCCATTTATATTGAATTCAAAATTATCCCATATTTTTTCAAAATATTCTCTTAAAAAATTAGATATTCTAATTTTTAAAGTACCTTTTTCTTTTAAATTGTTTAAGATATTTCGATTTATAAATACAGTTATATCTTCGTCAATAGTAAATAACAGAAAGTTCAAAATATCAGGTTGTTCATATTGAACATTCAAGGACTTGACTTTCTTATTTCTTCCCATTTGATAAAATTCGATCTCTTTACCATTAGTAACAATAGAAATACAATTTGGAAATTGATTACTTAAGCTTTTAAGAGTAGCATCATCAGTATGACTATGAAAAATTTTGCTTGAAATTGGATGGGAGTGATAAATCCCAATAGGACCAATACCTTGAGGCATAATCGAACTTATTTTTTGGAACTCCTTCGCATCGGGAATAGCACTAATTAATGTTTGCTGTTCAAATTTTTGACATTCCACTATCGCAAGTACATTTGGAATATCATCCAATTTATATCCTATTAACCATCCATAAATTTCATCTTCAGAAGATAAAGCTTGCTTTTTTATCAAATCAATAAAAACGCGGGGAATATGAAATTTTATGGAGTCTCACCTTATAGTATCATTCTTTTAAATTTTTAATTAATTTATCTAGATCTTTATTAGTAACATTAGGCTTAGTATCTTGGTTAGATTTAATTTCTTTATCGCCACATACAACACAATTTTGGTCACGTTTAGTGCTATAGTTTAAAAATTTACCAGATATCATATCATACATTACATAATCGATCATTTGGCCAAATTTCAATAAATATTTCAACATTTCTTGGATTTGAATACTAGCAATGATAGCCATGGTTGAAGGTAAGGAAGCTACACATGGCTCACCTCTATCATCCGGAAGATTAATTGAGATATTTTTGATACAATTATAACATGCTGTTTTAAAAGGTATAACTGGATGTATATAACCAGAAAGACCACTTCTGGATGCACCTGCATCAATATAAGGAACGTTTAACGATATACATTTGGCATTCAGATATTCTCGTGCTGGTATATTATCCAAACCATTAAGCACGAGATCAATTTTTCTAAGCTCCTTCTCAAATGATTTTTCATAATTAGGATCCATAATATCAGTATTTTGGTAACTAATATTAACTTCAGGATTAATTTCTTTTAAAATTCTTGAAGCGATTATAACTTTTGGTTTTCCAATATGCTCCTCTTTATACATACTACGATTTAAATTGACGATATCAACATCATCAAAATCAAATAAAGTTAATTTTCCAATACCACATCTAACTGCCATTTCAGAAGAGACACAGCCTAAACCACCGATTCCAATAACAGCAATATGAAAGTCTCTAAGTTTTTTCCAATCAATATCATATCCAAATTCTTTTATTGCCCTTAATCTGGTATATCTATCTTTAGCCATTATTTATCATAATTCTAATATCTTAATACCTTTGGAATTTTGGAAATTTTATTACAATATATACATTCCACCATCCCATTTAAATCTATATTATTTATCGGAAGGTCTCCACCGCATTCAGGACATTGAACACTAATAACTTCTACTTTTTGTTCTAATCCCTGTTTTAATTGAAGTATTTTTAAATCATATCTCTTCAATGTTTCTGAAATCTCCTCTTCATTATTTCCTGTAACCCATATTATAAGATTACCCGAATTTTCATTGGCAATTATTTGTAAGTCGACTAATTGAAGATTATTTGTCTTTGTTTCGTATAAAAAAACAGCTGAAGCAAAATAATCTTGATTTTGATTATGATATGACTTTTCTTCTGGAAGCTCTATTATTTCTAATCCATCAAAAACTTTAATAACTGAGTTAAATAATTGATTTGGATTAGTTGCTTTAAATTGATATTTCTGACCTTTAAAAGGGTAGTTTTGATGTTTTATTTTCTTAATAAACTCAATAGTTTTTTGTTTAATTTGGGTTTCTAATATATCTACCCTTTCCTCATGTTCCTTTAATTTTTCTTTTCTAATTGCTGTTAATTGCTCATTAGAAGCTTTTTCAATAAGTATTTTAGTTTTATCCCCAATGTATAGGGGTGGATTTGGTAAGGTATAAGTAATGATTCCAGTAGCGATTATAGGAGCGCCGCCCTCCCAGGGAATAAGAAAAGAGAGTTCCTGTCCTAAGTCTATTAACTTGTTAATTAATGAAGGTTTTACACTTGCTGTCCAATCTCCTTTTGAAATTATTGAATATTCATCTGAGAGCGTAATACGAATTTCTATCGCTTCAGCAGGGTTATATTTTAGAATAAAAACCTCATCATGTTCGGCAAAATTACCTAAATTTCTTTTATCTATAAAAATACGAGGATTTTCTTTGTATTCAATCCCATCTATTTTCGATATTATTGAAAACTTTTTTGCTGGAGTGTTAGAAATTAAGAAGATAGTATCTCCATATTTAAATTCAGAGAGCCAATTTTCGTTACCCTGTATTATGCAATTTTCTCTTAATTGTGGAACTAATTTATAATATTTCATAACATCTATTTTATTTTTGCCTTAACATCCCTTAAAATTTATGACTAGGTTGTTCTCTCTAATTTTTCAAAATATGTTAAATGAAATGATGTTATTTTTATATATAAACTTTTGGAAAAGTGTTTCCATAAAATAATATTGTTTCCATATGGATACAAAATCTTAAATATAAATTATTCATATTAATATTACAAATCATATATTCTTAAAATTTTTAGAATTGAATAACAAGAAGAAACCAATTCGGGATTTACCTATCAGTCTGCAAGGTATTGAAACAGTATTAGTTTATTTAAATGAAAAGAATAAACAAACCTCGAGTATCAGAAGTATTAGCGATAATACTAATCTATCAATGAGAGTGGTAAAAAATATACTATTACAATTAGAAAAGTTTAATCAGGTAGAACGAGTTGTAGAAGGAAATAACATTTTACCGAAATGGAGAATAACAAAATTTGGCAAAAGGGTAATAAAAGAAGCAAAAGGAATTGAAAATGAGATTATCTTTCAGACTAGAGAAGATGAGTTATTAGATGGAATTTCTATTGATGAGAATGTTGATAAGCTGAAATTAGATTTAGGTAATTCTCAAGACTCAATAGTATCAAATTTAAATACTTTACAAATAGATATAAGCAAAATATTAGGATCCGTGTTAAACATAAACAATCCTATTTTTGAAGATTTAATGGGATTTATAATTAAAAGAATTAAATTTCTTAAGCAAAAGGTTTCTACCTCTAATCTTGCTTCAGATATTTTGTCACCGATTAAAAAGATCGAGGATAAGCAAAAGAAAATCTCAAAAGAAGAGACTAAATTATTACTTGCAGAAATTTTATTTTTTAATTCTGTTATTCTCAATGAAATAAAAAGAATAACCGAATTTAATGTAAAAATATCAACATTTATAGAAAACTCTGCGATTTCTAATGCATTCTCCGTTGCGAATGATTTAAGAGAAGAAATAAGAATATTAAGTACATTAATTTATCAGAGAGAGTCAATTAATATTGATAATCATATTTTTTCTTCCGAAGATTTAAAGAAGTTGATTAAGAATAAGATCTCTACTGAATTGCTAGAAAAAATTATTGATGTTCCAATAAAAAGAGAAAAAGTTAATCAGGGAATTGAGGATATCCTCTTAAAATTGTTAAATCAATTGAAAAAAGGCGAAAGGCAATTAAATGATCATAATTATGAAATAAGGGATTCCATACCATTGTTTGAATTATATCAATTAATTCTTGATGAAAAACCAGAATTATCATTTAATATTGAAGAATTAGATAATATAATAAATTCTCTTGCTGATGAAGGGTATATCCCAGGAATAAAAATAATTCAGAATGAAGATACTTATTTAAAAGTAGTTCAACTAAAAGCTCATGATATAACAGAAGATGAAATTTCATTAGTCTCAATCGCAATTAAATTCGGAAAGTTCACTTTAGCAGATATTGTTGAAGAGACTGGATGGACTCCAGAAAAATCAATAAACCTCTTGAATAAATTAAGTAGACTTGGAATACTAAAATACTCTAAATCATTTTTGCACGGTGAGCAATGGTACATTATAACTGAAAATAAATAAAAAAAATTTTATCAAATTAACAAATTGATGTGAAAATTATGTATAAAGAAGTAAAAGGATTAATAATAAAGGATTATGATCCAGAAATAGTAGCTTGGGAAAGGGGAAATGTTGAAACCGTAGATGCTCCATTGTTGTATAGCTTTCCACAAGCAACTGAAAATATCAAAAATAAAAAATATTTTAGTGTTAAAGATTATCAGAAAGCCTTATTTTATAATAAAGGGGAACTTCTTGGAATCTTAGGGGGTGGAGTGTATGAGTTGGAAAAGAAGGCAAGAATCAAAGGGACGGAGATCGTTTGGATAGATACCTCTTTGATTGACATCCAGTGGGGAATACCACAATCAAATGGTATCCCCACATTGGATGGTTTTTTCTTAGGACTACATGGAGACTTAAGATTAAAAATAGGTAACGTGAAAGTTTTTTATAATGATGTGGTGGCGGGAAAAAAGGAGTGGACAATCAGGAATCTTAAAGAATGGATTATGAGCCTTCTTCTTAGCTCATTTAGAGATATTTTTAAGAATCATAAAGCTAGAGAGGTTGTTTTAGAAGATCGTGAACGTGTCTTAAATTTAGTTATAGCAAAAGTGACTGAAGAATTATCAATATATGGACTTGAATTAGAAACCATAAATATTGTAGGGGTGAAAGCTCCTGAAGGGACGGATAAACTTTTTCAAGTGGAGAGAGAAAAGAGTCGAGTCACAGATGAAGTAGAAATGTTAAAAATGAAAACTGAACTTGAAACTCAAAAAATGGAACTAGAATCTACTAAAAAAGAATTTGAGAGAAAGCAGAAGGTATTAGACGCTCAAATGGAACTAGAAAAAACTAAATTTAAAGCTGAAGCAGAGAAAATTGAAGGGGAAGTTAAAACAGATCTGCTTGGGAAACAGCAGGAAGCTATCGTTTCTGGTAAAGTGAAAGTAATAGAAGCAGTGGGTGATAAAGCGGCCGAAATTGCTAAATTAGATGAAAGAGAGCGAATCAAACAAAAAATTACAGATTTAAAGGAAAAGCTAGATAAATTCGATGATTTATTAGCAGAAGATAAAATCACAAAAGAGGCTTACAATGTACGAATAGAGCGTATAGAGAAAGAATTAAGTGAACTTGAAAAACTCCTTTAATTCCTTCAATCACAAACTAATAAAAATTTTTTTATACTTTTTTAATTTTTCTAAATCTTCCCATTCTTTAAACTTTTCAGACTTTTATTAAAATGTTGCTAGCTATAGGAGTAGATTCTTTATGTAAAGCAAGGCATAAATATAAATTTGCAAAGTTTAATTTTTAATAATATAGTTTTTAAAATAATAAATTTAAAGGAAAGAAAATAAAATGGAAAGAGAATTAGAAAAGGATTTATCAAAAATTATAAAGAAAGAGCGATTTCAAGGAAAATTGGTTTCTTATATCTCTAAAGTAGGAAAACTTCTATTATTTATCTTACCAATTATATTGGTAGTAGTAACTATTTTGGCATTTATACAGGCTCTTAACTTTACATTAAATATTATGTTTCTGATCGTTTTAGCCATATATGCTTTTAATTCTGTTATGTTATTTTTAGGTGCAAATTCTACTAAATCATCGCTTAAGTTAAGATTAAAGTTTGAACGAAAAAGAGGACGACCTATTGACAGTTTAGATGGATTTGATATGTTATCTAGCAGTGTAAAGAGAGTAGTGAATTTATTAAAAATTATTGCACTCATTTGCTTTATTGCTCTCGGATTATTTGTTGTTATGTTAATTCTAATCGATTTAAACATAGGATTTCTTGCTGCAGGTTTTTCTTTAATTGGTTTGGGGTTAGCAATTCTGATTAGGAGCTTAAACTTAAATATCCATGATGTTAATGGATTACAAGATTTTTACAAACCTACCACCCATAAAATATTCTTAGATAATTTTTTTGCTGAAGTGTTTTCAGACCATCTTGATCCCGTTACATTTCTTAAATGGGATGAATATTTAGCTGGTTTAAATAAAATATTGAATCTTAATTTTATTCAAAAAGTAAAGGAGCAGGAAGAAGAAGAATTGCCAGTCACATTTGCTGTTGAGTCTATCCTCTTTTTATATTATTTAAAATTTCAAGGAGTCATAAATAACGAGCAATTTGCCAAAGAATTGAAAGAGATTATTAATATAGATTCCATTGATTTTGATATTGATAAAGGGTTATTAATCGAAGGTTCCTGGTATTTTTCTACAAAAGATATCTATAAATTATTCAATTATATTAAAGAATACAATCCTGGCTTTTTTAGCATAATCGATAGGCTCCAACTGGAATTAGCTGATAATATTGAGCGGGTTTCAAAAGATCCTATTTATATGGATTCTACTGCTCAAGAAGTAGTATATTTAAATCGAGAACTAAATATCATGATATTCCTATATAATAATGCTCCTGAAGACAAAAAATATATTATAAAAGTAAACGCACCTGGATTTGAGCCAAATAAATTAAAACTTGACATAAAAGTAGAAGGTCGAGGTAGCTTTTTGATTCCAGATAAACCAATTCCTTTAATATCCTCTGAAAGCCAAGATATAGCAGGTGTTCTTTCTACAATGCTTGAAAATGGAGATACCACCTGGCTTACTTTAGAACCAAGAGAAACTGGAGAACAAACAATACAAATTTTCTTATTGTCCGAAGATGGTGTAATAATAGAAGGAAAAACGAGAGTAATTAAAGTAACAAAAGATTTCAGGGCATATTTAAAGAAACTTTCCTCTGTTGGTTCTTTATTAGGTGGATTAGCAGTCCCTCTCTTTAAGATATTACCCTATATGTTAACTATTTGAATTTATTAATCCAACTTTTTTTCTTTTTTAAAACTAAATAGTACTAAAATTACACTATTTAATTTATACCTACATAAAAATTATAAGGTGATTAAATCTATATTTAAAGAATATGAAATCATCAAATCGAGTTAAATTGTTTCAGCTATTTGTTATTTTTCTATTTACGATATTATTATTATTACCTTCTTTAGCTAAGTTTAAACTTAATTTTATTACTAAAATAAAATTTGAATTAACTCAAGAGCCATTTCCAGAAATATTGGCATTTTCAAATGATAGAAGATTATCAGTTGATGATAGTATTTATCCACATCATGTAGAAGTCTCAATGGCGATAAGTGAGGAAGGAACAATTTTTGTAGGATGGAAGAATTCAGAAACACATAATGGTGGCGGAGCAAGAGTAAGTGTCGTAAGATCTGTTGATGGAGGACAAACATGGACTAACCCCTATGATATGCCAATGTTTGAGGGAAGAACTACAAGACAATCCGATCCTTGGCTTTACTGGTATAATGGTACGATTTATTATGCCTATCTGGAATATGAAAACCAGTATTTTAATAATCCAGAAGGAGGTTACCTAACGCAAATTACCGTCGCTAAAAGTGATAATGATGGAGAGACATGGACACCTATCAATGCAACAGCTGGAAATTACTTTGCAGATAAAGAAACTTTTATCGTTGGTGAAAATAATACAGTTTATGTTGTCTATGATGATGCAGATATTAGTCCTACTGGAAATGCAACTGTTAGATTGACTCGGTCATTAGATGGAGGAGATACATACCAAGAAATATCAAATTTGGGAGAAAATTTTTATTTTGTTGGTCCGTATATTACTTTAAACAGTACAGGAGATATTTTCATGGCATGGACTTGGGCTCCTGAATCGGGAGGAAATTTATATTTTACCAAAAGTATAGATAAAGGCTTAACATTTGATCCTCCAATTCTTATAAATCAAGATGGTAATTATTGCATATTTGAAAGTGCTGGTGGTTTCGCTAGTAAAGCAACTTTACCGGTTCTTGAATTTGATCATAATGATAGGTTATATGTATTATGGGCGGATAAATATGACCATCTTGCTGATACATGGGATGTATACTTAAGATATTCAGATGATTATGGTTTATCTTGGAGTAATAGAATAAGAATCAACCCTTCAACGACAGGAAATCAATGGAATCCAGATATGGCAATTGATGAATCGGGTAGACTTCATATAGTTTATTATAGCGAACAGGAAGGTAGATATAAACCCTATTATCGAACTCTGAATTTTACTGGTCCTTATAGAAATGAAACAATTTTTTCTGAAGAGATTGCTGTAGCACAGAGATTCACTTCAAGTGAGTTTACAAGACCTGGTGAGTATTTTGCAATTCAAATCGATAATAATAATATACCCCATATAGCGTGGTCTGATGCTAGAAATAATGAGATGGATATATTTTATTCCTATGGACTCACTTATATCCCATTTCCGGTTGAAATAATAATTATTATAGTGATTATAGCTATCTTAGGTATAGTTTCATTAGTTGTTATTTTTTATATTAGACGAAAACATAGAATGCCTTTTGAAACCAAGCCTAAAATCTCAGATAAAAAAGTGGATAAAAGGGAAAAGGATTACATGAAAGCTTTTAAATATGTTTGCAGCAATTGTCATAAATTTACTCATACATTAAGGAATTTCTGCGAAAATTGTGGAACTAAAGATAGTCTTAAGCTTGCAACAAAAGAGGATTTTCATAAATATATGCCAGATTTACGTTAAAACCTTCATAAGTTCACGTTATTATTCTTATTGTTTTTACGATATTCATTGGTTTTAATGATCTGATTTTAGCATCTTGTTATCTTTTATAAAAATTTTATATTTATTTTTAGTCATAATGATAAAATATTTTGTCATTTCTGTTTTCAATTTTAATAATTAACTTAAAATGCATTTGTTAATTTTTCTAATTAATATAATTCTTAATTAAAAATTACAAATTTGGGTATATTAAAAAATGGTTGTAATAACAACTAAAAAACCGGATGAGGAAGTCTTTGAAGCTTTAGAGAATTATAAAATTAAAAAATTAGCTTTAATTTCATGTGGGACCTGTGCTGCTTTATGCCAAACTGGTGGTACTGAAGGGGCTGAAGAGTGGAAGAATAAGTTGGAAGAAAAAGGTTACCAAATTACTTCCGTGGTAGTAAGTGAAGATGTATGTGATAATCGTGTGATGAAAAAGGATTTGAGAAAAATAGATGAAGAATTAAAAGAATCTGATGCCATTTTAACCCTGAGTTGTGGACTTGGTGTCCAAAGTATAGTAACAGTATTACAAAATAAATATCCAGAGATACCTGTTCTTATTTCTAATAATACAAAATTTATCGGCATGACAGAGAGAATTGGGAGATTCTATATGCGATGTAGAGCATGTGGGGATTGTTATTTAAATTATACTGGAGGTATTTGTCCTATAGCTACTTGTGCTAAAGGATTGATGAACGGTCCATGTGGAGGAATGGTAGATGGTAAATGTGAAGTAGGTAATTATGAGAAGGATTGCGGCTGGATTTTAATTTTTAATCGCTTAAAAGCAATAAATAGATTGGATTTATTTAGTAGATTACGAGATGCGAGAGATTGGTCTGAAAGTGGGCATCAACAAGAGGTTATTTTTAGATAGGAGGTGGTTGTAAAAATGACAGAAGTTAAAATTTATTCAAAATTGGGAGGAAAGATTGCGAGAAAGGAGTTTATTTTAACAGGAGAATTAGAACCAGAAAAAACTTGTGATCTTTCTCATACTATTCATGAAGCAAAAGAGATGGCTCCTTATGTTGTTGCTGCCAATGTGACTGACAGTCCTCTAGGTATTGTAACAATTAATAGCATGGCAGCATCTCATATCATTCAAAAAGAAGCGAATTTAGAAGTAATTTGGCAATTAACAGTAAGGGACGTTAATAAATTAGGAATCGCTGGAATGATCATGGGTGCCCAGGCACTCGGAATTCATAATGTTCTCTCACTCACAGGGGATCATACTGCTTTAGGAGATATGCCAGAATCTAAACCTGTCTTTGATTTAGATTCAGCTACACTAGTTAAACTTGTAAGAGAAATGGTTGATAAGGGATCAGTTAATAGTCATGAAATCGAAGCTCCACCGAAATTACATGTAGGTGCTGCAGCAAATCCAAATGCGGAACCAATGGAAGCAGAAATTTTGAAAATTGGTCGAAAAGCTGAAGCAGGAGCAGAATTTTTACAAACTCAAGTTGTATATGACCTTGATAGAACAATAGAGTTCTTAACTGAGATTAATAAATATAAAGTTCCCGTACTACTAGGTATTTTCCCGATGAAGAGTTATGCAATAGCAAAAGGTTTTGATACATTTGTCCCAGGAGTAAGTGTTCCGAAAGAAATTTTGGCAAAATGGAAAAGCGTAAAAACCGATGTTTCTGATAAGAAACAGCAAAAGGAACTATTCGACCAGTATAATTATGAATTCTTCAAACCATTTATATCAGAATTAAGAAAAAAGAATTTATTAGCCGGAATCCATTGTATGGCCGTGCATTATCCTAGAATATTTCCTAAATTAATGGAAATAATTGATGGTTAATTATAAGGGAATAATTGATTTAAAGCTCAATTATTTCTATTTTTATTCTTATATTTATTAAAAATTATTTGATTATTTTTGTCTCTCTTTTATAATCAATAAGTAGCTATAGTATGCAAAACATTACTTTTAGATCATTACTAAAAACTTTATATTGTATATCATAAACATTGTTTTTATGGAATCATATGATCTTGTAGTTATTGGAAGTGGAGCTGGCTTAAATGTTTTGAATACAGGTCTTCAAATGGGTTTGAATTGTGCTTTAGTTGAAGATACAAAACTTGGTGCAACATGTTTAACCAGAGGATGTATACCATCTAAAGTATTAGTTCATCCTGCTGATTTAATTAGAGAAGCTCAACATGCATCTAAAGTTGGAGTGGATTTTAAAGTAGAGAAAATTGATTGGGAATTAATTAGTAAAAGGATGTGGAGTCAGATTAATGAAAGTAATGAGATTGAGGAAGGATTATCACAAGTTCCAAATCTTACTTTATATAAGGGAATTGGTGAATTTATTGGAGAATATGAGATGCAAGTTAAGGAAAAAAAGGGGGAGAAAATTATTGGAACATTTAAAGGAGAAAAATTTGTTTTAGCTTCTGGTGCTCGCTCATTTATTCCACCTATTGAAAATTTAGAAGAAGTTGGGTATATCACTAATGAAAATTTCTTTGGTGAAAAATTTCCGAAAAAACCATGGGAAAGCTTGATTATTATTGGAGGTGGAGTAATAGCTGCAGAATTTGCTCATATCTTTTCTTCATTTGGTACTAAAGTTACAATTATTGAAATGCTTCCTCGATTAGTAATAACAGAAGAACCAGAAATTAGTACATTTTTAGAAGAAAATTTTAGGAATCATATGACTGTGTTAGTAAATTATAAAGCTATAAGAGCACAATCAAAAAAGAAAATAAAAATTATAATCGCTCAAAATACAATAACAGGAGAAGAAATTGATATAAAAGCGGAAGAAATTTTAGTTGCTACCGGAAGAAAATCTAATGCTGATTTATTGAAAGTTGAAAAAACTGGAGTAGCTTTAGACAGTCGGGGATGGATTCAAACTAATAAGTACCTTGAAACAAATAAAAAAAATATTTGGTGTATAGGAGATGCTAATGGTTTATACCAATTTCGACATAAAGCAAATTATGAATCCGAAATATGTGTAAATAATATATTTGGTCCTGATGAGGGTAAACTATCTGTGGATTATTCTACAGTTCCATGGGCAATTTTTACTTATCCTCAGATTGGTCATGTGGGAATGACACAAGCCGAGGCTATTGAAAAAGGATATGAAATCTTTGTTGCAATTAAGAATTATTCATCAGTAGCTAAGGGTTTCGCTATGGGTTATAATAAGAATGACAAAGATGATGGTTTTGTTAAGTTAATTGTAGATAAATCTTATAAAATACTCGGAGCACATGTAGTAGGACCTCATGCGGCTATTTTAGTGCAACCATTCGTGTATCTAATGAATGCGGGATTTACATGCGTTTTACCTGAAATTTCTGAAAAACGGGATATTCCAAAACTTGAGCGTGCTTGTCCAGAAGGAGGCTCCTTCATGCCTATTTATAAGTCTATGGTTATACACCCTTCTTTAAATGAAGTAGCTGGATGGGCAATAGGTTCTCTTAGACCAGTTAATATTAAAATGGAACCCCATCATCATCATTAATTTTTTTGAAAGTATATTTTTTTCAAATTATTTTAAATTTCATTTAATGACTAAAACATCATCTTTTTAGAGATAAAAGTTCATAATAAGATTAGATGATTATTAAAAAAAATGATACTATAGTACACAATTCCATTGGACAAATTTTTACTCCTCGTTATCTTGCTAAATTTATGGTTGAAAATATAAAAAAACTCATCAATAACTCACCAGACAATCAAGGATTAAATGAAAATTATAAGAATCTGAGAGTATTGGATCCCGCTACTGGTACGGGTGTTTTTTTAGAACAACTTGTTAAATATAATTTCAATGATATTACAGCATATGAGCTTGACATCAATTTGAAAAAAGATCTCAAAAATTTATATCCAAATGTAAATTTTCGATTTGAAGATTATCTAGGGGCAGATATTAATGAAAAATTCGATATAATTATTGGAAATCCTCCCTATTTGGGACAAAACTATAACTCTGAGCTTTTTAGAAAATATAATGAGCAATATCCTATTTGTAGGAAATTTTTTGTAGGTAATATGGATTTATTTTATTATTTTATCCATTTGGGTATAGAAATGTTAAATCCAGGAGGGTTGCTTTCTTTCATTACAACTAATTATTGGATTACAAAATCTAAGAAAACGGGGATAAAGCACTTAAAACCACACATAGTAGAGGAATGTTTTTTAAACCAATATATTGATTTGTCTAATTTAAAAATCTTCAAAGATGCTTTAGGACAGCATAATTGTATTTTTACTCTTCAGAAAAAAACAGAAGAAGAGAAAATTAAGAATTTAAATGAAAATATTGAAGTTATAAAGATCCAGAAAAAACCTTCTTTTTCACTCTCTGATGAGAGTTATAATAGAATGATATTTGAAAGACTCATCCATGATGACTATTCGCCCCACATTAAAAGATATCATTCGAGTTTGTCTAATAATGATCTCCCTTTAGAACGAAGTTGGAATTTATTATTTCCTGAAGAAGTTAAAGTAATTGTTAATAAAATTAAAAAATATTGCAGAATCAACGATAAAAATGGCTATTTAAAAGATTATTTCATTGTTAGGAATGGTTTAATATTAATTAAAGATGATATTTTTATTTTAAAACCAAAAATAAATATTAAAGTAAAGGGAAAAGATTTTTTCATAAAGATTGGAAAATATTTTTACAAATTAGAAGATTCTGAAAAGATTAGGTTAAAAAAGATTTATAAAAGTAAGTGTATTAAACCTTATGGATTTGAGAATCATGGTATTAGTAATTATTTAATTTATTTTAATAAGAATGAATTTGCCGTATCTAATCCTGAAGAAAGAAATAAATTAATTGAGCAGAAATATCCCACATTATCATTGTATATACGCCAATATGAGAAAGAAATAAAACAGATTTTGACAAATGCAAAGGAAAATCCCTCTGATATCTATTTTCCCAGAAGAGGAAGTTTTATCATTAAGTTTGATGATAATAGAAAACAGAGATTAGTTGATCTTGAACCTTTTTATGATAATGGGCCAAAAATATTTTTTAAATATATTTCCGAGATAAATAATTTCGGTTTTTCAGATAATTCTTATTATGCAACATCAGATACTTACTTTTTATGGCCTATTGCGAATTATGATAAAGGCATGTATTATTTTTTGATTGCTTATTTAAATTCAAAAATAGTTGAATTTCTATTTAAAGCAAAAAATATTTCAATAAAAAGAAGTAAAACAAAACTTGAAAATGGGTTGATGATTCCAAATTTGGAGCTGTTTAAAGCTAAAAAAGAGAGATCAATCATATCATTAATAAAGTTACTTAGTTTATGGTTAATCCAATTTAATCTTTCAAACGAATTTAAAGCATTGGAAAATTTAAACAATGAAATCCTAGCTCTTAACACCTTCTCAAAATATAATGATAATTCTATTTCAGTAGCGTTGAAGGAAAGAGATCAAGAACAAGTTAAAAAGTCTATTGATAAATTGTTATTTCGTCTATTTAAGTTAGATGAAAAAGAAATAGTATATTTAATGAAGAAATATTATAATTTTTGATTTAAAAGTATTCTCATAATCCAATACGAGAGTTAATATGAGTGAATTTCCTGAATTAGATGACGTTGGTAGCTTTCCTTTATCTGAGAATATTGATAAAGAAAAATTTAACCAATTTTATTGGATAACATATAAAGCATTTGTTAGTAAAGCTGATATCTTCACAAATAGAGGTATAGAAATTTATTTTATTAATCCCTTAATTGAAGCTTTTAAATTAAAACTAAACGCAGGGGTCCAGATCATAAATTATCCTCAACTTATAAATATGAATGAGCAATTTTTAAGACCTATTTCTGATTATGAAAAAGAACCGGATCTAATTAATCCAGATAAAGCTTTTATCCCTGAAATGTTTATTCTCGAAAATTTTGCTAAAAAGCATTATGAAGAGACAGGAAATTTTCTCAGGGTAAAATTATGTATAACAGGACCTATTGAATTATATATTAAAAAGCATAAGTTTACGGTATACCAAGATATTGCATTAAATTTCGCAAAATCTATTAAATCCTTTTTAAAAAATTCTATTATTTCAAATCAATATCTAAAGACATCGATAATTTCCATCGATGAACCTTCTTTTGGGTATGTGGATTTAGCTAATATTAGTGATAGTGAGTTAATTAAAATATTTGATACCTGTTTAGATGGCATTAATAAACGCGAAATAGCAACTCAGATACATATTCATAGTCTGAAACGGGCTGATATTCCCCTTAAAACTAAAAATATTGAAGTTATTACCTGTGAGTATGCTGCAGATAAAACAAATAAAATATCAAAAAGATTGTTAGAACAATATGATAAATTTATTAGAGTAGGAATAACAAGAACAAATGTAGATAACATTATAGCAGAATCTATAGATATGGGACGTTCTTGGGATTACCTAAAAACTTATAATGGAATGATGAGTTTAATTGACTCCAAAGATATAATTAAGAAGAATCTCTATGATGCTCTCAAAATGTATGGTGATAGGTTAAGATTTATTGGTCCTGATTGCGGATTAGGAGGTTGGCGTATTCCTCAGGTAGCATACGAATTATTACATAGAACTTATATGATTGTTAATGAAGTTAAAAACGAAGTTAAAAAAAATGATATTTAGACTCTCAGACTCTTATTATTTAAAATCGATAAGTATTTATATTTTATTTATCATGCATTAATTGTCAAGAGATTATTTACAATTTCGAAAGGTGAATTATTTGTCAGACGATTATGATGAATATGATGATTTTTTTAAGAAAATTAAGAAATTCTTTAAATTTAAAACAGATAAAATAGATGTTGATTTTTTATTTGTGCCAGAATCGAGTTTAGATCCTAATCAAAATCTTAAGGATAAGAATTTTAAAGGGTTCAAGGTTTCTTATCATTTTGAACCAGGGATGGATAAACCAGATATAAAATTTGAAGGAGATCTTGATAATAATAAGCTTCAAGATTATTTTAAAAATTTGAATTTATCAAATTTTTCACGAATAGGTAATATAGTCAAATCAGAAAAAACAAAAGTTATTGATGCTAAAAATCTTATACTAAATTCTCCAGAAAAGATTAAAGATTCTAATATAATTCAACCATTTACAGAACTAAATGTTATTAATGATAAAATAGAAATTATAATGGAATTACCTGGAATAGAAAAAGGACATGTAATTCTAAGTATGAGTGAAGATGGAACTATGTTAAAGGTTTCAGCTGAAAGCGATTGGTGTAAGTATTTAAAAGAAATTAAATTACCATTTCAATCTTTCTTAGATAAAAATAATTTAGAAGTAAATAATGGTATTGCAACAATAACATTAAAAAAAAAGGAAGATGAAAAGAAGAGTGAAAAAGAATGAGTGGGTTTACAAGAGAATTTAAAGGCAGTAAAAATAGATTAAGAGTAAAGGATGCATTTAAAGAAGACTCAGGAAGAGGAATAATAAGAATTGATCCTGATGTAGTAAGTAGATTAGGATTAAAAACCGGTGATGTTATAGAAATTTCTCATCCAATTAATGATTCTAAAACTGCTGCATTATTATACCCAGGAAGGCATGAAGATAAAGCAACAGGAATTATTAGACTAGATCAATTCATTAGACGTAATTTAGATGCTAATATTGATGATTTGGTTTCTATAAGAAGAATTGAGGCTGAATTAGCTGAAAAAATTACATTTGCAGGTTTAAAAGAAGCAGTTGTCACTAAAAATTCTCAGCAATTAGCCAGAATCTTAGAAAACCGTGTTATTATGAAAGGTGATATATTAAGTTTTCATTCGAATTTTACGCGAGTAGATCTAGTTGTTGTTGATTTTTATCCGAGAGCTGAGGCTGTTAGAATTCATCTAGACACGAAAATAGATTTCAGCGAAAAAAGTCATAAAGAACTTATTGAAAGGGAAAGAGCAAAGGTTAGCTATGAAGATATTGGAGGTCTAGAGGAAGAAATTCAGCGTATTCGTGAAATGATAGAATTACCAATAAGACATCCTGAATTATTTAAAAGAATTGGGATTAACCCACCTAAAGGAGTATTGCTCCATGGTCCTCCTGGTACTGGAAAAACTTTATTAGCAAGGGCTGTTGCCTATGAGACAGATGCAAATTTTTTTACAATTAGTGGTCCCGAAATAATGAGTAAATTCTATGGGCAAAGCGAAGAAAATCTTAGAAATGTCTTTGATGAAGCGAGAGAGAAAGCTCCGTCAATAATATTTATTGATGAATTAGATTCTATAGCCCCAAAGAGAGGTGAGGTAACAGGAGAAGTAGAAAGAAGAGTTGTAGCACAATTATTATCTTTAATGGATGGTTTAGAAGGGAGAGGAGAACTAATAGTAATAGGTGCAACTAATCGAGTAAATGATATTGATATTGCTTTAAGAAGACCTGGAAGATTTGATCGTGAAATCGAAATAGGAGTTCCAGATACCGACGGTCGTTATGAAATTTTATTGATTCATACTCGAGGAATGCCTTTAAGTGAAGATGTAGATCTTCGATTAATAGCAGAAAGAACTCATGGTTTCGTTGGAGCAGATATTGAAGCTTTGGCAAAAGAAGCAGCAATGCTGGCAATTAGAGAAATGCTTCCAAAGATTGACTTAGATAAACCTATTCCTTATGATGTTTTAAATAATCTTCAAATTAAGATGGAAAACTTTTTATCAGCATTAAATAGTATTGAACCTTCTGCGTTAAGAGAAGTGGTAATTTCTCAACCTACAGAAACTTGGGACGATGTTGGAGGTTTAGAAGATGCAAAATTGCAATTAAGAGAAGTAATAGAATGGCCATTAAAATATCCTGAATTATATGAACATTTAAATTCAAGACCTCCAAATGGAATTCTTCTCTTTGGACCTCCAGGAACTGGAAAAACACTCCTAGCAAGAGCTTTGGCTCATGAAAGTGAAGTAAATTTTATTTCAGTTAAAGGTCCTGAATTTTTATCTAAGTGGGTCGGAGAGAGTGAAAAAGCAGTTCGAGAAACGTTTAGAAAAGCACGTTCAGCTGCTCCATGTATTATCTTTTTTGATGAAGTTGATGCTATAGCAGGATTAAGAGGTAGATTCGCAGGTTCTGAAGTGACTGAACAAGTAGTTTCTCAATTACTCACTGAAATGGACGGACTAGAAGATTTGAAAGAGGTCATTTTACTTGCTGCAACTAATAGGCCAGACATGTTAGATCCTGCACTATTAAGATCAGGTAGATTTGGAAGGCACATCGAAATACCTCTACCTGATTTAGAAGCACGTAAAAAAATATTTAAGATACATCTAAAGAATAAACCTTTAGCAAAAGATGTAAATGTTGATAATTTAGCTATAGCTTTAGACAAATATACCGGAGCGGATATTCAAGCTATCTGTGAAGAAGCAACACTACTGACAATAAGAAAATCAATTCCTATTGTAAATGAAAAAAAGAAGCAACTTATAGACTATAACAATAAGTTAGAAAAATTAAAACTGGAGCAAGCGGATATTAAAAAAATTAATGAATTAGAACAAAAAATTGAGAGCATAAATTCCGAAATAGTTAATAATATTTTAATTAGTAAAGAAGAGTTTGATGCTGCAACAGAAAAGATATTAAAAGGAGCAGATAGAGCTAAAATGGTTGAACAAAAATCTTCAAAAGGATTAGAAGAAATGTATAGATAATTTGATTCAAATTCTAATAGGGAGGTAAATATTGAATTGGAAATTGAAAAAAAAAATGAAAATAAAAATAAACAAATTATTAATTTAGATATTTTATTAGAGATTTTAGGAAATCCTACAAGAAGGGCTATTTTAGCAAAATTAGCCAAAGTTCCACACTCGGCTCCAGAACTCGCAAGTTCTTTAGGAATCTCTCGACAGGCTGTGCATAGTCAATTAAATCAACTTGAAGGTAATGGAATTATTGAAAGTGTTGATGATCCTTATGCGAGGGGTGATAGATACCGAATTAAAAGCAATATTTCTATTAGAATAGATATTACTCCTGATTATTATAATATAAAGTATACCTCGAGTCTTGCCGAAAGACAGTTTGAATCTATTGATTTCAAAGATATGAATTGCTCAATGGATTACTCAAAATTAAAAGCTCCGAATGATAAAATAAAGTATCTTGGAGATGAAATTAGTAAAATTGAAAAAAATATAATGGATTTAGAAGTTAATAGGAAAGAACTCCTTAATCAAAAAGAATGTTTAATACTTGAGATTAAAAATTTAATGCGTGGGCAATTTAAAGATAAATTGGAAAAAATGTTGAAATCAAAATATACCGATATAAAAGATAAAAGTCTAAGAGAAAGTTTGAATTTGACAGAAGAAATTCTATTTACAATGTTCTTTAATCCTGAAAGATACTTCCAAAGGTTTAATATTGATAATTTAATGGATGATTTGTTTTTTGGAGATATGGACAGATTCGAGCGAAATCGAAGGTTTGGATCTATAAGACCATTATTAGAAGATTTATCGCGATTAATGGGCTTTCTACGTGAAGATGATGATGATTGGTTTTTTGATTTTTAATTAATTCTTTTATTTTAGAAATTATATTGAGGTAAGAGATGAAATTTCAAGAATTAAAAAAAGAAATGCCTGAAATATTTGAAAAGGTAAAAAATGATGTAAGAAAAGTTTTGGGACGCCATCGAGCAGGTTTAAGTTTAGGCCTAGTAGAAATGGGAATAACTCCCAGGGGCTTCATTGGAGGCATGCATTTTCATCCAGGAACTGAAATTGTAATGAACAAAACACCATTAAAACTAATTTTAGAATCTCAACCATATGAAATTGTATGGGCATATACTTATCACATTCTACTTCATGAATATATACATTCTTTAGGCATTATTGATGAAGAGAAATGCAGGACAATTACCTTAAAGATCAGTGAAGATATTTTTAAAGAAGCTGATCATCCTGCTATAATTTTAGCAAAAAGAGGCATCGGTGCTTACATTCCGAATTTAAGGATATCATATCTCCCCCCAGAACAGCGACCAGATGGCATTGCAATTGAATATGTTCAGGATTTTGATAAAGAAAGTCAATCTTATTTTTCCTAATTTTTTAACCTATATTCCGAATGAGTTAAAATTAATTAATTAGTATAATTTGAAATACTTAGAATATTAAAAAACTATAAATGGTAGATTTAAAATCGGTATAAGTTCAGAAAATAGGGAAAAGATAAAGGAATCAGAAGAATCTATTGAAAAAGATTTAGATGTAACTTCAGAACAATTGATTTTAAATTGGAAGTATAAAGATGTTAATAAAAAACTCACATACGATATAAAAAAATGTATAGGCTGTAGTTTATGTAAATTAGTCTGTCCTGTTGATGCTATAGAGATAGGGCCCATCCCTGAAATAGCTCAAAATATACTAGATGACTCTAATCCGAAATTATTTATTGATCATGAAAAGTGCTGCTATTGCATGTTATGTGTTGTTGTGTGTCCAACAGATGCTTTTCACGAGAATATCGAACCAGAAGGTCAGATCTCTTTAAATGAATTTCCATCTATAGGGAAATTTTATAAGATTGATATGGAAAATTGCATCGAAGACAAAAAGAATAAAATCTGCCAATTATGTTTGACTGTTCGCGAAAGAAATAGTATAAAGGATTATTATAAAATTCAAGAAGAATGTCCAACTAAATGTTTTCATATTGATTCCCCCATTGAAGGGCAAGTATTAATTAAAAAAAGTATGCTTTACAAATGTGATCCGCAAGGGTGTAAAGCTTGTGTGAATATTTGCCCAGTAGAATCTTTTTTTATCCCAGAAAGTGCAGAAGATGTAGTTAAATATGGTAAAATTGCATGTAATGAAGATGAATGCTTTTATTGTGGCGCTTGTGAAAATTCATGTCCAGATGATTTAATAGTCGTTAATAGGAAAAGGATTCAAATAGAAGATCCAAAAAAAGAAGGAAAATATCCATGGATTCAAGGATGGGTAAAAAATATCAAACAAATTTTACGTGAAAGATTGATTGAAGGAAAAAAGCAGATTGAAATACCCTTAATCGAAGAAGAAGTCAAGAGAATAACAAAAAAGATACAAAAGATTCCGCAATTAAGTGAAAAAGATCGCATAAAATTACAAGAATTAAACCAAAAAGTCCAAAAATTTTTACAGTCCTCAAAAATTAGATATTGGATAAAAGATAAGAAAGTTGAAAAAATAACACAGGAATTGAGAAAAGTTCTTAATGTGTAAAAGAAGTGAGAAAAAAGTTAGTTACTAAAAAGAAACTAAGGATTTTAATATTCCTGCATGGAACCAGTATTATGCATAAGAATGCCTTCGGGCTTTCAAGAGAAGAGATTATAAAACAAGTTAAGGATGATGTTGATGATTCGATATCTGATTTTACTACTTACATTCCAATTGGTAATGTTGTTAAAAAATTAACAACATGGCAAAATCAAGGAGCCGAGATCTTATATCTTAGTTCCCATAAGTCTCTTGAAAATGTTAAAAATGATGAAACAATTTTAAGAAAATACAATTTTCCAAAAGGACGAATATTTTTCCGAAAAGAAAATGATTGGAATTTTCCAATTGAAGAGGCAAGACCAGATATCCTAATTGAAGATAATTGTGAAAGTATAGGTGGAGAACATCAAATGACTTATCCTAATCTTAAAATGGAATTGAAATCTAAATTTAATTCTATTGTTGTAAAAGAATTTAGTGGAATTGATAATCTTCCTGATAATGTTGATGAATTAATAAAATTGAATTCATCACTATAATAAAATCCATAAGATTGAAAAGTCTTATGGCTTTAAATAAAAATTCCATTACAGAGAATCCTTATGTTTTTAATTTAATTAAAATAATATGGATCAATAAAATATAATATTGAAAAGTTCAAATTAAAATTTTAAAGGTGTATCAAAATTACTCAAAGAATGTTTAAAATAATTGGCACCATAAAGGATGTAAAAGGACATTGCACTGCAGGGCACAAAATAGGTGATAAATTCGAACTAAGTGGGCATAATGCGAATGGTTTATGTGGGTTTTTTTATCATGATATATTTCCAACTATCATTACACTTCAATTTGGAGGTAGATTCCCTTGGTCTTCAAATCCTGATTTAGTCGAAGTTGAATGTCCCGATAGAATGAATGTTGTAAAAATGGAATTAAAAAGGATAAAAAAAAAACATAATGGAGGATAAAAGAATGGTGTTAGAATATTTAGCTGAAAAACCATCCCCAAGAAATATTAAGTATGTATTGATCTTTAGTATAGTTTTATTACTTATAGTATATCCATTTCTTACTTGGTTATTCTTAATATCATATCCCGTGAGTTTCATAGAAAGTCAGCTTTCGTTTAGTGGTGCGGCAATAAAAGCATTTAATAGCGTCGCTAACATTGAATTATACAGACTTGCGAACATCTTAGATTATGGATTTATGGTTTCTTACGGTGGGATTTTTTTTAGTCTTGGATTAATAATTGCTAGGAAATTAGAGAAAAGCTCAATTTGGAGAAGTATTGGATTTATAATGGTATTTTTAGCTTTAATTGCTCCACTTTGTGATGCTATCGAAAACATTTTTATATTATTAATGCTTTCAGATCCATTAAATTTTCCTGATATTTGGGCAATCATACACTCATGCTTCGCTCTAATAAAATACATTATTATGTTTATTGGATTTGGATGGATATTTATCGCAATTATTAAATTAATTGTTATTCGAAAATCTAAAAAAACATAGAAATACCATACATCTTTTTTTTTTTGAAAATCTTCTACTTTAAATAATTATAATTATAATTATGATATCCTAATCAATCTTAAATAGAATCTTATTAAGTAGCAGAAATGAGAATTAAATTAAAAATTAAAAGAATTAAGAAAGCTAAGGAGAACAAAATAATAATTTGGGTGCAAAAGCATAAAGACTTTGTTAATGAAATGCAGCAAATTTTGAATTTTTTTAAAGATCAAATTAAATATACCATAAAATCAAGATTCTTCCAGTATTATAAAATAACATCAGAAAATCCTGCGATAATGCTTTCTATTCTCACTACCATACAAGAACTAATACCTGAAATATATTTCAATACAAGTGAAGCAATTGATTTAGAAAATATATCCAATATTTAGATAATTTACTTTTAATTGGTAATTCAATAGAACTCGTAGAATCTATAAATCCTTAAATTATACTCTTTATTTATGAAGATATCATTTAAGGATAAGCTCATTATAAAGTAATTAGTGAAAAATGGGAGAGGGGGGATTTGAACCCCCGACCCCTTGGTCCCAAACCAAGAATCATACCAAGCTAGACCACCCTCCCATTATTTCTGAAGGGTCTTTTAATCTTTTAAAAGTTTTAAACAAGAAATCTTTTTAATAAGTATAACTAACAATCTCTTAAATGAATTTTCAATTTTTAATTTTTTCATTCTTAAACTTCCCTTTGTAAAAGTTTATAAAAATATCTCAAATAATTAATAATAAATAGTGATAAAACAATATAAAAAAGGGATTTATTTAATCAAAAATGAAAAATATTATTCATCTTCAACAAATCGGTGAATTAGATAACAGTATTCTTATAAAACTAAGAAAGGACTTAAAATGGTCATTTAAAGAATTTAATTTCTCAGTAGAAATTCTAGATGATGTACTACCATTAAATGAAACAGAATATAATAAGAATAGGCGACAATATGACGCCGATTTGGTTATGGAAAAACTACTACACTATAATCTTGAAAAAAAGTATTTTCGAATTCTAGGAGTAATTAATAATGATATTTATGTGAGAAGGTATAATTTCATTTTTGGCACAGCTAGTAATCCTGACCGAATAAACTATCGATTTTCACCTGTAGCTTTAATTTCTGTCACTCGACTTAGAGAACAGTTTTGGAATAGACCTGAAAACATATCTTTATTTGAATTGAGAGTGTTAAAGGAAGCTATTCATGAGCTTGGACATACATTTGGTTTATTTCATTGTGATAATGATTGCATAATGGTTTTTTCCAATTGGATTGGAGACACAGATAATAAACCCCCTACATTTTGCGACTCATGTAGTAGAAAGTTGAAATATGTCTTAAAAAGTATAGCCTAATCTATGTTGTGCCTCTTTTTAAAACTATTATATAGTTTTTCACTTATTTCTATAATATACTTATAATTTTTTATAAGCTTTAATAATTCTGTTGGAATATTCTTTAAACCAAAATAAGCTCCTGCTAAACTTCCTCCAATTGCTCCTACAGTATCACTATCGCCTCCCGCAGTTGCTAACGTAAAAATACAATTTTCGAAGGAATCTAAATTTTTTAAGAAAATAAAAATAGAACACGCTACAGTACTAAGTGTATAAGGATGTACAAAGGCCTTACCAAGATATTGTTCAAGAAAATATGGTGATTTCACTCCAATTTGTGAGAATTTTATTAAACCCGCTTCAATAGTAGTATTGAGATTAGCTTGTACTTTTTTCAAGATATCGATAAATTCTCTCCATATTTCTTCCTCTGAATTTGAAATAGCGGATATAATTGTCTCAAAGAATTCAGCTATAGAAAATCCTCTGTCTGGTATTTTATCAATTAAATATGCAACTGCCCTGGCTATTACTATAGCTCCTGCTGAGGCTGCTGGATGAGAATGCGTCAATCTACTTGAACTAATAGCTACTTTTATAAGTTGATCAATATCAAAAGAATAATAAAGTCCTATAGGTGAGATCCTCATTGCAGTTCCATTTCCACCAGAATTTGATGCCGCTTCTTTCCAAGAAAATCCATATTTTAATTTTCGAATAGATGTTAGACACCCATAACCAGGCCCTATAGGGGGATCGTCTAACCATTTTACATATTCATTAATAAAGTAATCAACATCGAATCCATTTCCTTGAATTAAAGCTAAGGCAGTATGTAAGGTTAATTGAGTATCATCAGTATAAGTATTAAATAAATTTACATGACTTTTAAGATAATCACTAAAATCCTTAAATCTAGAATATATACCTTCTCTAATTATTCCTTCAAAAGGATGTCCTAAAGTATCACCTATACTAACGCCCATAAGAGTACCAGAAAATTTATCTAAATAATCAACACTTTTCATTCTCAGTCAGTATTCTTGAAAGATTTTAATTATCAACTACTTATAATTAAGATCTCAGTAAGCCTTATAAATGAATCTTTCCAATTAATATTTTAATTAGTTTTTCTTTAAAGATTAATCAATATATCAAATCTAAATTGAATAAGATATGAATAAGTTAAATAAACTACAAAACGTAATTACGGCTCTGATAACTCCTTTTAAAGAAGATTATTCCTTAGATGAAGATAAATATCGAGAATTTATTCGATTCCAAGTCGAAAATGGTTGTCAGCCATTGACTATGGGAACTACGGGGGAATCCGCAACACTTTCTCACGATGAGCATCATCATGCGATTGATATTGCTGTTGATGAGGCAAAAAAGACTGGGAAAGATCCTTTTGTATTAGCTGGAGCAGGAAGTAATTCCACAAAAGAATCTATTTCTCTCTGCCAATACGCCGAAAGAGCAGGAGCAGATGGATTATTGGTTGTTACTCCTTACTATAACAAACCTGCTCAACATTCTTTAATCGATCATTATAGTACACTCGCAGATAGTGTATCCCTCCCAATTATTATGTATAATGTTCCAGGTCGAACTGGTTGTAATATTGAACCTGAAACTGTTTCTAAATTGGCTCATTCTAAAGATAATATCGTAGGAATTAAATGTGCCAGTGGAAATATCGACCAAATCACGAGATATTTTAAATTTTGCCCTGAGGATTTTATAGTTCTTAGTGGGGATGATGTCCTCACATATCATATTATGGCTTTAGGTGGAAGAGGGGTAATTAGTGTTGCATCAAATATAATTCCTGCGAAACTAATTGAATTTACATCCACTATGTTAAATGGGAATTGGGATAAAGCTCGAAAAATGCAAATAGAATTATATGATATGTTTAAAGTATTGTTCATAGAAACTAATCCCGGTCCAATTAAATATGCCGCAGAACTTATGGGAATCATGAATAAAAGAATGCGATTACCATTAACACCTCCCTTAGAGCCAAGTCAAAATAAGATAAAAGAAGTCCTCCGAAAAATGAACTTAATATAATCAATTACATTTTGAGAGAAATATATGATAAAATTATTAATTTTAGGTCCGACAGGATCTATGGGAAAATTAATCACTGAATTAGCTTTAAATGATCAAGAAATCCAAGTTGTTGCAGCTTGTGACGTGTCTCATGTTGGAGAACTATTGGGATCGCTTGTAAGTATAAAGGATCCGAACAATATTATAATTACAGATGTCAATAATCTCCAAAAAATTATTGAAGAAACAAAACCAGATGTTACAGTTGATTTTACCTTAGCAGAAGCGACAGAAAAGAATTGTATTTCTTGCGTAAGGAATGGCATTCGTTGTGTTATAGGTACTACTGCGATGTCAAAAGAGTTTTATAAAGAATTTGAAAAATTAGTAAAGCAGAACCAAGCTCCTGCTGTAATTTCCCCTAATATGGCCACTGGTGTTAACATTCTATTTAAAATGGCTGCAATATTGACAAAATATTTAATTGACTGGGATATTGAAGTAATTGAAACTCATCATCATCGCAAGGCAGATGTACCTTCAGGGACAGCATTGAGGATTGCTAATACAATCTGTGATACTCTTGGTTGCGATCCAAAGGAAACTATAAAATTTGGACGTTCAAAAGGACCTAATAAAAGGAAAGTGGGTGCTAAAAACGAAATAGGAGTACACGCTATTCGTGGGGGTGATATTGTAGGAGATCATACTGTATTATACGCTGGTCCTGGAGAAAGGATTGAATTAAGACATCAAGCTCATAGTAGAGAATGTTTTGCTAACGGAGCAATAAAAGCAATAAAGTTTATACATCAAAAAACCGAGCCCAATATCTATTCCATGAGTGATGTTTTAGGCTTAAACTAAGAATGTTGCTTGATAAAATCCCAAATTACTTTATTAACTTGATTTGGATTTTCAATAGTAAATGCATGACCACAACCTTTTATAATTTCCAACTTGGAATTTGCAATCTTTTCATGTAGTGATTGTTGATGATGAATTGGAATTAATCTATCTTTACTTCCACCTAATATTAATGTGGGTATCCTTATCTTATCTATCAAGTCGCCTGTATCGTGATTTTCAACCGCAACCATTTGATTTTCGTAATCCTTAATCGTTGTTGGATTCTTACATGGCGTTATAAAAACAATATCTTCCTTAATGCTGTCGAGCAATTGCCTATCTTCTCGTAACTTTTTCTCAAATTTTCTTGAAATAATATATGGAAACATAATAAACATCTTTTCTTCAAGAGACAAATGATCAATTTCTCTTAATCCATCGATAACTTTATGGGCCCCTTTGCCAAGTTTCTCTGATGTTGCACATAGTATTAATGTTTTCAATTCATTAGGATACTTCAAAGCATAATGCTGAGCAATCATCCCTCCCATGCTAATACCGCATAAATTAATTTTTTGATTTATTTCTAAGTATACTAACAGATTATGAAGATCTTCTATAAACAAATCCATTGAATATGGATAATTAGGTCTAGAACTACAACCTACTCCACGGTTATCTAAAGCAATAACCTTCATTAATTTTTTAAAAAATTCTATTTGAAAATGCCAACCCTGAAGTTTGGTACCAAATCCGTGGACAAGGACTAAAGGTTCACCCGCTCCTTCCATGATATAATTAATTTCAATATCTTTTTGTTTAAAGATTGGAATTAAAATCACCACTTACATAAAAGTAAAATTAGTAAGTTTAAAGATTATTTAAATATTTCTTAGGAAAAAATTTTCTAACATAACTCCTTTCTTGTTTAAAAATTCTTTAGGATTCTTAGATGAGATAAAATTATAAAAGTTATCAGAGCAGATCAGTTCTATCATTAATCTATAAGACAAAGATTTCAAAATGCCAACTCTTCATTTTGGAATTATCAAAGGGTATCCTGTCTTTGATTATTCTTTTTTATAATTTTATCTCGTAATAATAGAAATCAATGGAGTTTTTATCTTTTTTCTTCTCTATTTTATGAATTCATTTTAAATGTTCGGGAATTTTCTGAAGTTTTAAAAGATCATCGAAATGCTCTTCTTCTCTGATCTTAAATGATTTACCATCCCAGATTAAAATTTCAGCCGGACGAGGTCTAGAATTATATTGGCTACTCATTATATAGCCATAAGCTCCGCTATCAAGAACTGCGAGTATTTCACCCTCTTTTAATTCTAACATCTCTCTCTCTTTTCCAAGGATGTCCCCAGATTCACAAATAGGTCCTGCAATATCATATATGTAGGATTTTTCTTTATTTTTTATATTACAACTTATTATATGATGGTATGAACCATATAGTGTAGGTCTAATCAAAGTATTGAATCCGGCATCAACTCCAGCAAATAATTTAAATCCATTGTCTTTCATGGTATTAATTTGAGTTAAAATTATACTTGCTTCGGCTGATAAATAACGACCAGGTTCAATTTTAAATTCAGGCTCTTTGATTCCCATATTAGTAATAGTTTCTTTAAATCTTTTTACAACTACATCTCTATATAGAGTCAAATCTAATGGATCTTCTTCAGGACGATAAGGAATTCCTAATCCCCCCCCAAAATCAAGGAATTCAAATGTTATATCCAAGATATCTGCTAAATTAACAATAATATCTATGTATTTATTAATGCCTTTTTCATAATCAGAAGCATTGATAATACCTGAGCCAATGTGGATATGGGTTCCAAATTTTTTAAATCCAAATTCCTTGGCTTTTGTATATGCTTCTATTACTTGATGATCCAAGATTCCAAATTTTATTTCTTTACCTGCTGTTATGGTATGAGTATGGTGCCCTGCTCCAAATTCAGGATTGATTCTAAAAGAGATTATACTTTTTTCCTTACCTAAATCATCATAAACTTTAGCTAATCTCTTAATTTGACCAATACTATCTAAATTGATCAATACATCATTTTCCACGGCAAATTTAAAATCTTCATTGGTAAACATATTTCCAGTATAGATTATTTGGTCTGCCTTTGCTCCAGCTTTTAAACAAGAATATATTTCTCCTGTAGATGAGCAATCGAAACTTGCTCCCTCTGATAATAGGATTTTCAATACCGAAAGATTTGTATTTGCCTTAACAGCATAATGAATTTGATTATTATGATACTCAGAATTTAAAATCAGTTTGAGAGCCCTGTATCGCTCTCTTATTAATCTCTCATTTACAATATAAACTGGCGTTCCGAATCTTTTAGCTAGATCAAGAGTGTTAACATCAGCAATATGTAAGACTCCATTTTGATATTCCAAATCCTTCCTTTTTAACCAGTCTTTATAATTCATTTCTTATATCACTTATTAATAACATTTTGAAAGATAAAAGATTAATCGGTCTTGAGATAATCCTTGTAATTTAAAATTCAATTTCATCTATAATACCCCTAAAAACTCTTTCGGCAGGGCCTTCCATAAGCACCCTTTTTCCATCATAAGTAATAATTAGATCTCCTCCATCATTATGTACGGTAATCGGAATATTTCTTGTAAACTTACCTAAGATGGTCCCTGCTACTACAGCCGCACAGGTTCCGGTTCCACAAGATTTAGTTATGCCAACTCCCCTTTCAAAAACTCTTAATTGAGCTTCTTCCTTTGAAATAACATTTACAAATTCAACATTAGTTTTTCTTGGAAAATATTTATGCGACTCTATAATGGCACCATACTTATTTAGATCTTCATTATTAAATATCTCATTTGTAAAAAAAATAGCATGAGGATTGCCCATCGAAACTGCCGTGAATTTGAATATTTTATCTAAAACAACAATTGATTCATTAACACATCTATCTACATTCTCATCCAAGGTAACGGGAATTAAATCACAATCTAAAATAGGAGAACCCATGTCTATCCTAACAGAACTAACTTTATCATTTTCAAGATTTAATTTAGCAGAAACTACTCCTTTAAGTGTTTGTATTTCAATCATTTCTTTTTTTAAAATACCATTTTCATAAATGTATTTAGCAAAACATCTAATCCCATTACCACACATTTCAGCTTCAGTACCATCTGGATTAAACATTTCCATTTGAATATCTGCAATTTCCGAATTACTGACAAATAATAATCCATCTGCTCCTATTGAAAAGTGAGGAGTACATAAAATTGTAGCTAATTTACTTTTACTTTTTTCGGAAATCTGCCATTTTTGATTATTTATAATAATGTAATCATTTCCTAATCCATGATGCTTCTCAAAATCCAAATTCTTAAGATTCATTTTAGGAAAATTATCTCTATACGTATGTTGCTATATTCATCCATCATTAATTAATTTTGAAATTAATCGGTTATACTAAAAAATTTCTACTATAAGAATTTTAACGTATATTCCAAAAATTTACCTTAAAACCTAGATTTTAAAAAATAAACAATCATAAGAATATATTATTATTTGAATTTCAAGATTCTATTAATAACGATAAAAATGAAGAAAAAAATAGTAATAATCTCAATAGTTTTGCTATTTACTTTAATTCCAGTTTCGAATGTTTTAACGTTCGAACATATAGATAATATTGATGATGGTATATCCGTTTTCTTTTTAGTCAATCTAGAAGCAGATGAGGTGATTGAAGTAAATGTGACTCATGCTAATGATGGAAATTTTGCCCTATTCCTGTTTGATAGACGTCCTAATAAAGATTATATTAGTTTCGATAAGACACTCGATGAAGAAATTTTTGATATCGCAATTAATTATAGTTTAGCTGAAAACCCATATATAATGCATAACGCTACTCAATCTAAAATTTATTACTTTCAACTAATTCTATTAGAAAATGGACCAGATACGTTCTTTCTTAAT
>JBHLNZ010000123.1:0-6759 GCA_048941015.1 Promethearchaeota archaeon | reverse complement strand
ATTGTTCAAAAAAATCTAGATATTATCGAACATAATGAGTATAGATTATCTATCTATTGAAGATTCTCCATTTTAAAAAATAAACAATTATTAGATAAATATCATTTCATTGAAAATTTTTCGAGAAATAATCTTCAATATCAGTTTAAAATGAAATAATTATATATTTAAATGAATATTATTCAGATCAATAATTAGTTTACTTATTGAAAGAATCTTTAAATCCAATATTATAAAAAAAGGTGTGAGTGTAATTGGAAACTAAAAAATTGAGGATATTATTAATTGAAGATAATACTGCTGATATTCGTCTTATTAAAGAATTATTAAAAAAATCTTCAGATTTATACTATGAAATTGAATCATGCATTCGACTATCTGAAAGCCTTGATCTTCTTAAAAAAAAACATTTTGATATAATCTTATTAGATTTAACTCTTCCTGATAGTGACAGAGAATCTACGCTTGAAAAGTTTGTAAGTTTTTCTTCAAAAAATCCAATAATTATTTTAACTGGTCTAGATGATAAAGAGCTTGCTTTAAGTTCTCTTAAGAACGGGATCCAGGATTATTTAGTAAAAGGAGAGATTAATACTAGTGTTCTAACACGGGCAATATTATATGCAATTGAAAGACATAAAACTAAATACCTAAAAGAAAAAGAGAGAGAACCTTCGAAAGTTTTATTGGATGAAAAAGATAAAGCTATCCTCAATATCCTACAAGACAACTATAAAATATCCTATAAAGATATAAGTGAGAGAGTAAACTTAGCAGCAAGTACAATACATAATAGAGTCCAGAATATGATAAATGAGGGTATAATTAAAGAATATGACACCTTCGTTGATCCGTTTAAAGTAGGTTACAAAACAATAGCAATTATTAATTTAACAATTGAACCTTTCAAATTAAATAAAATTGCAGAAAAATTAATTGATTTTAATGAAATTCAGCTAATTGCTACTTCCGCAGGAGAATATAATTTGGTATTACAAATTATTGCTCGAAACGAAAAAGAATTGTGGAAATTTATCAATGAAAAAATCATGGTTATAGAAGGAATCAAACCCCAGATGAATGTATCAAGTTTTATTGATATTTTTAAAATGACTCATAAAATAAAGTTCAAAATTGAAGAATATTAAGGGAATATGCCCCTATATTCAATAGCTTTAGCTAATCTTGATATCGCAATCATATAAGCTGCAATTCTTAAACTTACACGCTTTTTCTTTGATAAGTTATAAACTTCTTCAAATGTATTTACAAGGATATTCTTTAATTCCTGATTAATTCTATCTAACTTCCAAAAATAACTATGTATATCTTGAATATATTCAAAATATGATACGCAAACACCTCCAGCATTGGCAAGAATATCAGGAACAACAATAATCCCTCTTCTTTCTAAAATCTCATCTGCTTCAGGTGTAGTTGGACCATTAGCACCCTCAAATAAGAATTTACATTTTATTGTTTCTGCATTTGATTTCGTTATTTGATTCTCTATTGCTGCTGGGATTAATATATCACATTTAATTTTTAACAATTCTTCATTAGAAACATGTACGTATTCATCATTATCGTAATCTGTTAAGAAGCCACCATTATCTCTCCATTTTAGTAAAACCTTGATATCTAAACCATTTTCATTATATAAACCACCAAAAATATCTGAAACAGCTATAATTTTAATATCCTTCTCATATAAAATCTGAGCGATGTTTCCTCCAACATTACCAAATCCTTGTATAACTACTTTTGAGGATTTGAGATCCCAACTTACTTTATTACATAAGGCTTCGATCACATAAAATAAACCCATCCCCGTTGCGGTTTCCCTTCCTACTGAACCACCTATTTCTAAAGGTTTTCCTGTCACCACCCCTGGTACAGATCTACCCTTTTGCATAGAATAAACATCCATTATCCATGCCATGATTTGAGGATTAGTATTTATATCAGGAGCAGGAATATCAATATCAGGTCCTATAATATTGATAATCTCAGCAGTATATCTTCTTGTTAGTCTTTCAAGTTCTCGTTTTGACAGTTTAGATGGATCAACACGGACCCCACCCTTTGCTCCCCCTAATGGGAGATTTAATAAACTGTTTTTCCATGTCATCCAAGTAGCTAGGGCCTTTACCTCATCAAGATTAACATCAGGAGAAAATCTGATTCCGCCCTTTCCTGGTCCTCTGACTGTAGAATGGTGTACTCGATAACCTTCAAATATTTCTAAATCTCCATTATCCATTATAACTGGAATCGACACTATCAAGGAACGTTCTACTTTTTTAAGAAACTTTTTAATATTTTTATTTAAGCCCATCTTTTCGGCAACTATATCAACCTGTTTCTTAGCCATTTCGAATGGATTCTGTTCTGATATAGTTTTCTTCCTTGGCTTAACAGCCTCTTCAATTTCATCTCTTAAAACTAGTGTTTTTATAATTCTCCCCTTATTTTGTTTTTTAATTTTATCGAATAAAATTCATTTATTATATTTTTCTAAAAAACAATAAAATTGAAAACTTTTCAATATATGTATATTAATTATTAATTATAAATCTAACGAACACAATTCAACTATATTCATAAAAAAGCGAAGGAAATTCAGTAAAACAATATTTTAAGAAAAAAAGATTTTAATTAAAACTAATTTCTTATTCTTTTTGCTTTCCTAATAAAACCTATTCAAAAAAAAATGCCTTTAATTATTAATTTACCAAACTTCTTGAAGTTTTAATTTTATGAATAAGTTGCTTTTTCACAATATTTTTTAAAGAATACCCAAACTAGATATTTAATAAAAAATTTAATTTCCCATTAATTTGAATAATATTATATTAATTAGATTTATTAGTGAAATATCATGCGAGAAGAAACTGACTATACTGAAGCAATTGAAGCTTATAAAAATGACGAATATGTGATTATTGAGCCTTGGGGACGTAGTATCGACCATCTAAGACTTACTATTCTGGGTAAAGAAAGTACTCCTTATGCTAAAGGAAAATTTATTTTTGAAATTAAATTTCCTGAGAATTATCCATTCACCCCACCCTATGCTTATGCCGTTACCTTAATGTGGCATCCTAATATCGATTCTTCAATTCCACCTGGTAAACTAAACATTTGCCTAGATCTCATCAACCCAGACCTCGTTGGAAAGGTTGATGCAAGCACTGGAGCTTCGGGATGGACTCCAAGTAAAACTCTGACGAATATTATTGAAGCTCTCAAAGGAATGATGCATATGGAGCCCCCATTCTTTAATCCGGGCGATCCTCTTAATCACGAAGCTGGAGAACAATACTTTAGAGCTTTGAAAAAGTTTGAGAGTAAAGCAGAATCCTGGACAAAGAAATATGCCATGGATTGAAAGAGTCTCAATTTTTTTAAACTTTTTATTATTTTTATTTAAGACTTTTAAAAGTTCTTAAAAAGTCTAGAAGAAGTTATTAGAAAAATTTTAATCATTATAATGTCAAGGGAGATAATATATGAAAGTTAAATACGCCACCATAATTGTTGAGAATATGGAAATGTCCGTAAAATTTTACACAGAAGTTATGGGATTTGAAATAGATAGCCAATTTACCCCCCGGCCTGGAGTAATAATCACGTTATTGAAAAGCGAAGGGGATGCCATGATAGAACTCATAAAAAATACAGAAAATAAAATTGGCTTGTTTTCGGTGGGAATAGAAGTTAAAGATTTAGACACTACAGTAAAAGAACTCAAATCTAAAGGTGCCAAAATCACTATGGGACCTGTACCAATAACGGTTGGGTCCCTTGCATTCATAGAAGATCCAAATGGAGCCAGATTAGCGCTAATCCAACATAATTAAGCCATTTTCCTCAGATTAAATTCCTGTAACAATAATTTTATGCGTGAATTCACTTTAAAATAAACAGCTGATGGGAAATGAAAGAAAAACTAACTGAATTTTTTATATATTTATACGCTTTATGGTATTTCTTTCTATTAATTCTTCAGATCCTGTTTACTCCTTACTATAAATTAAAAACCAAGTATATAGGATAAATATAATACTCCCATACCTGCTTTTTTATACAAAATAATATAAAAAAGAAAAATTAGAAGCCTGTTATCACAGAGCAATGATCAGAGCTAAGTGAGCAGAAGACTTCACAGGTTTTAGGATTCAAATCTGGAGAACACATTATATAATCAATTCTCTTAGTTGGATTGTGGTCTTCATCAAACCAGCTAGTATTTCCTAGATCAGAATTTAGAATTCGATAAGTATCGGTAAATTTCAAAATTGAAGTACTATTAATCAGTGAATATGCCACGGATGATGGGACAAAGTTAAAATCTCCCATAAATATAATTTTTTCGAACAATGCCTCTTTTTCAATCTCAGAGATTATGAAGGGAACTTGAATTAAACGGTCATCTTCTTCAGTTGAGAGATGGGTGATAAATATGGTCCAAATTGAAGAGTTGAATTCGATTTTCGCCCTGATTAAAGCTCTCTGTTCAGCAGATGGAATTGCTTTAGGTAGTGTAATTATTTCAGCATCTAATATGGGATATTTACTCAAAATGGCATTCCCATAATGCTTATAAAATGTATATCCATAGAAGTAATACATGTTCAGTCTATAAGCAAAGTAGGAAGCAAGATCGATTGCTGAGGTTTTTAGATTCCCTAAATCCACCTCATTTAGTCCTATAATTGTTGGTGAAAATTCTTGAATATCTTGAACAATTCGTTCTAAACTAAAAATATCATCATCTCCAATGGCATTATGAAGGTTCCAAATCATTACTGTGGCTTCAGGATTTTCGGGGGGTATTACTCTGCGTGTTTCAACTAAAACTCCTATAGAAACGCCATTTATTATTAGAATAGTTGCTAAGGTGATAACAATTGTTTTACTCAAGCTAATTGGTCGTTTCAACGTTATTAATGAAGCTTTTATGGTTATTATCTCATAAATTGAAATTAGGACAAAGCATATTGTTATTTGGATGACTACATGATTAATTAAAGACATGTGTTCGCCCCATAAAATCTGTAAATGTAGAAGAAGGAAGAAAAGAGCCGTGAGAAAGAACACTATTATTCCTATCATCAATTTTCTCGAAGACTGAAAAGCATAAAAATTAAACAAGTAGGAAAGGTAAAGGATTATAGAAAATACTCCAACAATCGTCATTATGGATGTATATATTGATGATATGATGGTAAGATCAGTTTCAATTACAAATTTAGCGAGGAATGTTAAGAGAGCGGTCAATCCTATCGAGGAAATTATAATTATTTTTAATAATTTCTCGCTTAATGAAAAGATGTATTTTTGAATAACCACATAACTCAGCACAGCAGTCCCCAATATTAAAATTATATAATATGTAAACCCGTAGGCAGGCCAAAAGTTAAATGATTGTGAAATTAGACCATTAATATTTAAATTGATTATATCATAGGCAGATAAGGCCATCGGATTTAAGATCCACATCGTTGAGTAAATGAAAAGAACGCCTAAAATAATAAAATGAAATAATGATGTATTTTTCTTATTTACATCATTTTTATTGTTATCACCTTTAGAAAGTAGATTCTCAACCGTTTTAGGAGTAAAAAGGCTATGATTGACATATAGTATAAATCCAATAAAGAGGAATGTTGGAATTATCTTGATAGTATCTGATGTAATATTTGAAGAAATATTCACGATTAGTAAAGCGTAGTATATTCCCAATCCTATTATTGCACTTCCTACAAATTGTAAAAAAGGCATGTAGGTATCATTTGCTCCGATCAAGATAAAAAAAGCCATGAAAAATAATAGAAGAGCAAAGAGCATTAAAAAGTTAATGATAAATATCACACTTGGAAGGACAATGAATTGAGAACAAATTCTCAAAGCAGAAATAAGATATAATAATATGAATGGTTTATAGGTTCTGTTTATCTTTTTAAACATGAATAAGAATATCTCTGCAATTAAACCAAATACTGCAATCAGAAGCATTGGCAATATTGTAAGAATTTCTGATATATTCATAAAAACATATGCATTAATGTTGACAATCACGTTATAAAAGGCTTCTATGAATAGATAGGTTATGATTCCGATAAGTAATATGGAACTTGAATTTTGATATCTCACCATTTTTATCAAATTTTTTTATTATAAATTTCGATTTTTTTATAAATATATCTGAATCATCATTATTTTTATAGTTTAATTTAATGCGAGTATGCACTAAAATGATCTGAATATAAAATTTTTTCATAATCGATTCCTTATTTATGAAATCTTCTTTCTATACTGAACTTATAATTCATTTATTCATAAAATTTAAGTAGTGCATTATTTAACATCGATATCTTTAAAGGTGCTAAAATCACCATGGAACCTGTACCAATAACAGTTGGTTTCCTTGCATTTTTAGAAGATCCAAATGGAGCCAAGATAGCGTTAATTCAACACAACTAATCTATTTTTCACAGAGAACATTCCTATAACAAGAATAAATAGGATTATTAAAAGAGTTATTAATAATCTAATCCTATAAATATACTACTTAATTTTTTCGACAAAAATGAAAAAATTTAAATGGTTCAAGATAATTACATTCTCCAACGAAATCAAATTAGAAAAGTGTTTTATTAATTTAATAAAATCAATTTAAATGAGGTGGTAATTATTACATTATTATATTTTGAATCCATGTTTCCAGCAGAACAGAGTAATAAAATAGGTAAA
>JBHLNZ010000038.1:0-30528 GCA_048941015.1 Promethearchaeota archaeon | reverse complement strand
GTTTGTTTTCCGCTGAAAAAATTGATGGTTATAAATTTGTAGCTCGGATCATGTGGGATTTCCCCGAAGCATATAAACTTATAGGAATGACAGCTCCCGAAGTTTAAACTTATTTTTATTTTTTTTTTTTAATGGACCTTACTCCAAGGTTAACGATAAAGTTCATTAAAAAAATGTATTATTTGAGAATTGATCCAGATGGACAAAATCGCTCAATTCCCTCCGGTATTTTGTTCCACATTTCCCAAATTTTCTCTCATATCCAAGTCGGAATATCAATAACAACCGATAACCTTTTTCGGGAATGTGTAGAATTTTTCTAATTTTACGGACTGATTCGATATTCATCAATTGACCACTTACGAGTTGTGCGCTTATTCCGAGATTATTTGCAGCGAGCCATATATTTTGCATTACGCCGCCAATACTCATTATGCCCCATAAATGCTTTAGCGAACCAACTCCGGGTCTTTCTTGATTGTAAAGAATAAATAATAATACTTGCGAATTTTGAATTAATGCGGAATATAAATGCATTGATTTCCTCCAAAATCCGTCGTCTTCAACCAGTTTCGGATTAGTCTGTAAATCCATAACAAACTTAGGTAAAACATCGACATAAACTCCGTCTTTTCTAGTTTTGAGTTCTTCTATGGTGTAGCGAACCCAGTAGAAATGCTCATCGACTTCCTTTTTGCCGAGCCTAAAACCTACTTCAGAAAGTTGCCTTTTAACCTCTTCGTCCTTTACAACAATTATTTCAAATGGTTGTGAATTATGAGGTGTTGGCGCGAAACGAGCTGCTTCAAGAATCTTTTTCAATTCAGAATCAGGAATTGGTTTTTTTGAGAACATCCATCTCGAACTCCTCCTAAATTTAACTAACTCTTCAAATTCCATTACGCATCACGATAGTAATATTTGAAATTTCTTTTTTCATTTTTTATAGGTTCCCTATACTCATCCTATTAAGTTTCTTTCTATTATTAATTTTATTGAATTTTCAGAATCTTTATAATTGGAATTAAACTCTCATTAATCTCATTAAAATATATAATTAACTCGCAATAAAGTAATTAAAGGGTTTATCCATAAAATTTTCTCATTGAAATTCGAAAAAATTTTTTGTTTCTGATTGTTCCATAAAATTTATATCTCTAATTTGATTAATGTTGTATCACCTTTTAACACATAATTTATGAAGGAGGAAACTTAAATGGTTGTAAATATACATTCTCATTTAGCGCATAAAAATATGTGGTCCGACAAGTTTTGGGACTTTATTGCAGATAGTTACAGTTTTGCGTTAGGGATTCCTAAAGAGGGCGTATATCAGAATTTATTACCACTATTTTGGGCATCTAGCGCTGAAAATTACGTGAAAGTTATGGATGAAGCAGGAATAAAAAAGACGATCGTTATGGGTGTTGATTATGGCATGTCAGAAGTGGGCGAAGCTAATTGGTCAATAGAAGAAATGAACCAATGGGTCGCAAAACAAGCTGATGAATATTCTGATAAACTTAAAGCTCTCTGTGCCGTTGATCCACGTAGAGGTGTTAAAGCAATTGAATTAGTTGAAAAAGCGGTTAAAGAATGGGGTATGATTGGTGTGAAATTTCATCCAACAGCGGGATATTACCCCGATGATCCTGAATATTTTCCATTGTATGAAAAGTGTGTGGAGTTGGATGTACCCCTTCATTCCCATACCGCAGCTACGATCTCAGCTCCCATGGTTTCGAAATATGCGGATCCGATCTACCTTGATACTATTGCAGCAAAATTCCCGAGATTAAAGATTGTTTTGGTACATTTTGGAAGTTTGAGCTATACCCTTAAGTGTGCGGAAATCATGGGATCGAGACCAAACGTCTATGCAGAACTCTCGGGATATCAAATTCAAGCACAAGCAATGCCCGAATACTTTTTGAAAACATTAAGAAGTGTTCTTAATATGAAAGCAATATTAGGGACCCCTCTCAAAGAAAGGCTCATGTTTGGAACTGATTGGCCTTATCTTGAAACGGCCTTATCTACGAAAGATTGGGTACAATGGATTAAGGAAATTCCAGAGAAAGCAAAGCAATATGGAATAACATTTACTCAAGACGAGATAAACAACATTCTTAGCGGAAATGCCCAAAAACTTTTTAATCTGTAATTTCATTAAGACCATTAAAAAGAAATAACATAAATTAAACTTCTCTCTTTTTTTTCTTTTCACTTATGCTCCGAGACTTCATTCTTGGAAGTAATAATTTCAATATAAAATTTTATCATGATCTTAAGTAACAAAGTAAATGAAATACTTTAAATTTGAGCTAATTCTTTGATGTATTATGAGAGAATTCAATTTTTATAATCCAACACGTATTAGGTTTGGTTGGGGGTCTATAAATGAAATTGGAAATATCGTAAAAAGAAATGGAAAAAAAGCTTTACTTGTTACGGTTAAATCATTTCCTACAATGAAACCATTATTTGAAAAAGTGATAAATTTATGTGAGAAAGAAAGAGTTGAAGTTATTCATTTTGATGGAGTAATTCCCAATCCTACAAATGAATGCGTAAATTTAGGCTCTAAATTGGCTGCTGAAAATGAGGTTGATGTTATTATAGGTCTAGGAGGAGGGTCCAGTATTGATACTGCTAAGGGTATTGCTGTTGGTGCTACACATAAAGAAGATGTGTGGAATTATCGCCTTGGACAAAAGCGGATTGAAAGCGCAAAAGTCCTTCCTATTATAGCAGTTCCTACAACAGCAGGTACAGGAGCCGAAGTTACAAATATGGCAGTTATTAAAAATTCTGAGGATAACTTTAAATCTGCACTTGCCGATTGGAGCCTTAATCCAAAGATTTCAATTATTGATCCTGAACTTACATTAACTGTTCCACCACATATTACAGCTTCGACTGGTTTTGACGCTTTTTCTCACTCCTTTGAGCCATTTATTAATAAGAACGCCTCGGATTTCATCGATCTATACGCCTTGGATTCATTAAAGAAAATAATAAAATATCTTCCTATCGCAGTCAAAGATGGGCTAAATAGAGAAGCAAGAGAAGCCCTTTCATTTGCTGCTACTCTGGGAGGACTCTGTATTGCAAATATAGGAACAACACTCCCGCATGGGATAGGTATGGCTATTGGGGGTAATATTCCAGATATTATTCACGGAGAGAGTCTCGCAATCGTTTATCCAGAAATAAATCGTTGGACTTGGAAAGAAACAATTGAAAAATATGCATTAGTAGCCCGCCTATTTAATCCTAAATTAGATACTATACCTGATGAGAGTGCTGCTGAGAAATGTTGTGAAGAAATAAACTCATTCCTAAAAGAAATTGGTTTATGGATGAGTTTGAAAGATAAAAATGTTCCTGAAAGTAAACTTGAAGACATTGCTCAAGATACATTTAAACTCCGGAATTATACTTTGCATCCAAAAATTGCTGGCTTCGAGGATGTGAAGAATTTATTAAAAAGGAGTTATTCAAGATCCTGATAATCTTTTAGATACATTTAATTTTTGATAGGTTAAATCTCTCATAAATTTTAGAGTCACAAAATTTTAAGTAATTTTTTACGATGTTCTGAATATTTGCTTAAGGCTACAAAACATTTTACTGGCATATCCCATAGATCGAATACTGGTATATCCGATTTGATAAATTCCCTTACCCATGGATTTTGATAACCTTGAGGACCTATATAGAAAATCGGGATACTTTTTTTCTTACTTAGTCGTTGAGTTGGTTTCAAGTAGATATTTTTCATCATATTATTGGAAATATCAAATTCTTCATATGTCTTTCCACCTGACTTTTTAATGATCTCTAAAACTTCTTCAAAACCGAATATTGCATATATAATAATCCCATCTACTTCACCAGAATTGATAATTAGTTTTGGTATTTTAATATATAAATTATATTGATTAAATTGGAATGTAAGATCAAGTGGATTATCTATATTAGCGACATCAGGTACATATTTCTTTAATTTGGATTTTAACTCATCTGAAAATTCGGGTATTATTAAACCAAGTTTCTCAGCAGCTTTAGCCATCATCGCCCCACATCCTCCAGAGTTAGTAATAATCCCCAATCTGTTTCCATTAGGAAAAATTTCACTTGAGAATGTTCTTAAATAATACATCCAATCTTTAATAGAAATAGTTGAAATAATTCCAGTATTTCTAAAAACGGATTCAAAAATTTGATCATCTCCAGCAATTGCACCAGTATGCCCCATTATTGATCTAGATGCTGCTTCAGTCCCTCCTGCATAAATTGTAATAATTGGTTTTTCTGGAACGATTTGTTTTGCTAGCTCGACAAATTGTTTACCTCTCTTTATTTCTTCAACATATATTCCGATTACTTTAGTTTGTGGATCATCTCTAAAAAATTCTAAAAAATCGATGGTATCGATATTATCCCCATTTCCACTTGAAATTGATTTCCCGATTTTAACACCTATTTCTCTACATATCCAAAAAATGTGTGAAGCAACTGTTCCTGACTGAGCTATTATTGAAATATTCCCTCTTTCAGGTGTAGCATAAATCCACATGGTATTTAAGCAAATTTCATTAAATTCAGGATATCTATACCATGCATTATATATACCGAGACAATTAGGGCCAATAAATCTAATATCATAGTTATTAGCAATCTGAACTACTTTTTTGTTCAAATCGATATTCCCTACTTCCCTAAATCCACCTGAAGTTATTATAACATGCTTTATGCCCTTTTGTCCACATTCTTCTAAAACTTGAGGGACTATTTTTGGACGTAATATAATAAAAGCTAATTCAGGGATCTCTGGTAATTCTAAAACATTCTCATAAGCTTTTAAGCCTTGAATTTCATTGAGGCGTGGATGTATAGGAAAAATTTTATTTTTTGGAAATCCGCCAAAAATAACGTTCCTAAGCTGCATTGCTCCCATTGTAGAAAGAAATTCATTATTAGCTCCAAATACGCAAATACTTTTTGGATTAAGAATAGGATATAGAAAATGTTTCTTTAAAGGATTTTCTTTGTATTCTGTCAATTTTCAAACATATAAATATAATGAGTATTAAATTGGAAAATTATTAACATAATATGAATGTTTTTCTAAGAAGTCCTTTTATTTTATTAAATTTTAATTTTGATTTTTAATGATATTATTTAAGATTTTAAAAATCGCTATGTCATAAATATGTCTGCTACTTCAAAAGATTTAGAATTTTTTTTTAATCCTAAAACAATAGCAATAATAGGAGCGTCAGAATCCTTAAAATTTGGGTATGCTATGACTAATTATCTTTTAAATTCACATTTTAAAACTTATCCTGTTAATATTAAGAAAAAACAAATTTTCGGATATAAAGCTTATAATAGAATCACTGATATCCCGGACGAAATCGAGCTTGCGATTATCATTGTACCGAATGATAATGTTCTTGAGGCTGTGAAGGATTGTGTAGCTAAGCATGTGAAAGGAATAATCATTGAAACTGCAGGTTTTGCAGAGACAGGAATAGAAAAATATGGTAAGATTCAACAAGAAATTGAAAATATTGCAAAAGCTACTAATATTAGGATTATAGGTCCAAATTGCGTTGGAATTACTAATTTCAATAATAAATTTACGACCACTGAAGTTGATTTTGATAAAATGATGGATGCTGGAATGATATCTATTATTGCACAATCCGGCGTATTAGGAAATGTGGTTGTTGATTGGGCCTCTAGTCAGAAAATCGCATTTTCTAAATCAATTACACTAGGTAATAAAGTAGACGTGGATGAAATTGATATGTTAGAGTATTTAGAAAATGATCCCAATACAAAAGTAATCACTCTTTACCTCGAAGGCGTTAAGAGAGGAAAAAAGCTACTAGAAACTCTGAAAAAACTTAGCAAACCAGTAATTATCTTAAAAAATGGAAGAAGTCAAGCAGGTTCAGATGCCATAAAAAGTCATACAGGATCAATAGCAGGAAATGATAAAGTCTACGAAGCTATTTTTAAGCAAATTCCTGGTGTGTTTCGGGTAAATAATTTTTATGAGATGTTTGATGTAGCAAAAGTATTTACAACTCAACCATTGCCCAAGGGGATTAATATAGCAATTATAACTGCTTCTGGAAGTTTAGGGGCGTTAGCTTGTGACCAAATTGAAAATTCTGGCTTGAGATTAGCTCTGTTAAAACAATCAACTATAGAAGAAATGAAGCAATACTCACCTAATTGGACTTCTGTAAGAAATCCAGTTGATCTAGGTCCTTCTCTATTTACTACATTTAAATCAGTAATTACTGCATTAATGAATGATGAGAATGTTGATGCAGTTTTATACATCTTCGCAGTTCCAAGAAAACCTGTAGAGGAATTTTCTCTTCCATTAACACCTCAATTTCGAGTTATAAACAAACTTGCAAGTCAACTTAATAAACCTGTAATAGTTTGTGTATTTGGATCACGCTGGATATTAGATTATTTACTAAATAATTCATCAAGATATAATGTTCCTGTAATGACGAATACAGATCATGCAATCAAGGCATTTAAAATGATGTACGATTTTAAAACCATAAAAAAATCAAAAAATTAACTATCTTTTAATTGTTTTACCTTTACCAATCTCTACAAGCTCTATTATTGTTCCAAAAGTTGCTTCCGTATCCAAGTATGCCCATTTTAGAAGACTCTTTCCTTCTTGTATAACTTCAATACCTTGTTTTTTAAAATATTGAATATACTTTTCTATATCATTTACTAAAATATCATAGTGATGTAATCCCTCTCTTCCCTGATCCAAGAATTCTTTATAAAGATTTTCCTCTCCTTTAATTAATTGGATTAATTCGATTCCATAATTATTAAAGGCTCTAGAGCGCCCAGTTTTTAATGATACATTTACTTTTTTTCCACGGTAAATAAAATTTGTATGAGGATAAGAAACAAATGAGAATTTAGGGAAATTATAAATTTGTTCCATCAATCTTGCTTGTTTTTCAATATCTCTATATACATAGCTTAGCATAGCAATTTTTAAATCAAGAATCTTCAATTCTTCCATAATCTATCGAACAATTACTTTTCTATTAAAATAAGTAATCTTTCTAAGATATTATAATTAATTAGTGATTTCTTTTCTTGGATATTGAAATTCTAATTTAATCAACTTTTTCATCTTTTGTATGGTCTTAGGGTCGGGAGGGATATTAACTCCAGATAATAATGTTCCTTGCCGAGAAAAACTATAAATTCTTAAAGTATCTTGGTAATCAGCTAAAATTAAAAACGAAACAGGCCCTTGTTCTTTAAGCTGAAGATTTGGTAACATGCCCCTGGTCAATATATTTTTGCTTTTCACTCGATATATTTTTACTGATTTCGGGCGTTTATCCTTATATTCATGTTCCGCAAAATGAACTAATTTTTTAAGAACGTTTCGAGCCTCCATAACAAAAAAACCAGAAAACCATTTTTTATGACATTAATTAATCATTTATTGATTATATCTAACAACCGTTCTATAAAAAACTGTAATTCTCTCTTAATAAAATATAAATCATAAGGATTTTGAGCTTTTAATATTGAGAGATGATAAGCACAACCAAATTCTTTCAAAATAATTGTTTTAAACAGAAAATAATGTCCTAATTTTTGAACAAGAATCTGATCATCATCATCAATTTCTCCTAGATTAAGAAAACAATCATTTAAAGTCAAAAAGTATTGAATACTTTCCTGAAGTAGAGCTTTAGATGAAGAATTTGAAAAATATGAACCCACAATAATTGAATTATCATCAACAATCATTAATCCATCACAATTTAACTTTTTGCCAAATTCTTCAATTGCTTTTTGAATTAGTTGCGCTTTAGGGTAAATTTGTAATAGAATTTCTGAAACTGCACTCATAATAGAATATAGATCGTAGATCGATGTTCGGAAAAAGTATAATTTATTACTTTTAGCTATATCTAGCAATTGTTCAGTAAGATTAGCTATTAATCTCTCAATTTTAGTTGGGGTATTTTTAATTAATTCAGGATCGCACTTATGAAAGAGAATATTAATAGGTGGCTTTATCTTTAACCTTTCAAATTGATAGACTACATCTCTAAAATAGCTTAAGGATTCAGGTATTCTTGAATTATTAAGGATATCAATCACATATATAGCAACTTCTGTTCCATCAAAATAGAGGCTTGGGTTTTTAATGTAAGAGATACGATATTTTTCCTGTCCTCCTAAATCCCATTCGCTTATATCTTTATCGAAGAATTGAAAAACTCTTCTTGAGATTCCCTTTGTAGGTTCAATATTAATAATTTGTGAAAATTCTCTTTTAAGAGAATATATAATGCTCGATTTTCCTGCAGTATCAAGTCCGGTAAATAAAATCTTATGCATCTCAATAGGTTCTTTCGTTAAAAATTCCAAGCAAATTTCACCTTCTCTTAAATTATTTACATAGATATCTAGCAGATTAAATATATTAATTTTCGGTTTAAATTTATATTAAAGAATTATCTCTTCCTATTGATAAGTGATGAAACATTATGAAATTAAATCCGTAAATAAATATTTGTAATACTTAAATAAACATCAAGTTTATAAATAAAAAGTTTTACTTAGATGGTGGGGAGATATGAAATACCTGTAAAAATGCTACCAGAACCTCCGTACTAGTAGTTAATAATTTTTTCACCTATTTCATACTCCTTCTATTAACATATTTACTTCTACTTATATTAAACTTTTCTAATTATCTTTTAATATAATTTATCTCTTATTTTTTTGAAACCATTAAGCCCTTAAATTGCTATTATACAAATTAGAATCTATGTACTTGTTTTTTGAATTAATAAAAATTATCATAAAAGCTTAATATTAAGAATCAATTTTCAATTACATCAGAAAGATATTTTAGAAACAAAATTATTGTTCATGATTTCATTTAAAAACAAAAAAGTAATTGTGTTTGATTTAGATGGTACAATTGTGAAATTAGCTGCTGATTGGCATAGTTTAAAAGAGGTCTTAGCTAAAAGATATCGCGAACATTATAAGGAGTATTGTCGATTTAAAAGTATTTCTAGTTGCTTAAGTTATATTGTTGAGAGAGGTGATGAAGAGGAATTGCAGAAGAACTTTGATATTATCAGAAAATATGAATTAGAAAATATAAGAGAAAATGATCCGATTGAAGAGACTATTTTTTTTATTAACAATCTAAGTTTATTTAAAGTAAAAAAGGATTCTAAACTTGCTGTATTGTCATTAAATACCAGAAGAACTATTATCGAATCTTTAAAACTAGCGAATATTTTTGATAAAATTGATTATTTTTTAGGAAGAGAAGATGTTAGAAAGTGGAAACCAGATCCAGAAGGTTTGTTAAAAATTAAGGATTATTTTAACGTTGAAAAAAATGAAATGATCTTTATAGGCGATTTGGATAAAGATATTTTAGCTGGTAAAAATGCTGGGATAGATACATATTATATTGATGAACTCATTAAGTTAGTGAACCAAGTTAAGAGATAATATTTCAATTTTATTTGTAATTTAAAAGAAAATTCAATGAAAAAGGAAAATATAGAACTCTCTCACATGAATGTAATAACTACATTATACTTTTTGATCTCTGATTCTACTTTAGCTTGGCCTAAAGGTGTAAGAGAGACTATATCATTATTTTTTACTTGAAGGCTATTTAATTTAATATTTGGATCTCTCATTGATTCAATATAAGGATTCCAATATATTTCTTTTGTAACAGGATTAGTCATTAACCATTCCATAGGTTCAAGATTGATATTAATTATTCTCATCGCCTTAAAGATATATCCAACATCAGCATCAAAAGGAACAACAATCTGAACATTTTCTTCTCCCTCAATATTACCACACGCAAGACAATCCTCTCTTTTAATTATTTCTAAGTGATCGAATCGCCCGTATACTCCATTATAATTAACATAAGGAGGATCCATAGGTGGTCCAATATTTCTCCCGTGCAATCGAAATAAAATTTTTAATGCTTCTTGAGATTGTATACTTGAAATAATTGAACTCACAGACTGAACTGCAGCAATTTTATTGCCCAGAATATTTTCCATTTCTTCAAATTTGTAATCTGGCCCAAATGTTTCCTTAATATTATCTTTCCATTGTTGAATTTCTTCAGAAGTTAAAGTTTCTAGTTTCTCTTGAGGCACATTCTCATTAAAAACGCGCTGACGTAATTTTTCTAATTCTTTTTGAGCAAGTGCCATTAATTTTAATACATCTTCATCTACATTCATATCTGGCTTAAAACCATATTCTTTTTCAAAATTCACTTCCGCTTTTATCACACAATGATTTCTATTTCTTGGTAATCCTTTCAATGTACATGCTGCTACTAATTTATCATCAGCAGGAGGAATAGGTACTAGACATCTATAACAAGGAGTTAAATCCAAAACTTTTGAGGCATATTTTTGGTCAAATTCCTCTTCAATTCTTTTTCGAAGAAGATCTTTAATTGGATTTATTTGTTCTTCCTTAATTTTTTCTATTTGCTCTTCTAATTCTTCAATCTTCTTTTGGGCTTCAAAGTAAGCAGGTGCTTCAGATTCTTCGAGTTCCCATAATTTACTTTCAACTAGTTTTTCAATTTCTAACTCACGATCTTTATATTCAAGATTAGAACCCTCAGGAATTATTATTTGTACATGACCTTCAAAACCTACCGTACCACCTTCTACCATTGGTTTCTTCAATCGTAAACATATTTTATTTAAATCTAATCTCGCATTAAAATTGTCTAAAGCAGCAATAATAACCTCTGATTCTTCAAAAACTGACATTGGTAATTTTTGTAGTTTTTCGAAATACCAATTAATTTCTAAATAGGGATTCATTTCTTTCAACCTTTCTGCTGCTACCTCAGCTTTAGGTCGACCTTCATCACCAGGTCGAAATAACATTTGTCTGGATAAATTAGAAGTTTCAATTGTATCGAGATCGACTAAAATTAATTTTTTTATGCCCATTAGTGCGAAATCCTTGGCAATCTCACAGCCTAGAGCACCGATACCAACAATCATGATACAAGCTTTACTTAGAATTTCTTGATCCCATCCATCAATTAATTGCTGACGCGCATACATTCGTGATTTTAAAATGTTTTCCTTATTCGCAGTCATTTAAATATCCCAGTAATTTATAATAATATTATATATATTATTTTTTCAAAGAAATTTAAATTCTTGTAGTGTTCTTTTTGAAGAAGCAAATCCTAATCGTGTTAACTTTAGTTTTAATTCCCATAGTATCTCTTTCTCTTTTAGAACACCATGATTATTTAAAATTAACTGATTCCAGTATAAATTCATTAAATTTAAACTATAACAAGGAATCAGCATTATTAGACAGCGATTCCTCTATTTCTCTTTCTTACACTGCTCAAGACTATGTAGGACTTACAGAAGAACTATGGGAAAACAATTTAACTGGAAAAGGTATTACTGTAGCTGTCTTAGATACTGGAATATATCCTAATCATTCCGTATTCACATATAATGGACTTAATAATTGGACTGAAAGAATTATAGCTTTTTATGATCAAAGTATTAACAATATCTCTGAAATCCCATATGATATTCAATGGCATGGAACCTGGGCAGCATCAATTTTAGGAGGTAATAGTTCTGAATACACGGGAGTTGCTCCAGAAGTAAATTTTGTAATATTGAAACTCTTTTATCAAGAAGGACATGAAATTATTACAACTTTACCTATTCTAGAAAAGGGTATTGAATGGATTTTAGATTATAATAGAAATAATAATAATAGTAGCATAAAAATCGTGAGTATGAGTTTTGGAGTAAAACAAACTACTGCCAATCTCCCATATATAAATGCAATGAATGAAGTTGTTGAGCGCTTGACAGAAGAGGGAATTTTAGTGGTTGCGGCGGCAGGTAATGATGGAGATGATTCCAGCAATGGTGGGTTAGGAACTATAAATGCTCCTGCTTCAGCAAAGTCAGTTATAGCTGTTGGAGGAGTTGATTATAATGGAGATATGTATTACTTATCTAGTAGAGGACCAACTCATGATGGTTTGATAAAACCAGATGTTTGTGCGCCTGCAATTAGTATATTTGGTGCTTTTCCAAGTAACCCTCCCTCTGATTTTCTTTATGCATCTGGTACTTCTGCATCAACTCCTTTCGTTGCTGGATTAGCCGCGTTAATGATTGAGAAAAATCCCTCTCTAACTCCCCAACAATTAAAGAGTATAATCTCATTAACGTCATTTAGAACAATAAATTCGCACACTATAAAAGATAATATCCAAGGGTGGGGAATTGTGCAGGGATATGCCATCATGGAAGCATTAAAAAAACCAATTTTAATAACTCAAGAAACACAAATTTCCATATCTCTTAATGAAAACAAAAGTGTATATTGTTTACCAATAAATCTTGATCCAAACCATTATTTCTTTGAATTGGAACAATTAAATTCAACAAATGGTGAAATGTTTATATTTGATTCTGAACCAGATGCCTTTGGAAATCCTATTTTAATATCTGATTCAATTAATGAATTTACATCAAAAAAGAGAATGGGAATATTTACAGATGAAACACATACCTTCTATTTAGTTTTAAAACTCCAAGAAAGGAATTCCGGTGATTTTATTATTAAATTGATATTTGAATACGGAGTTTTTGTAATTATTATATTATCTGCATTAAACCTAATTGGTTTAATTTATATAATTCAATTAACATTTAACTTTAAAAAATTAAATAAAAAGAAGTTGAGTTAATTTACTTTCTATTCTTTTTTCCAATATCTTTCAGCATTTTTTTAATCTCATCCGCTTTTTCCTTATCTTTTGCTAATCTTTCTTTCTCTATATCTATCTCTTTCTGTTTTTTTGAAACTTTTAATTCATTTGTTAAATCTTGTTTTAATTTTATTAGATCACCCATTTTCGATCTAAAATCTTGTGCTTCCTTTTTAGCTAGTTCTTTAGCTTTTCTTTCTTCTAATTTAAGTTCTTCCTTTTTTATATTTATTAAATTAGATATTTCACTTGTTAAATCACCTACTTCTACAATCGCTTTCTCCATTTGTTTTTGTTCTTCTTTCAATTTGATTTCATCTGATAACTTCTTTTTCCTCAAATCTTCATAAATTTTTCGAGTAGTTTGTTTCTCTTTTTCAAATTTTTCCTGAAGTTTTTTAGTATTCTCAATTTCTTTTTCAATAAATTTTGCTTGTTCATGCCACCCAATTTCACTAAATTTCTTAATTGCCTCGTTAAAAGCTTTAAATGCTTTTTCAAAATTGCGAAATGCTGCATATTGTTTACCTTTGTCTATAAAGGATAAACCTTCTTCCTTGATCTTCTCTATTTGTTGCTGGATTCTTTGAAGCTCTCTAAATTTTCTTTCTTGTTTTCTCTTCTTTCTTTCGAATTCATCTCGTCTCTTTTGAATTTCTTCTTGAAACATTTTATATTCTCGTTGTCGCTTAAGATATTGCTGTTTTTCTAAATTCTGTCTCTCAATTAATTTACTTTTTTCTGATTGTAAATCATTGATTAATACATTTATGTTATTAATTTCTGGTTCCCATCCAATTTTTTCATCTAGTAAATCTCTCGCTTGGATATATAAAGAAATAGCAGAATCATAGTCAGGGATTTTCTGTTTAAGATGCTTTCCCGCTCCTTCCAAAAGTGAGTAGGCCGCGTCTCTATAACTCATTTGTTCTTCAACAAGTCTTTCTCGCTGCTTAATTGCTTCTTCTTTTGCAATTTTAGCTTCTCTTTCTTTCTTTCTCCTTTCTTCAAATAAAGTTTCCAAATTCTTTTGTTCTTCTATTTGTTGCAAATTTCGTTTTAATTTAGTTTCATTTTCAAGAACTCTCTGTCTCTTCAGTCCCATAATTTTAACTATTGTTGCCTCTATTGAATCTGTAGGAAATTGAATTTCATTTAATAAAATCATAGCTTTTCTATATAAAGCCATGGATTCATCATAGTTTGTTTCTTTAAGTAAAATTTCAGCTTCATCTAAAATTTTAAATGCTGCTTCTCGTTTTTGTTCTAATTTAGCCTTCATTTCATCTAATTTTGCAATTTCAATTTGTTTTTCTTGTAATCTTGCCTTATGTCTCTTTAAGTTTTCAGCAACGTTCTTTTGAAAATTTAATTCTTCCTGTTCTTTCTGCAATTTTAATTCTAATGCTTTTTGTTTCTCTAATTCTTGTTCTCTTTTCTTTTCTTGAACCTTTAACATTAATTCCTTTAAAGAAGTAGTTGGGAATTGTATTTCATTTAGAATTAATTCTGCACTACGATAGTATTCAATTGCTCTATTATACTCTGATTTCTTAATAAGTAAATCTGCATTATCTAATAATTCAAACGCATCTTGCTTTCTTTTTTCCATATACTCTTTTAATTCATGTTGTTGCATCAATTTAATTTGTTTGGTTTTCATCCTTTCTCGTTCAGCTTTTACACTTTCTGCAATTTTTTCTTGAAATTTTCTTTCTTCTTCCTGCTTCCTAAGTAAATGTTCTAATTCATATTGTTTAGATAATTTCTCCTCCCTTTGTTTTTCTTGAACCTTTTGAATCATTTCTTTGATTGCATCAGTAGGAAAATTAATTTCACTTAAAAGTAAATCCGCTTGGAAATAGAGATCAATTGATTGTTCGTATAATCCCTGATTTAGCACAATTTCTGCTTTATCCATAATTACGAACGCGTCTTTCTTTATTAGCTCCATGTGTTTTAACAACTGCTCTTTCTTTTTCAGTTCAATTTTCTTTGTTTTTAACCTTTCTTGCTCTTTTAAAATTTCTTCTGTAATTTTTCTTTCAAATGCTTTTTCTTCATCCAAAATCTTTTTTGCGATTTCTTTTTCTTCTAAATCCTTCCTTTCTTTTTCGAGTTTTTTTATTCGAATTGTCTGAATAGTTCCATCTAATAAATTCATATAGGATCCAGTCCATCCTATTTCTTTTAGAAGGGATATTGCCTTTTTATACATCTCTTCTGCTAAATCAAACTTTTCTTGTTTAAGAAGATTATCTGCTTCATCAATGATATTAAAGGCTTCTTCTTGTTTTTTAAGACTAGCCTCAGAAAAAGTTCTCCTCTTTTCCATTAATTCATATTTCTCGGCATCCTTGAGTTTTTCTAGCTCTCTTTGTTTTTTAATACCTTCAATGAATTTTCTATTTTCAGCTTCCTTTTGAGTTGCCTCTCGCATAGTCCTTTGCTTCCATATCTCTTTCTCTTTCCGCTTTATTTCTATTTCTCTCAAAGCTTGCTTGATTATAGGAATTTCATCAACCCACTGGATTTGTGCAAAGATTTCTGCGACATTTCTATATGTTTCGATTGCCTCATCGAATTTGCCCAAAGATAAATAATTCTGGGCTACATCAATCAAATAAAAGGCATCATTTTTCCTTTTTTCTCGATATTCAATTTCCTTCTCTCTTTCCTTTAATTCTACTTGTCGCTGTTTTAGTTGTTCCTTTTGAATTTTCATGTCATTTATGATTTTTTGTTGAAATGCTTTTTCTTGTTTATCCTTCTCTAACTGAACATACAAGTTTCTCTGCTTTTTTAACTCCTCCTCACGCTTTTTATTTTCAATTTCGATTATAGCTTTTCCAATAAACTCAACTTCATCATACCAATGAATCTCAGCAAAAATATTGTTTGCGGTATTATATAATTCAATTGTTTTTTCATAATCACCTTTATTAATATAATGTTGAGCATCCTCTAAAATTTGAAACGCTTCTTGTTTTCTTTGTTCTCGATACTCTATTTCTTTTTCTCTTTCTCTTAAACTTATTTCTTTAGACTTTAACCTTTCACGTTCAACTTGCATTTGCCTAGCTATTTTTTCTTGGAACTCTTTTTCTGATTTAAACTTTTCAATCGATTTTTGTAAATCTTTCTGCTTTTTTAATTCAATTTCTTTCTTTCTTTGTTCTAATTCAAATATCGCATTATCTATTATTGCAATTTCGTCATCCCATTGAATCCCAGCAAAAATACGCTCAACATTCTGATATGCTATTATTGCATTATCTAAATCTCCTTGAATAATGTACTCCTGTGCTTTTTCCAATAGTTTAAAAGCACTTTCTTTTCTCTGTTCTCTATAATGCAATTCATCTTTTCTTATTTTATAATCAATTTCTTTCTTTCTAAGATTCTTAAGTTCACTTTGTAATTGTGATGATACTTTTTGCTGGAATTCTAAATCCCGAAGCTGTATTACCTCTAATTTCTTTCTTTCGCTTAATTCTTTTTCTAACTCTGTCTCTTTTAGCTTATTTATAGTAGAAATAGTAGAATTAATTGTTTCGATATAAGGTTGCCAGCTAGGACTCATATTTATAAGGTAATCTATTGCTTTTTGATATTCTAGAATCGCTTTATCAAAGTCCCTCTCTTCATTCAGAACTTTATCAGCTTTATCTAATATAGCATAAAATTTCTCTTCCTTTTCTAATTCTTCTCTTCTTTTTTGTTGATATTCGGTTCTTTTTTTTTGGAGATCTTGTACAGTTTGAACGGCTTCTTCTTTTTCTTTTAAATAAATTGTTTCTTGAATAATTTTTGCTTCTTCTTGTCTTTTTCTAGCTAACTTATCGAGTTCTTCTTCCTTTTTGATCTTCTCTTCTACATCATTAATGAAATTTAAAATGGGTTGAATATATGAATCCCAATTGATAGATTTTAACAACTTAATAGATTTTTTATAATAATCTATTGCCTTATTATACTTCTTTTCTCTTTCTAATTCTTTAGCTATATCTATTAAGTTAAATGCTTCAGTTTGGATTTGATCCTCATTATCTAGTTGTTCTTCAGCCACTAAAATTTCAAATTTATCAGGAGTTTTTTCAAGCTCTAAAACTGGCCTTGATTTTTTAAGTTCTAGTTGAGTCTTAAATTTATCAATTTCTATTTTTTCTCTCTTGAGTCGTTCAACAAGAATTCTTAAATTATTTGTTTGTTCTTGCCAACCTATAGAGTCCAGTAAATTAATTGCTTGTTCATAGCTTTTTATCGCTTCGTCAAAATTATTATTAATTTCGTAAAGTTTAGCGTTGTCTATAAATCTAAAAGCATCTTCCTGAATTTTTTCTTCTTTTATTTTGCTTTCCATATATGATTTTAACTTTTCAGCTTTCAAGACATCTTTTTTTTGTCCAAATGTATCGAGAACTTGCGGTTGAGGCTCAATCAGTGATTCTTCTTGCTTTTGAGTTATTTGTTGCTTTTTAAGGATTTGATTAAGATTTTCAATTTTCATATGTATATTTTCTAATTGTGTTTCTGACCAACCAGCTTTAATAAACAAATTTATAGCAGATTGATATTGTTCTATTGCGTCAGTAAGAAAACCCTGTTTTTCTGATTTATTTGCTCTTTCAAGAATTATAAAAGCTTGATCTTGTAATTTATCTAATTGGGCACTCGTTTGCAAATATTGAAATTTCTTCTGCTCTTTAACAAAATTTTTTAACTCGTCTATTCGTGAATATATATCATTAACTCTTTGCATCAAATAGCCACTATTTTTTAGGAATTCAGCAGCTGCTTGATAATTTTCAATTGCTTTATCTAACTGACCCTGTTTTTCAAATTTCTGAGCAGCATCTAAAAACTTTATCGCTTCTTGCGCTAAATCATCTCTAATTTCCATTTTAAAATGAACTCGTTAAAAATTAGATATTATAATGAAATAAATGAATTTAAAAATACCTTCTTATTTCTTACATTAAAATAAACCTATTTATTAATTAAATTTTTTATATTTTATTTATTATCTAAACTAAAATTGCTTTTAGATTACAATTAATATTATAAATTTCTTATATTCTATACATTTAACTGTAGGTACATTATTTAATGAGACATTGATATGAATAATATTGATAGCGAAATACTTTTAGATTTTGAACCTATTTCAAGGAGATTTTACTATACAAAAGGTAAATCTTTTTACCACATTTTATTAGATGCTGGGGTTCGAATAGCCTCATTATGCGGTGGTATAGGATCTTGTGGTAAATGTAAGGTTTTAATACAAAGAGGATTAAATTATTTAAATCCCCCAACAGAAACGGAATTAAAGTTTCTAAACAGAAATGAAGTTAAAGATGGTTGGAGACTAGCATGCCAAACATTTATTAAAGAAAATAAACTCAACGAGATCCAAACTAATCAAAAACCTCAATTTCGTATTTTTCTTCCTGAAGATTTATTAATTGAAGATTTTAAAATACTAATCACTGGAATTAATAAAGGAGTAAAATTAAAACCGAATATTAAAAAGAAATTCATAAAGATTAACAAGCCTACTTTAGAAAAACCCATTCCTGATTTGGAGCGAGTTATTTCTGTATTAAAGGAATCAAATGATGAGCTCAAAAGTTTTAATATTTCAATAGAATTTGAAACGTTAAGAAAAATTCAGGATATTTTAAATGAAGGAAAAAGTGAGATAACATTAACTCTTTGCGATAATAATCGAATAATAGACTGTGAAATTGCTAATACTACAGCTAATAATTATGGGATAGCATTTGATATTGGCACAACAACTATAGTTGGATATTTGATTAACCTCAATGATGGAAAGATTTATTCTGTTGCATCCGCATTAAATCCTCAAACTGCTTTTGGGGAAGATGTAGTTTCAAGGATTTCTTATATAAAAGATCATAGGGATGGGCTTCAAAAACTCAATTCAATTGTCTTAGATACATTAAACAATATTATTCATAAAACTACCTTAAAAGCTAAAATTATACCTTCTCAAATTTATGAAGCTACAATTGTTGGTAACTCTGTTATGCATCATATTTTTCTAGGACTAAATCCTACAAGCATAGGATTAAGTCCATATGTCCCAATAGTTCAACAGGGATTGAATTTAAATGCAAAGAAGCTAAATTTAAATATCTCTGAAACAGGAAATGTATACACCTTACCACTTATAGCTGGATTCGTAGGTGCGGATACTATGGGAGTGATTCTTTCTTCAGAAATCGATAAGGAATCAAAATTAACCTTAGCTATTGATATTGGAACAAATGGAGAAATTATTATTGGCAATAAAAATTTTTTAGCAACAGGATCATGTGCTGCAGGTTCTGCGCTAGAAGGCGCTCATATAAAAGATGGAATGAGAGCCGCCGCCGGAGCGATCGATTCAATAACAATTGATCCATCTGATCTAAGTATTTCCTATACTACCATAAAAAATAAAAAACCGATTGGTATATGTGGATCAGGATTGATAGATCTCATAGCTGAAATGCTAAGAACAAGAATTATTACACGGAGTGGAAACTTTAATAAAAGTTTTCTTAATGATAAAAATTTTTCAGAGAATGAAAATGGGTATGAGTTCATAATTGTAGACAAGGATGAAACATCAACAGGGAAACATATATCTATTACTCAACATGATATACGAGAAGTTCAAATGGCTAAAGGCGCATTTTATTCTGGAGCTAGATTAATTTTAGATTATATAAAACGGACATTAAACTTACAGGATGATATTTCTCAAATCTTTCTTGCAGGCGCATTTGGAAATTACATAAAAAAAGAAAATGCTAAATTTATTGGAATGATTCCAGATCTTCCTAACGAAAAGATATTTCAAATAGGAAATGCTGCTGGTACTGGCGCACAGATTTGCTTATTAGATAGAACACTTAGAACTAAAGCGCAAAATTTGTTAAAGAATATAAAATATGTTGAAATTGCATTAGAACAGAATTTTCAAAAAGAATATGCTCAGGCAATGTACTTTCCTCATTTAAATCTAGAATATTTTCCAAGTTTGAAAGAATATCAAAGTATCCCAAAAAGATAATTAGAATTATGATTATACATTCTCAATAAATTCTAACAATTACATCTATAAAAGTAATAAAATAACAAATAATTTTATTTATATATTCGTATCCCTACGACCTATGATAAAGATTTAAGGGCAAATTAATAAGGAAATGTGTAAAAGTATTTAAGAAATAAAAATATTAAATTTTTAATTAAAATAATATAAATTTTAAAACAAGAATTGAATAAATTCTTAAATATCAATTACGATATTAATTTATATACAATTAAAAATTTTTTATTTATATTAAGAATAAGACTCAAGGTAAAATTACTCTATGTCAAGTTTTAAATTAAAAGTTTTACTTACTGGCGCTGCTGCGGTTGGAAAAACAAGCTTAGTACAGAGATTTATAAAAAATCGATTTGCTGCTAATTACAAGCTAACTGTTGGAGTGGATATCCTTACTAAGGATGTCGAATTTAGACCGGCAGAAATTGCTACATTAAGCATCTGGGACATCGGAGGGCAACAACGTTTTGAATTCATTAGATCTACCTTTTATAAGGGGGCTGCTGGTGCATTATTAGTATTTGATTTAACAAGAGAACAAACTTACTCAGAAACAAGAAAATGGCTAACCGAAATACGTCAGTTTGCAGGGGAGAATATACCTTTTGTTTTAATTGGTAATAAAGCAGATTTATTGGAAGATGTTGGAGAAGTTATAGATAGAAGAGATGCTCGTAATTTCGCTGAAAAAGAAGGTAGTATTTATATTGAGACTTCAGCAAAAACAGGAATTAATGTTGATCAGGCTTTTACTGAACTAACACGTAGAATAATTGATGCGAGAACACAATAAAATTCTCCTTTATTTTTAAAGAAATTTTTCCTATTTGAACTCATTTAACTTCTTGAGATATTTAGGTCCTATTTTTTTGACTCTTAGCATTTTACTGATTCAATATCTTCACATAAACTATTGTGAATTAAAATGATGGCATCGATTAAATCTTCTTTTTTTATCACTAAAGACATGTTGAGTTCTTCTGTTCCTTGGCTTAATGCTTTAACACGTATGTTCTTTTTATCTAATGCTTGGAAAATTTTAGCTTTTGTGCTATTTTCCAAAATCTTCAATCCGGTGATATTAATGACTGCAACTTCCTCGTATTTAATCTCAAAAAATTCAGAAAAATAACCAGATAATTCCAACGCCCTCATTGCTTTTAAAGAATCTTCTTTCTTAATAATAAAGGATGTTACTATTTCAGATGCACTTTGTGCGACAAATGAGACACTTATATTGTTTTTACTTACAATCTTAAAAATCTTAGCTAAAACGCCTGGAACATCTACTAAACTACCGGATGATACCGTTATTAGAATTGCTTCATCTACAGTTGATATTCCCTTTATTTGTTCTACATCTGTAGTTTGTGAAACTATTGTATAATCAAGCTTTTCTAATGGTTTATCAAAATTTCTAATTTCTAATGGAATTTTATTTTTTTCTATTGCTTCAAGGCATTTCGGATGAAGAATTTTTGCTCCGAAATTAGCAATATGCTTTGCTTCCCTATAATTTAAATTTCGAATCAAAGAGGGTTCTGATATATATTTTGGATTAATTGCTAAAAGTCCATCTACATCCTTCCATAATATAACTTTAATATCCTTATCTTTACCTACTTCGAAAAGAGAGTGAGCAATTATAGTTGCTGTATAATCTGAACCGCCTCTTCCTAACGTAGTCGTCAATCCTATTTTATTCCTTCCAATAAAACCTGTTATACAAATTATAGTATCCTTTTTAGGATTTTCTAGCAAAGGGATTACCATTTTTTCTACTCTGGCATTAGTAAGTGGATAAATAGGATAAGCATTATTAAACTGGTCATTAGTGATGATTAATTTATTTGCAGGGATATATTCTGAATCCAAATTTTTACTCAAGAGATATTGGTTTAAAATGTATGTTGATAATATTTCACCGAAACTTACTATATAATCTTGATAATACGGTTCTAATCCAAATTCCTTGATATCTGCAAAGATATCCTCTAAATCACTTAACCTTTCATCTAACCAATCTTTAACCTTCTCGTAATATACACTATCTTCATCAAATATTTGTTCTATTATATCAAAATGCTTTTTTTCAATAAGAGTAATATTAGTGTCTACAATTGTGGAATTGTTGACATTTTGAGCAGTATTCAATAAATAATCTGTAATACCATTTAAAGCAGAAGTAATGTATATTTTTTTAGTATTTGCATAAATTTCACTAATTCTAAGGATTTTTTCGAAAGATTTTTGATTTGTTAAACAACTTCCTCCGAATTTCATAATACTAATAGTCATAATTTGGACCTCTAGAAGATATTATTAAAAAATGTTAAAAACCTTAAAGATTAATAAATAAAAAATTTTATCACTCTTCTTTCACTTTCTTTAATTCTCATTATTCCGAGTCATATTAATAATATATTAAAATAAGATCAAATATTCTTATGAGAAGTTAAGATGTTTAATTTTTTGAAAAAGATGAAACTTTAGGATAATTAGCTCTTTAAAAGATCTTCTAATTCCTTGATCTGTTTATTGATTTCTGCTTCCATTCTTTTTAGTCTTTCTTTTTTTTCTTCTAACTCTTCTGCGGTTAATTCACCAGTTAATTCCTTCATATCAAAATCTAATGCCATTTTTGAGATACTTGCTTTTTTAATTTTAAGATCAACTAAAGATTTTTCAATGTTTGACTTTTGCTGTTCATTCATAGCTGAACTGGCCTTTTCTGGGGTTTCTATTGGAGGCTTTTTCTCTTCTGGAGTTTTAGTTGGTTGAATCGCTTCTGCAGGCTTTTGTGGAACCCTAATTTCTTTGGGTGGCACTATTTTTGTAGGATCAATAGGTATCGAAGGTTTAATAGGTTCTTGAGGTATACTTGATATTGGTGGTGTAAATATTTCCTTTTTTTGAGTTGGAATTACCGGTTTTTTAAGTTCATTCTTTGTAGGAGCCATTTCTTTAATTCTAGGGGGTATTGGAACTATCTCTTTTTTTGGTTTTATCGGTTCTGTTGGAACTGGTGTTACAGGTGGTTTTGAGGCTTCTGGATTCGTCACTTGTGCAAATGGAGAAGTTTTTAATTTAGCTTTTGCATCTTTAGGTACTGTTGTAACTATCTTAGGTCGAGGTTTTACCAAAAAGTCTTCAGGATTTAATTCTATTCCCATTTTATCAGGCTCTAATTTAATTTCACTACTCTTTTCTTGTTCATGAATAGATTCTTCTAAAGTTCTAATCGATTCTTCTGGTTTTGGAATTTTTTGAACCCCCTTTTTATCAAATTCAATAAAACCTCTTGGCTCACTTTTGAGACCCTCTTTGGCATCTATAGGCTTCTTTCTATCTAAAGAAGGTCCAGGAGGTGCAAGAGAAGGTGGCTTAAAGGAAGTTGGTCTTACAGATACTCCTTTCTCTTCTTGTTTTAACCCTTCTGCAGGAAATTGTTTTTTTTCAACAAATTCTGGAGCTTGAGGGGGTTTTTCAGCTTCAATTTCGATCTTTTTTTCCGGTTCTTTTATTTCTGTAGTTTCTGCAGTTTGCTGACTTTTAACTTTCTCTAGCATTGATTTTATTTTTTGAGCTTTTTCATAAAATTCTTTACCTAATGAATCATCTCCTAATTCTATACATAAATCACTAATTTTTTCGAAATAAGTTGCTGCTTTTTCAAATTCAGCATTTTCTAATGCCTTTGTAGCTTCTTCTGTATAAACATCCCTTTCTAAAAGCGGTTTCAATAGTGGGGACACTTCAGCACTCATCTCTAAGATATCAGCAATAATTTGGATCATTTTATCACGATTTTTTGCTTCTTTCGCAATCATAGAATATGATTTAAGTCCTAAAATTTTTTCAATCTGATCTGGTTTCATTGCATTCTCTAAATCTTGTTTGTTTCCAATTACAGCTGTATGAGCTTGAGGTGCTTGTTCCTTAATTAATTCTAAGAAAAATTTGCTTTTTTCTACGTTTTCTAAAGTGGAATCGGTAATTAAGAGTACTGCGTCACTTCCTTTAATAAAATTATTCCAAAGATAACTAAATTGTTCCTGTCCAGCAAAATCCCATAAATGAAAATGAAGTTTTCCTATTTTTATAGTAGCAATATCTCCTGTTATAGTAGGAATATGCTGCATTGGAATCTCTTCAGCTTTAATCAATCGGGTTATTGTAGTTTTTCCTACTCCTGAAAAACCTACAAGTGAAATCTTTGGTCTTAAATTTCTATGAATTGAATCTATAGTTGGATCAAAAACTTCAAAGGTTTTAGCATCAAATTTATGCTGTAAAATATCTTCGAACAAATTTAAAAATTCTTTTTTACATTTAATCAATTCTTTCTTAATATTATCAAAATTATCAGTTAACCCAGTTACGAATAAAAATAATAATTCGTGCTCTTTTTCAGTTATATATGATAATCTATATTTATAATAATCATGATATTCAACCTTATCGGCTGCTTTTCCAAACGCTTCTTTCATTAAGTCGTTTATAAGTGCATCAAACATTTCCTTTTTTAAAGCTTTTCCAAAATGTCTATAATATACTAATTCTTTACCTTTCAAGATATAAACTTGTCTTAATATAACATTTCACCCTTAAATGTAAAATTTTAACTTAATCCTTTTACTTTGAAACATATTTCACAAGATCTTTAATTATTGAATATTTTTTCTCATTAATTTTGCCTTCCTTAAGAGTTTCATGAATTCTGCCAATTTCTTTGCTGAAATCAAAAATTGAAAATTCATTTATTTCATCGTCTTTATAATTTTCACTTAATTTTTTCAAGAACACACTTATACTAGGCATAAATTTTGCTAAATTAACCTCTAAACCTAATTTTGAGATTAAAATTAACTCATCACTAAACGTGAATAAGTAATTATTCTCTTGTGCTTCTATCGCAAAGGAGCTTATCTTTTTAAGATTTAATTCTTGAGCTATCGCTTTAGAATTAGAAATTAACGACATAATTTTATGTGGAATTACTTTTCCTTTAAAAAATTCTTTTATTGACGAAGCTAATACAAGACCATACTTATTTGCTATTGCACATTTCGAATTTAAATCATTTTTAAGTTGCGAAATGATTTGATCGTAGTTAATTTTAGACATTGGGTAGTTATTTTAATTTTTGAAATAATAATGAAAGCTAATTTATTTATATTTATTTCAATGAAAATCTCAAAATTTAAGACAACGTAAATTTTATTAAAATTGAACTTGAAAATATACAAATTTCACTTTTTAGAAAAAGAATCAGATGTTACAATAATATCAGAATCAAAAAATGCTATTTTGAAAGCTAAAAGCATCTTTTATTTTCATCGTAAAAAATTAGAAACATTCATAGCAACTAACAATTACTTTATGAGCTCATTCTCTCCTATTAAAGTGAATTCTAACATTGAAATAGTTGATCTAATGGTAAAGTATTCAGTATTATGTGATGTAGGGCCAATGGCAACTGTTGCTGGTGCTTTCGCAGATTTAATGCTTAAAGAAATGAAATCTAAAAATCAAGAAGAAGGGCTTCCTACTAAAATTGCGATGGTAGAAAATGGAGGTGAAATTGCTATTAATTCTGAAAAATCAATTAAAGTCGCTCTTTATGCAGGATTTAACAATTTGAGTTTAAATCTCGGATTTCTTATAGAAAAGAAAGACTGTCCAATTGGAATTGCCACTAGTTCTGCTACAATAGGTCATGCAGTGAGTCTAGGTCAAGCAGATGCTGTTACAATTTTTGCTAAGAATTCAACCTTAGCAGACGGAGCAGCAACAAAAATCTGCAATTTGGTAAAAGGTAATGACATTGAAGCTTCAATAAAAAGGGGTTTAGACGCTATAGATGATATTGATGGAATAAGAGGAGGTCTTATTTCCAGAGAAAACAAAATTGGACAAGCAGGAAAGCTTCCTAATATGTTTAAAATAGAAGGCCAAAAAAGTGAACTTTTAAGAAGAAAAATTGATGATACTTTTTTAGGTAAGTTTGAAACTATTAAATAACCCAATAATATGGAACTTCGATTCCAGTTTCACTTTTTGAAATTAAAATCTTATTTAAATAAGTCATATTATAATATTGTTCCATCTCTTGTGGAGTTAACCTTTCGTAGATAGTCCACTGTTGTAAAGTAAGATAATTATCATCTAAAATGAGATATATGTCAGTAGCTTTACTAACTTTCAATTGTTGTAACTTATTTGTTCCATTCTCATAGATATGATCACTAGGCTTAAAAAAACCTTTAGGATCTTGCCAAAAAGTGAATATTTCATTTATCTGAATACTAGAATTACCTTTTTCATATGGATAATCGTAATACATCAACACATAAGGCCATCCAAATTCACATATTATAAAATTTACATCTGAAGTATAATTAGCGTACCATTGAACAGCTGTAACCTCCCTATTATATAAACTGTACTCTCTGTCATCAATATCTAACAATTGATCTGAAAATTGAGAAAAAAACATAAATATAACGATGGTTAATATTAAAATTTTAATTTTTCTAATATTTAATGGTCTTATTTTTAAAAGCTTATAAACATATGATATAAACCCAAAAATAATTGCTGGAGCAAAAAGCAGTAATATCCTTCCTGACCAGAATTCATGCTGGATAAATATATCAATTGCAAATGCACCGATATATATTATAACTAAGCCAACTAACCAAAAAAACAACATTTTCCCTCGGGGTTTTTTTTGGAATAATATTAAACCCCATAAACCAAAATAAATCATAATAAAACATTCAATAGCAACTAATACTTTAGAAAAAACTAAATTAAGAAAGAATAAATTGACTATAATAAATCCAATTGAAAAAATCCCTACTATAATAAATAATAGGGGAATTATTATCTTGTCTTCTATTCTTTTATAATATTTTTTGGTTTTCCCCATTATTACAGAAGAAAATCTCCCAGAACGGAATTGAATTGAAGTCCTTAATCTCCAAATAATTACAATTCCTGATAGTACTCCAATCAAGAGTAAATACCAAGGTAAATCAATAATATCCACTAAATTCCAATGTAAGCTAATATCACTAAAATTATATAAAAGTAAAAAGATACTTATTGATACACATAATATAAGAAAATCAACACCCCTTTTGAAATCTTTAACAAAATAAATCAGAAAAATAAAAGTATATGATACAATAAATACCATTGAAATAAGTGAGTGGGTGAATAGGGCACTTATAGTAGTAAAAATAATTAAAATATAAGAGAAAATAAGATGATTAAATAAATCTTTTTTAGTTGGTGTTTCCACTTCTACTAACTTTTGTAACCTTGAATATAATAAAAAAAATATAAACAAAGACTGGATTGTAGCTAAACTCGATGGCCAAAATTGATACATCATATTACTGAATCCTAACGAAGTAGTCTCTAAAAATAAAATTCCCAAAATTGCTAAGTTTCTATTCTTAAAAATTCTCATTAAAATGTTATATATAATTAACGCTGAAGCAAAAAATGTATAAAACGAGAAGTATTTTGCAATCAAAATATGATCGATCCCAGAAAAAAAATGAATTACAGCTGCAAATATATGTAACCCTAAAGCACCAAAATATCGTTCAACCGGTAAATAATTGAGTTCCGTGATAAATTTACTTACAAATACATGATACATGGCATCGGTACCATAAAAGAAACTAAATCTGACTCCATGCAAAATAGAAAGAAGAAATAATATGATAATAATTAATGTAGCATTAAGAGGTACTTTCTTTTTTAGATATTTGAATATTGAAAAATTATGATAAAAAATGTCTCTGTTTATTCTTTTCGATTCCATTTTAAAGAATACTATTTTTTGTTTTTTGAATTCTAATAATAAGATATAAAATAGTTGTAAAGAGAATAAAAACAAAATTGCAATTAAGTAAATAAAACCTGTAATTGCTATTTTTATAAAACTACATAGATAGCCTAGTAGGATGTAGAATATTAGATTCGATATAATAGTAAAACTTAACTTTTCTAAATAATTGTAATCAAGTTTTTTTAATATAACAAAATATAGCGGATAAAATGGTAAGAACAAGATACTGAAGATTGTACTTAAGAAAATAATGATTCTTAATAACATATCTATTGCTAAAATCTTATTAAATCCGAATAGTTGGTTTATCTGAAGTAAATTGATCGTAATAAAACATAACGATAATATTGAAATGGTTAAAAATATCAGATTTTTCCTTAAGTGCAGAAACAATATTAATTTATTTGTTACTGCTTTTAATTCTGTCATAACTAATTTTAATCTTAATTTAATTTTAGATTCGCATCATATTTCGAATTATACCATTTAAGATAATCTTTTAATCCATCTTCTTGACTATATTCTGGTTTGAAACCCAAAAGATCCATTGCTTTTGAAATATCAGCATAACTATACAGTATATCTCCCGGTCTTGGATCAGTATATTTAATTTTCAGATCTTTTTTATTTGTAAGTTTTAACATTAAATTTGCGAGTTCAGTTAAAGTGATCGGATTATTAGCACCAATATTCACAATCTCTCCTTTACACTTATAATCCGATGCTAGTAAATTTGCTTGAATAACATCCTTAATATAAGTAAAATCTCTCGAATTTTTACCATCTCCGTATATTGTTAGATCTTCGTTCCGTAAGATGTGTCCTAACCAAATTGCAATTACTCCACTATATGGAGAATCTTTTTGTCTCGGTCCATAGACATTAAAATATCTTAAAGTCATAGTCTGTAATCCATATATTTTATAATATACTTGCATATAGCCTTCACATGCTAATTTTGAGACGCCATAGGGTGAGATAGGGATCCTTTTCATGTCTTCTTTTTTAGGCAATGTTGGAGTTTCCCCATAAACTGAAGAAGAAGACGCATATATGACTTTTTCAATATTATTTTTTATAGCAGCATTTAAAATATTTAAAGTACCATTAACATTAACATTATTGCAAGATTCAGGCATTAAAATTGATTGTGGTACACTTGTAAATGCTGCTTGATGATATACTATTTCTATATCCTTTGATACATCTAAAATAAAGTTATAATCTCTAATATCACCCCTATAAAAATTAAAATTTTTCTTTTTCAAAGCATCTTCTAGATTTTCTATTCTCCCATTAAAAAAATTGTCTATTCCAACAACAATCGCGCCTTTGTGAAGTAATGCTTCTGTTAAATTGCTGCCAATAAATCCTGCAGCGCCAGTTACCAAAACTTTTCTGCCTTTTAGAGACAAGGTTTGCTCCTTAAAATTTTTCAAATAATTTCAAAAAACTGAATAATATAATATATGTTTCTTTAAATTTTATTAGAATTATTAATTTGTTTATTCTAACTTGATTTAATTAGAATATTCAAAGATATTATTAATCACGATTATTTTAAAGAGATAAATAAGGGAATACATATTATGATTAAGAATAAAAAAATATTAATTACAGGAGCAGCAGGCTTTATCGGATCAAATCTCACAGAAGAACTGTTAAAGCATGAGAATTATTTAGTACTAATTGATAATTATAATAATTTTTACATAGGTAAAGAAGAGCAATTAAATGAAGTTATTAAAATCTACAGAAATTCAGAAGATTATAAAATTATTAAAGGAAATATATTAGACGCTAACCTGTACAATAAATTGGATGATGATTTTGATTATATATTTCATTTAGCAGCTGATGCGAGTGTAAGGTATTCAATTGAACATGCCGCAGCAGTAACACATAATAATGTAACTGGAACAGTTAATCTTCTTGAATATGCTTTAAAGCTTGATAATATTAAGAAATTTGTTAATGCATCATCATCTTCGGTTTATGGAAATCCTGTTTATACACCACTTGATGAAAATCATCCAAAAAATCCTATTTGTCCATATGCAATTTCTAAATTATGTAGTGAGATCTATGCTGACTATTATTTTAGAGAATTTAATTTACCCATTACATCATTAAGGTTTTATACGGTCTATGGGCCAAGAGGTCGCCCAGATATGGCAGTAAGAAAATTCTTTAATTTGATATTTAAGAAGCAAGAAATTCCGATATATGGTGATGGAGAACAATTGAGAGATTTCACCTATATCTCAGATATAGTAGATGGATTAATCTTATCAGGTGAAAGATCTAAAGTAGAAGGAGAAGTATTTAATCTTGGATGCTCTGATCCAATAAGTATTAACCAACTCGTTGATAAAATGTACTCCATAGCTGGAGAACTAAAAAAAGTCAGATATTTCGAGAAACAGTTAGGTGATGTAGATGTCACTCATGCTGATATTTCAAAGGCAAAAAAGATCTTAAAATATTCCCCAAAAGTGTCTATTGATAAAGGTTTAGAAAATACATATAAATGGCAAAAGGAAAGATTAAGATCTCTTTAATTATTATTAAATAATTTACTAGTATTAGGCAGATAATAAATTTATTAAAAGCAAAAGATAATTTTAATAATTAAAATAAATTTAAATTCAATAATATTAATATTATCTG
>JBHLNZ010000037.1:0-31134 GCA_048941015.1 Promethearchaeota archaeon | reverse complement strand
AAATCTAAATCTTATTATTAAGAAATCTAATCTATATAATTATATAAAACTTTATGCATATTTGATTTATAACTATGCCTGATAAACCGAATATCTTATTCCTATTAAATGATTTTTACAAAAGTGTTAAATATTAAATTGTTTTTATTATTATTCGGTTATTTTTGATCGGGAATTCAATGATTTTGTTTTATCCATTATTTTTAGTTGATTTTATGATCAAAAATAATCAATATTCGTTTATAAAAATTGAATCAAATAAGGGAGAAAAAATGAAAATAAAAACAAAATCGAATATACTAATCGTAATTTTATCATTGGCAACGATTATGGGATTTTTAACTCTTATTGTTGGAACAGCTTATGCTGATGATAATGAATCACCGATTTTTATTATATCTCCATCAGGTCGTGATGATACTGCAAATATCCAAGCAGCATTCGATGCGGCAATCGCAGCAGGGCTAGGAAGTACCGTTCAGTTAACTTCTGGACAATTTTATACGAATAATTTATTTGTTCAAAATTAGGATATGAAGGTTCTAGACTTCCAGTTACTTCTTTATAATACAAGATATGAGGCTAACTTGCCATATCCGCTATTAATTGAGTTATTGCCCCCATGTAAAAAGCCGCAACATCACATTTTTTTCGAGATGGTAAGTAATACACTGCCATTATCCACTGCAAGTGGTACTTTTACTTCATCAGGAATATCAAAAATGTTGTCTTTCACGGTATTCATTCCTCGAGATAGGATTATCTGTTTATAATTCGATAACTCAATAAGATGATATCTGAGTTTCTTCTTTTCTGTAAGAAAGATTAAAAGTAGAAAATTCTTATCCACTGATAAATGTGCATTTGTAAAATGTGCCAAACCGTATTTCTCTTCTAAAATAGTTTTTTTGGAATAATCTATCATGGATACTGCAATTATCTTCCAAAAGCCAAATAGAAATAATGTTTTATTATCGGAACTAAAATCTATAATCCGAAACCAGTGATCAATTTCAATCTTTTTTAGTAATTTCCACTGATTCCTTTCATGTGTAAAAATCCATAGAAAGTGATCATAATCTTTGTTCTCATCTTCATAAGTTCGAATATTTGAATATGCAACAAAAATTTCTCCCGAAGGACTTGTAGGATAATGAATGGGATTGTCTATGAAACATTCATATTCTCTCTGGCTATCAATTATAGTCCATTGAGTGTCATTCGGATGTTTTATATGTAATTCTTGATAATTCATTTGACCCATTGGTGCCTCAAATCCATTTACATACACCCATTTTATTGGAAAATCCAAATAAGCCCAATCATCAACTTCAATATGATCACCTCGAGCAGTTCCCTCTTTGCGTTTACCGCGTTCGAATAATGAATTTGCGCAACATGGGGTTTCATCTCTAAAATGACTTCGTTTCAGATATAATTTCATAACATATTCTGGATTTTATTTTTTATTTCTTATTGATTATTCTGTAACACGGCTTTAAGTATCTATCTATACTTTTAAGCCTTTCTAAACAAGTAAATCGCCCACCCAATCGCTTCCCGCTCCCACTTTAGATATAAGTTTTTCTCCTTATTTAATTTTGCTAATAGCTCGGGAAGGTCGGGGTCACTCGGATGTGCTTGGACATATTTATCCGTTGCATGCCATTGGAGTCCGATATACCGATCCCACTCGTCTAAGCTACTCACGAATATGTAGAGTAGTTTTAAACCGAGTTTTTCTCCAATTTGCACATTCCCAGGATGCGTACTGAAAGTCTCGTATTTTACTTCCGAGAGGTCGAAATATTCTTTCGGGGGCTTGCCAATCCAAAACGGTTCTCCCACCACAACGAGCCCGTTGCGCTTGGTTTGATTCATCAAATATTTAAGCGTGCCCTCATGCCCTTCATAAATCCAACTGGCGCCCAAACAACACGCGAGGTCGAAGCACTCTGGCGTATCAGGCTGGTAGTTAGCGCCGTCCATCTCGATTAGTGTTAAATCGGCGTTCGGAACGCGCTCTATCGCTTTCTTTTTAGCGTCACCGAGGTGATACGGCGAGAGATCAACACCTATTGCGGATACATTGTACTTTTCGACGAGCCGAATCAGAAATTCACCTTTACCGGTAGCGATTTCTAATACTTTCGAGCCAGACTTTAGCGCCAAAAGATCAATAAGCTCGTTTAACTTCTCGACGCTTGTGGGATTGCACACAAGGTGCTCCTTGTGCGTTATGTCATAATATTTCCAAAGATCCATCGTTATCATTTTTATATAGTCTGAGATATCTATTCAAGTTTTTTAATATCTTCATTGAGAATTTTAAATACTTCTTTTTATTTTTTTTAACTAAAAAATAAAGTGAAAAATTCACAGTCAAAAACACATTTTTACCAGTAAAAACTTATTTTTGCTAGTTGAACGGTAAAAAATATTTAAATAATAAATCCATCTAATTTTTTATTAATACTAAATAAAGATTTGACGAAATCAGAATGAAATCATAAGGAGAAATAAAATGAGTGGTGTGAATCTAATTATAAATAATATTAAAGAAGAAATAACCGGTGCAAATCCATCTAGTAAGCGAATCATATCTCAATTGAATGATTTAAAGTCTAAAGAAGAATTTCAACCACTTTCTGATACAGAATTTTATAATATTGTGGGAGAGACTTTTAAATTAAATCCTGAGTTTTTTATGAATTCGATTTACCCTAAGATAAATACAAGGGAAATGGCAAAGTACATTGTAGAAAAATTTTGTTTGTATGATGGAGAACAAATACTTTCTGAATTTGAAGGAGACATAAAACAAATTGACGATATAAGAAGTAATTTACGCGTATCTGTAAAGGGTGGAACTATTATTGTTACAAATTATAGAGTCATCGCACAAGGCAAACTTAAGGCAAAAGGTGGCGCAAAACCAGAGGGATTTTTATTCTGGACTATGGGTTTTTGGAAATCAGGGTCATATGAAAGAGCAAAAAGCAAGGAAGGCATTGGTGATCACTCTTTAGACCAAGATATACCATGCTATGGATATCAATTTAAAAAGAAAAATCTCTTCGGTTTAGGTAAAACAAGTAACAGAGTTGCTTATTTAATACGTAAAGACGAAATTCAAGATATGAGTGGTGCTTCCTCATTCAAACAAAGAATGATGCTAGCCAAAGCAACGAATATTATCTCAATTGAACCACCAATAGAGCAAATAGATGAACTGTATGATCATCTGTTTCCAAAGGAGGATGTTAATCAAATTATTGAACGATTTCGAAAGGTGCAAGATATGGGATTAAGTGAAAAGAACAAAAAAAAAGTTTTTCAAAGTTATTCAAAAAGTTTAGAGGCTTTATGGAAACTTAAGAATTATCAATACCTATCTGACTCAGAAAAAATGGATATTGTATTAGGTGTGTATAAAATAGATCCGGAACTTTTCATTAGTTTAATTTACCCTGAAATGAATAATTGGGAGCCTCTGTCATTTTTAAATATAAAAAGTGTATTATTTGAATTATTAAAGAAAGAAGGGGCAACCGTTAATTAAAGTTCTTTTTCAAAAAAAGAGTTCAATTTAGTGTGGATTCAAATAAATTTTACAAACATCTTTTTATATATATAACGAAATTAGATTCTGATGAACTCAAAATGAAATCAAATCGAAAAATAAATACAGTAATTTTAATAACATTAGGAATCCTTTTTACTTTTTCACCTATTTTTATCAATATTTCAAGATTCATGGATAGAGATCGAGATATAATTTCGAACAACAACAACGACGAATTCGACTATAATAAATTAAAAATCTCAGCGGTATCGGGAAAAATTCATATCACCAATAATTCAGGTTGGGCTGCCTTTCGAGCAGCGGGAAATTGTACGGGGCAAGGCATTTTCTCCAACCCCTACGTCATACAAGATTTGGAGATAGATGGCGGACATTCAGGAAGTTGTATCTGGATTGAAAATTCTAATGTATATTTTAAAATAGCGAATTGTAAGGTTTATAATTCGGGGGTTTGGCCAGGTGTTGGTATTAGGCTAGATTCAGTTACTAATGGATTATTAAAAGACAATGAAGTTTTAAATAATAGTGGTAATGGGATAACATTGTGGAATTGTACCTATAATGAAATTTCGAGAAACAATGTAAGAAATAATAATTTTACGGAAATAGGATTAGGTGATAGTCATAATAACATAGTATCAGGAAACACCGTTATTAATAATGATCATAATGAATATACGCTCTTGGTAAGGGATTCTTATAATAATACCATTATGGGAAACAGATGTGATAACGGCTTCTATGGGATATCAATAGATGATTCTGATAATAATGTGGTCTCTGAAAACATTGTAAATAATAATAATAATGCTGGGATTGCTATTCTTATAGCTGATAATAACATAATTTCTGGAAACATTGTGGAAAATAACATCAGATGGGGAATAACCGTATCTGGTAGCGATTATAACAATTTTACAGAAAACATTGTTACTCAAAATGGGGATACAATCAATGCTGGGATAAGTTTGGGTTCATCTTTCTTTAACAATATATATCTAAATTGTTTTGATAACGTATTCAATGCGAAGGATGATGGTTCGTACAATAATTGGGATAATGGAATTAAGGGAAATTACTGGGCCGATTATCCCGGTTCAGACGCAGATGGCAATGGAATCGGTGATGTTCCATACAATATTAGTGGATCTGCAGGAAGCCAAGATAACTTTCCATTAATGACATGTCCAATTTCAGCTCAAGATGGTGGAATAATTCCAGGATATAATCTCTTCATTCTATTTGGCATTCTATCTATTCTAACAATCTATATAAGCAAAAGAGTAAAGAAATCTTAAAATCCATTTATTTTTGGGTAAGTTTTTTCAAAGGAAATTTTCATTGAAATCAGCCTTTGAATTTACCTTTCATGAAAAAGTTATTAAGTAAAAAATCTGATTGATAACAGTTTTAAGAGTAGCAGGCTTATCAAGCTCTAGCATCTCACTCGTTTTAACTGACTTATTAAGAGCTGATTTTAGACAGATATGTAAAATTTAAATGCTATAAAAAAGAATCTAATACTCACATCAAATTCTAATTTAAAATGCAATAATTTATAGAAGGTGAAAAAACATGGTATTAATGGTGGTAACTGTACATATCCCACCTGCTAAGGCAAGTGAGTTAGGAAAAAGCTATCTTGAAAGTCTAAAAAAGTATCCCCCAGATCCATCAATATCTAAAACACTCGCAATAGGAGTAAGACCGACCAAGGATGGTTATAAAATCATAGGAATCGGTGATGTAGTAAAAGGAAAATTTGGAGAAGCATTTCTCCGACAAGTTCAGAGTTCTCAAGATGCCTCTGTAGATATCGAGGGATATAGATATGAAATTGAGACTTTCATGGATATAACAGAGGCCATGCCAATAGTAGGAATGAAAGCCCCTAAAGACAGGTAAGTAATTCATAAAATAATTCAATTTTTTTTTTCTTAAATTTTTTGAATGTAATACTTTTATATTACTCCTAGATTCTTCATAAACCTAATTTTATTTCGTTTTTTTAATGGCTATCTACTATAGGAGGAGTGATTCCAATGGGGGCTGTAGATGCGCTTAATGAGGAAGAAGAATACTTCTTTTTATTTTTTTTAACTAAAAAATAAAGTGAAAAATTCACAGTCAAAAATACATTTTTACTAGTAAAAACTTATTTTTGCTAGTTGAACGATAAAAAATATTTAAATAAATTTTACAAACATCTTTTTATATATATAACGAAATAAGATTCTGATGAACTCAAAATGAAATCAAATCGAAAAATAAAAATAGTTGTTCTAATAATTTTAGGAATTTTTTTTGCTTTTTCATCAATAATTAGCATTAATCTCAGCTTAAATAATTCAGAATTTTGTTCAGATAATGGAAATTTGAAAATCTCAGCTGTATCACCAATTCACATCGATGATACTAATCCAACTATGAATTGGTCTGTTGCTAAAGATGCGGGAATATGTACTGGAAATGGTACTTATTCCGAACCTTATATTATAGAAGATTTGGAAATAGATGGAGGGGGATCGGGAAGCTGTATCTTGATTGAAAATTCCACCGTGTACTTTAGGATTGAAAAATGTAACCTCTACAACTCGGGAGATTATCCTGCAGCAGGTATTAAACTTAACAACACGAATAATGGACAGGTAACTGATAATGTTTGTTCTCCTAATTATAGCGGAATAAGCTTGTATGCCAGTCATAATAACACGATCTCGGGAAACATCGTAGACCATAACGACTATTGCGGGATACTTTTAAATGATGGTGATAATAACACCATTTCGGGAAATAGTATTGAATATAATTATTTAACGGGAATAGTTTTACATGTAGGGGGTGCTGAAAATAACAATATTACGGGAAACACCTTAATTTCCAATCAAATTGGGATACAAACATGGTCGTTTGTTCGATATAACAATATTACGAGAAATATCATAAGTAAAAATACTCTTGGCATAGAATTTAAGGGAGGCCCTTCCGGAAATAATGAGGTATATCTTAATTGTTTTACGGATAATGGAGTCCATGCTAATGATGGTGCTTTAAATAATAAATGGGATAATGGAACAATAGGCAACTATTGGGATGATTATACAGGTTCAGATTCAGACAATAATGGAGTCGGAGACATTCCCTATAATATTGCTGGTCCCGCAGGAAGTCAAGATAATTTTCCATTAATGATTTGCCCAATCCCAACCACTCAAAATGGTGGAAGAATTCCCGGATTTAATTTATTCATGCTGATTGGAATTCTATCAGTTGCCGTAATCCTTATAAGAATGAAACTAAAGAAATCCTCAAAACTATTATAAACAGATTTTTTTCTTCTTCTTTATTATTGAGTGAATTTTTGTTTTGTTTAGTTTTTTCAACATTCTTATTAGATTTCTAAAGGAGCTGTTTCCATTTACCAAAATAATGTGAGGCATCCAGAATGAGAGAAGCTAGAGATCTACACCTAAGTTTTGATATACTTTCAGATCCGGAGGAAAATGAAAAAGTTAAAAAACAAATCGACGGATTTCTTGAAGCCTTAACAGAGGATGAATATGTTAAAGGTCGAATGGTTCCTATTAGTAATAATTAATTTCCTTTGAGATTAGCAGTTATAGATTTAGAGTGCCAGCCACCAAAAATCTTAGGAATACTCTTTTCAAACAGAATCTACCAAATTTATATCGAAACTGAAGATTTCTTAATAAAATTATATAAAGCAGCTCTAGAACTCCTTTCCATTTTACAATGATTTTATCTATTCAGCTTTTCAAATCATGAAGCACGATTTTTCCAGAAAGTCTTGCCATCTCAACTGAAAAAAATATGTAGTCTACAGAAATTAAGGTTCCTAAACTCAGTTAAAATTGTTAATGTGCAAATAAGAGATGGAGAAGGGCTTATTCCTGCATTGTATAGCATCAACCAAAAATCCTATGATGATCCATTACTCCGAGATAATAAAAGTGTGGACCTTCATTATAAAGAAGGTCATTTTGAGTTGATTTTAGAACATAATGTGTCATGCTTATTATCTACGCTTAAAATTGTAAAATTTCGGTATTTAAAATTAAATTTAATATAAATCATTGAATTAAAATAAAATAAAGTCAAAAGAATAGAAAATTAAATTAATGAAAAATTTATTAATTTATGGCTAATCAGAATCGGATTTCTGGAACATCAAATTTATTAGATAAGGATGGTAACCTTATTGAAGCAGGTTGGGGGACTAAACCATCTTTAAAATATAATAAAAATGATATTAAGCATAAAAGATGGCGTTTGAAAGAGTGGGATCATTATTCTATTTTGAATAAAGATTTCGGAATACAAATTACGATAGGTGACATATATTATCTGACACAAATGAGTTATGTATGGCTTGACTTTACTAAGAAAGAGCGAAGTGGACAGTCTTTAATGAAATTTTTTACCAAATCAAAATTACTTCCTCTTAGTTCCTTAGAAGATAGTTACATTGAATTTCCTACTGATAAATTCAAAGCTAGTATTGAAAAAAAAGGAGATAAAAGAATTCTTACTATTGATGACTCTTCATTTTTAGAAAAAGGAATAAAAGGTTCCATTACCTTGGAAGATGACCCTAAGATGGATAACACAGTAGTAGTAACTGGTTATGGGCCCAAGAAACCAAAATTATTCTATTATAATCATAAAATTAATTATATGCCTGCCAAAGGCACTATAAAACTTGGAAATGAAGACTATAATTTCGAACCAGAATCTTCATTTGGATTAATGGATTGGGGACGAGGAATATGGCCTTATAAAACTCATTGGCTTTGGGGATCGGCGTGTGGACTAGTTGATGGAAAACCAATAGCTTTTAATATAGGATATGGATTTGGAGATTTAAGCACGCATACGGAAAACATTATTTTTTATGATGGAAAAGCGCATAAAATTGATGAGGTTACATATCATCATGAAAATGATCGCGATCCTACTCAAACATGGAAATTTACAAGTAATGATGATAGGTTTAATATGACTTTAGAACCAATTATACCAAATAGAGAAAAGATAAACTTTGGATTAATTTATTTGAATTCTTCACTCTTACATGGATTATATTCTGGAGAAATAGTGTTAGATAGTGGTGAAAAGATTCAAATAAAAGAAATGTTAGGTCATGCGGAAGATATTTACTGGCGCTGGTAATATAAATATATCCTAATTCATTTTCCTAATCGTTAAAAAAAGAGGTGTTGATTTGAACGATAAAGATATGGAAAAATTGCCGAAAAATCCTATCGAAGCTCAAGGAATGCTATTTAAGGCTTTTTATTCAAAATTTGGTAAAGAAGCATTACCCATCATTAAAGATGTGTGCAAGAAACAAGGTAGATCTCTTGGTTTAAAAATCAAAAATAAATTACCGAACAAAAAGTTGTCAACGATTGCTATGGCATTCTCTAAAAGTTATAATCCAAATGATATCAAGGTTATTGATCTGTCGGATGAAAGATTCCAAATTCAAGGAAGTAGATGCCCGTTTGGGTTAGAAAACACTTCCAGGGAATTATGCGAAGCTGTGATGGAAATTGATGCTGAATATTTCCGAATTGCAGTAAACGAAGATATTCAATTAAAGATTATAAGGACTGTCGCTGATGGTGATGAATATTGTGATACCATTTACGATTTTAAAAATAAATAAAATTATTCTTTAATATAAAAAAATAAAATAGGAATTATAAAAAATTTTGACTTTATAATCATATTATATTCCTAATTCTTTTAATTTCTCCCTATTTGCTGCTACTTTATCAGGAGTTAAGTCATAATATTTCCAAAAGAGAAGTACAGTAATAAGTACAAAGAGAGCAGGAACAATCGCTGAATGAATACGAATTCCAAAAAGTGCCATCTCTGGTGTAGGACTTGCAGCTAAAAGAGCGGATAAACTAGGCATGCCTTCTATAAAGCCGGTTAAAATGTGAGTTATAGATATTGTAAGCGCAATAAATGTACCTCCAAATCTTGCAAAAAATGCCTGATATCCATAATAAATTGCTTGTTGTCTCTTATTTGTTTTTACTGCAATATCGTCAAGTACATCCGTTATTAGTGGTGCGTCAATAAACCAATGTCCACCGATACCAACTCCAAAAAGGACTAAAAATATCATCCATAATATAAGATCTTCTATGAATATAAATGGGATAAATGTATAAACTAAAACAAAACCAGCAATTAATCCAATTTTTCTATTATCATTAACCCTTTTGGAGAAATAGGTCCATAATGGTACAGAAATTAAGGCTCCCAGTAACATTGATCCTAATAACAATGTTATAGTTTCAGCAGGTGCATCTAAGATATAAGTTACAATATAAAAAGCAGATGTTTGTATCATTACACCTCCAACTTGATATCCAAAAAAATGTAATACCTTAATAACAAAAGTTCGATTAGTCAATGCTGTTTTAGCTGCTTTGAAAAAAGACTCAACTTCTTGATCCAACCCCTTTTCTTTACGTTCAGCGTAATAAGCTAATACTTTCTTATTTTCTCTTATTCCAGGAATCGTAAATAAAAAGAAAACGAGTCCTAAACTAATTGTTACAATCGCAGCGGTAATATATGTAGGTGCTACTCCAGTTGTAATAAACATTGGTGGAATTATTGCAGCTAATACAAGACCGAGAATTCCAAGTATAGTTCCAAAACCTTGAACAGAACGGCGTTCGTTTAATCCTCTAAATTTATCTGGAAATATCGATAAGACATTAACATCCCAAATTGCAACTAAAAAGTCATATAGAAATAGGGTCCCTAAATACCAACCAAAAATTAGCCATTGATTAGCTCTTACTATAGCAGCAGAACCATACCATCCGGATGGAACTAAATAAATTAAAAGATAAGAAAATACCCAAGTAATTGCTGCTATAACCATCCAAGGAAACCTTCTAATTCCCCTTTTTCTTTCCCAAGGCATATGTATTCGTTCCATTACATATCCTACGAGAGGATCATTCACCGCATTCCAAAAGCTATAAATAATAAACGCAGTCATTGCAAGAATCGTAGGTAAACCAATTACCACTTCATAAAAAAAGAAAACTGTAAACCCAAATGCTGCTGAAATCCATTGACCAAATAACTCTCTTGAACCATAACTTGTTCTTACTGCAGTTGAATTTTCATAAACTTCTTTTTCACTCATTATTCTCATCTCGAATCTTAACTTATCCCTAAAGTTTTATTTCTCGAAAGTACAAAATTAGTAAATTTAAGTTTATTGAATATATCTTTAAAATTTTTTAAAACTTACCTAATTTTTTAGTGATTACAATTTTGAAAATTAATCAAATGAAATTTTATAATAATAATAATATTAAAAAAAGAAAATTAAGGAACTTCAAATTCCAAGTTCCTTTAATTTATCTTTATTCTCTGCAACTTTATCAGGCGTCAGATCATACCATTTCCAGAATATGAGTGTTGTTATAAGAACAATTATAGCTGGTATCATTGCACTATGAATTATAATCCCAAATCGAGCTAACTCAGGACTTGGACTAAGAAATCGTAATTGCGATAAGCTTGTTGCCCCTTCTTTAAAACCAGTTAAAGAATGAACTAATGCAAACATTATTGCTTGAAATGCTGCACTTAATCTGATAAAAAAGGCATTCCAGCCATAATAAACTGCATCTTCCCTTCTTCCTAGTTTGATCGCGACATCATCTAAAACATCTCCCATTGTTGGTGGATCTGCGAACCACTGAGCTCCTAAACCTATTCCCCATGCAAATAATGTAATAGCATATCCAATTAAACCAATATTTAATCCAAAAAACAAAGGAATAAATGCAGCATACATCATAAAACCTGCTACTAAACTAAATTTCTTATTATTGTTCATTCTTTTCGAAATAAAGGTCCAAATTGGTAAAGAAATTACGGCTCCTAATAACATAAAAGCTAATATTATTGTCAGAATAAAGTTAACTTCATCAAGAATGAAAGTTACAACATATGCTGCTGAAACTTGAAGAAGTGCTGCTGCTGCTTGATATCCCCAGAAAAAGATCATTTTTACCATGAATCTTCGATTAGTCAGAACTCGTTTTGTTGTCTTGAAGAATGGTTCTCTCTGCTCAGTCTTAAAAGTGTCTCTCGCTAGTTTATACCTTTCTCTCATTTTCTTATTCTCAAAAACTCCTGGAATCATAAAAAAAAATAAAAGAAATCCAATAGCAATACTAAACCAAGCCATATTTCGATATGTTTGAGGTACACCTTGACTTACAAGTAATGGAGGAATCGTCATGGCACATACTATGCCAATCATTCCAATTAGAGTTCCTATTCCGGTAGCTGTTCGACGTTCATTAAGATCTCTAAACTTATCGGGATATAAAGCTACTGCATTTACATTCCAGAGAGTAAAAAGTGTATCATACAAACATAGGGTCAATAAATACCATAAAAATATTGACCATCGATCTCCTACCGGATCCCAATTAAATGGAACCAAGAATATAAGTAAATAAGTAAACATCCACGGAATAGCACCTAGAATAATCCAAGGAAATCTTTTTACTCCCCATTTACGTTGCCAAGGCATATGAACTCTTTCTAACATATAACCAATTAATGGATCATTCACGGCATTCCAAACAGAATATATAATGAAGGCTAAAGCAGCAATTGTTACATTTAATCCGATTTCTACTTCGTAGAAATAAAATACAAAGATCCCAAATGAACCAGTAATCCATTGTGAAAAAAATTGGTGCGAACCGTAACTCGCCATAATTAACCTTGAATTTTCATATTTCCTCTTATTTTCAGCCATAATTAAATCGTTTTTTATTTTTGATATGTTAATTAGATTTTAAATTTTATAAAGATTTACAAGATTATAAATTACTTAAATACAATTTTATTCAAAATTAGTGATAAGAATTAAGATAATAGTTTTTACACCTCATCCTGATGATGAATGTTTTGGAGCTGGAGGATCAATAATGACTTGGCTTAATGAAGGTCATGATGTTCATATTATTTGGATGACCGATGGAAGAGCTGGTTTTCGAAAATCAAGAGAATTAGGTGAGCTAGAAGATTGTGAAGATACAAGAATAACAGAAGATGAACTAGCAAGAAGAAGATTAGCAGAGGCTGATATTGCGGGAGAATTTTTAGGTGTTAAAAAATCTAATAGGCATTTTCTTAAATTTTATGATCAGGAATTAAAACAACATATTAGTGAGGCAATATTGAAAATCAAAGATATAGTTAAAGATGCAGACAGATTCGTCATTTCGAGTTCAAATAATAATCATCCTGATCATCAAGCTACATATGAAATTGCAGTTAAAGTAGCTGAAGATCTTAATATGACCGATCTTGAATTTTATGTATATGCATTATATAATCCTTTAAAAGCACAAGGTGAAAATCTAGTAAAAATAAGAATTGGGGACCTTAGGTTCAAGGTATATGAAGCTTTAAAATTGCATAAAACAGAGTTTTATACGAAAGATATGCATTGGCAGACATTAGCTATGAGAGATAGAAGAAGAGAGAGATTTGGTCTATATAAATTAAAAGATAAAGGTAAATTTTATAACTTTTAAAGAAGCATTTTCAGAGGTATAATTAAATGGTAGAACAAAAAGACCTAATAAAAGCAGTTAATATAATTAAGAATTCCAACTATATTGTCGCATTTACTGGAGCAGGATCATCTACAGAATCCGGTATCTCAGATTTTAGGTCTGAAGGAGGATTATGGTCTCGTTTTGATCCATCCATTTATGCTAATTATCATTATTTTTTAAAAGATCCTACTAAATTTTGGGAAATGCATAATGAGCTGTCTGAGATCTTAATAAATGCAGAACCGAATCCAATTCATCATGCAATCGCAAAACTTGAGCAATTAGGTAAATTGAATGCAATTATTACTCAAAATATTGATAGTTTACATCAAAAAGCTGGGAGTGGAAGCTTTAATAATATCCCGATCTATGAATTGCATGGTTCTTATGAAAAATTGGAATGCTTGGATTGTAAAAGGGAATTTCATTTTAGTATGGTTGAAACTAAGTCAGTTAAATATCCTGTTTGTGAATGTGGAGGTTTAATAAAACCAAAGGTTGTTCTTTTTGGTGAACCTCTCCCTTTTGGCGTATTGGAAGGAGCTATGCAGGAATGTAGAAATTGTGATTGTTTTCTTATGGTTGGGAGTTCTTTACTTGTTTCTCCTGCAAATTTAATGCCTCTTATCGCCAAACAGCATGGAGCGAGAGTAATCTTTATTAATAGAGATAAAACTATGATGGATGGTATCGCAGATGTTTTTTTACAGGGAAAAGGTGGAGATATCTTAATGAAATTAATGGATGCTGTAATAAATGATTGATTTTTCTAACTTTTTTCAAATTGAAAATTTTTTCTTATCGTAAGAAAAAACTACTTAAAAAGTAATATTTAAATAATAATTCATCTAATAAAAGATCGCAACTCCAAATTAGGTTATTTTAAGGAATTTTTCAATTGATACTTTTCTAAAGAAATTCAATAATTTATAATTAAAATGCTCTGATTCATAGATTTCTTGTTTTTCCACACGAACCAGTTAATTCAATTTTGGGGATATAGAATAAATAAGAAACAAGGTAAAAGATGAATAGGTTTCGGTTAAATGATTGAGTTTATAGTAGCAATATTTTTATTATTAATAGGATTAAGTTCAATTATTTTTTGTAGTATTAGGGCTGTTAAGCATTCTGCCATCCTCGCTGCAGCTTTAGGAATTTCTCCATTAGTAATTGGGGTTGCATTAGTTTCTATAGGAACAGATATATCAGAGATTTTTAATTCTATAATATCCTGTGCGCTTGGGCATGGAGATATAGATGTAGGCGATAGTGTTGGTTCAGATTTAACCCAGCTTACTTTGGTTTTTGGGATTTTGCCCTTAGTTTCAGGCGTATTTTATGTTCATCGCAAAGATATTATTATATTAGGAGCATGTGAAGTTTTATCATTAGTATTAATCTTTACGGTTGTTGAAAAAGGTTACTTTACACGATTAGATGCGATTCTTATGATCGGATGCTTGGGAATATATATCTGGTTGGTATACAACGCTAATAAAGAAAGTATTCTTCAAAGAGTAGAGCAGATTGAAAAAATAAAAGCACCAAGAAAAAAGGTATACCATTTTGCAATTGCCGCATTAGCATTTGGTGGTGTTACTATTAGTTCATTCATAATTGTTGAATCAGTTATTGTTATTTCTGAATTGCTTAGTGTTCATGAGTATATTATTAGTTTCTTTATAGTAGCAGTGGGAACTTCCTTACCTGAATTAGCTGTTGATATTAATGCATTAAGATTAAAACATCACGAGATTGCTATTGGTGATATTATTGGTTCTTGCATTGTAGATTCTACTTTATCAATAGGAATCGGTCAAGCTCTTTTTCCACAAGAGGTAACTGCTAGTCTTGCTGTTCCTACAGTTTTATTTACGTTAATTGCTAGTTTCATTGTCATAACAATAGTTGCAGTCCGGAAAAAAGTTGATAGAAAAGCAGGATTAGTGTTTATTGCTCTTTATTTAATGTCATACATATTTCTTTTATCCTTTTGGATAAGAATTTAACAAAAATTTAGGTATGGATCAAAAAGTGTTTACTTGTTTTATTTATTTCAATAACTTATTTGAACCGTAACCTTGAATCATAAAACCAATGAGCCATGAATATTGAGAAATTTTTTGTGCGCTTGCTTGTAAGATTAATCCATTTGAAGTTGTTATACCGGGACCAAATATCGCAATCAATGAATAAACTAAAGCAAATAAAATGATAAGCAAATATGTGCATCCATAGATGTTTGGATAGTTCTCATTTTTTATTATCAAAATTGAAAATAAGATTAGGACAAATAAACTGGTAAAAGAAAATAATTTTGAAAAGGTCAAATGAACCGTAGGAAAGAGATTCCATGGAGTAAAAATCACACAGAACATGAAAAACCCTGCAATACTTCCAATCATGATATTAATCCGTGCGAGATTGAATTCTAAATTATCCGATTTGAAAAAGATCGGCATTGCGAGAATAAAGAATACCAAAGAGCTCGTTAATATAAATGCCGATATGGTAAATATCAAAAAGGAAATCATGTTAGATCTTCCTGAAAGTGCGATTGTTCGACCAAGATCGCTAAAAAAGTTTTGCCAGAAATCATATCCGATGGTATTTGGATTAATAAAGGTCCCCCCTGCATAAAAACCCATCGCTATTGCTGTAAAGATAATATATTGGAAAGGACTAATTATTATAGACAGAAACGCAATTTTTCTCCACTCTTTTGCCTTCACCGTATTTATCACTCCTTCTCTCCTTTATATATCCTTTATTTTGCATAGCTCGGTTTTGAAATAAAGCCAATGAACATCAAAACATTAGCACTGATATCGAGCAGATCGGCAACGACGATGAAGGAGGGGTGAGTTAACGCGATGATCGAGATTAGAGATCGTAAGAGGTTGGTAATGATGAAATAAAGGAAGGCGATTCCGATTATTAAGCCATTTGCTTGAGAGAGGCGCTTATTTTTGTACATAAACAAAAACATAATCGCAATCATAATAAATATCGCAATAGTGAAAAAAGGAAGAACGTTGATTAGAAATGTGATGTTCGTAGCTAATGTAATAATCACAGTCAAACCTAGGAGAACAACGAAGATAATCCATAAGCGTATTTTACTGAACTGCTTTTTACTTAAATCTTTAACATATACACTGACAAATGTCATAGTGGCTTCTAGTCCAATATAGAGAATTGGAAGGATATTGATAATAATGATATAATACCTTATTTTACTAAGCATCAGGATAAATAAATCTCCATATGTATCACTTATAAGAAGCAGGTTATAAAGCAAATCAAAAAGCTTTCCGATAGTGAGTATCATAAAAAATAAGGCAAATAAGAAATACGCATCGGAAGTATAAATAACTTCTTGCTTAAACCATTTCCTAAAGAGAATGTAGCTCATGATGCTTAATATCACAATTCTTGTGGCAGCAGAAATTGTTGCTAACTCAGCACCTTCGATAGTAATTAATGCATTACTTATAGTGGACCAATAAAGATAATATAGTACACTAAAGACTATTAATGAACCTAATGAGGAAATGGTTAACCATAATTTAAATTTTCTTTTCTTATTTTCCATATTATAACACTTAAGTATTGATTTATTAGAATTATAACTTTTAATCTAATAGAAAACAATATTTATTCTTCATTTATTATTCTACCTTTTAAATCTCACTAAAAATTATATTTATTAAAGATTGAAGTCGAAATTCTCGTACAAGTAATTGGCTATATCAATTATTTAATAGAAGATATCTTGAAAAAGCATAATCAATATAATTAGCTAGTTATGATTCATATCATTGATTCAATTATAATAATACATTAATTATCGATCTTACTTACTGTTCGAATTCGCTTATTTTATTTTTATTTATAAATAACTAGCCTCTCTTTATTTTAAAATTAAAGATCATTTGATATTATTATGGTAGATTTTCACTCTAGAAGCTTTTTCGGACAAAAAACCGGTATTATAATCAAAAGTTCTTCCAAACAGGATGATTTTATCTTTTTTACCTGTTTACGAAAAAAAAAAGATGGAGTATGGGAAAAACCATCTCAAGGGGAGGGGAAAACAATTAAGTTTTCCTTAGAAGAGATGGCATTAATTCTTCAAGTTTTGTCTAAAGAATCGGACTCATGGACAACTTATCATTCCTTTAAGGAAGATAAAACTGCAATTAACTTCAAATGGGATGATAGCAAAAAAGAGCAAATCTATGTTAATATTGGGGATTATAAGAAATCATTTCAAACGGCTCAAATTATTATTTTTCGAATGTTGATGGAGCATATGCTAGCTGAAAAGATTGAATATGCAACTGGCTCCAATTTTAGACCTCCTGATGGTGAAAACAGTAAAATTTTGAAAGAGGAAAATTCTGACAATTTGATGATTAGGGAAGAGATTATTGAAGTACCAGAAAAACACCAAAAAATTAAACAAGTTGTTGAAAAATCAGATAAAAAGAAAGCTATTAATAAAAAATCAATACAAATCAAAGGAAGTATTATGGGAAGTTCTGATAAAGCATTACTAATTATGTTTGAAAATAATCTTGAGTTATGGCTACCTCGATCAACAATTCATTCTGATTATAAAATAGAAAAAAAGGGAATTCAAGAATTTTCTATAGATACTTGGATTTTAGAAAAACATAATGTCCATTTCTAATTTTATAATATAAAATAATATAGTTTAATTAAACTATTATAAATGATGTGAAGATCTAAAAAAGAAGAGAAAGAATATAATTAAATTTTTAGTTTTTGTATATTTCTTCCTTTTTTTAAAGAATCAAGTATCCCGCTAATTTCCTGATCCGAAAGAATATTCTCGTCATTTAATGCACCGAATACATCTTTATTAAACGTAAGTCGGCAGGAGGGACATAAAATCTTGTTCTCGGTTGTATATACTAAATAAGTTTGACAACGGGGGCAATAACTATGTTGTATAACATTCATTATACCCCTTAATCTTAATCAATCCATTTAAACTCCTAAAAATATTAAACCTTTTGTACTAAATGATATCCTTGTAATATTTGACTGGGAGGGATTCCATATAAGAATGCTTTATGCAGTAGGCGAATATCACTTTTAAGAGTAATTCTTTCTTCTTGGATATTAAATTCTTTAGTCAAATGTTTGAAAATCTCATACATTGACCTTTTGGTATCTTTAACTTGTCCGAAATACCCACCAAATGCTGAAAACATATTATACATGAATTCCATATCCTTTCGGGGAAACCTTTTGATACATTCTGGACATATGATGCAAAATTCTACACCTAACTGGATAATTTGAGGTTTTTGTTTTGTCTCATTATTACATATAATACATCGAATTTCAGGTACCTTTCCTTTCCTATCCATTACTTGTTTTGAAATCATGGTTATCTTATTATTCAGGTATTTTTAAAGAAAAAATATACAATTTATTTTGCAAGGTGATCTAATTTCTTCAATATCCATTTTTTAAATTCTTGGAAATCTTTAATAGAAGGTATTGGATTTTTGCTGTTAATATTAAGCAATTGACTATTTTCCGAATTTGGTTGAGCTTGTATTTTTTCGAAATCAATATTATTACTATTTAACTTCTGAAGAAGAGTTTTAAAATCAGCTTTGTCATTTTCATTAAGCACATAACTAGTATGCTTCATTTTAAGCCATTCTTTCAAAAAGCTGGAATGAATACCCTTTTTCCAGTGGTGGTTTCGCAGATAATTATAGAGTTTTAGAGGATAATATAATTGATCAACTTCTAAGTTAGCAGAATTTACATATTTACTACGATATTCATGAATTAATTGAACAAATTCTTGAGCAATATGTCGATTGCTTTTTATAATCAATTCATATTCTGCAGAAAAATCCTTCAATTCCTTCTTATGGGCAATTTTTTTACCTGATTCTGGAATACTAACCTCAGGGAGTTCAATATCATAATATTTTTTAGTAAATGATAAGATCTTATTCCAATAACACGGATCATATTCTTTTAAAATAGTAGATAATTCCTTTAGATGTCCTTTTTCGTTTATTTCGGAATATATTTTAGTCGCTAATGTTTTAATCTGCTGAATTTTTTCCAGAAGAACAGTTTCGCTATTGGAGTTTTCAATAAGATAAGTTTCAAATTCTAGATTATCAGGAGTATAATTGATAAACTTCTTGCTTTTTTTGTTAAAAAATATGGCATCAGAGTCATTTACTAAATTATCCACATCTTCATTAATGTTTACAATGTAGCGAACATTATTGGAAGTAATTAGTTTTTTTAGATTTAATACATCAACATTATATAAAAAGTAAAGGGTAGGTTGCTGAGAATAAGAACTGCATTTTTCATAATCAACAATTTCCTGTAAGTTATGGATTGCTGTAGCATCGATATCAATGATATCATATCCAATAGTAAAAATCTGTAAGGAATGAAGATGTTTCAAATCTATATAAGGAAATATGATTAAATTCATTTGCTGAAAAAAAAGAATGTTTAAAAATTCCGGCTGAATAAAGTCATATTCTGTATCCAAATCTAACAGCCCCATTAAATTATCTAAACTTATAAGAAAATATGTATTAAATGAAATCCTTCTTAAAATAATTAAAAATTACATGAAGCATAAGATCTTCAAAACATTCTCGTATATTCTCGCCCTTCAAAGCTACCGAAGAATAGACTACAAGGGTTCCATCTTCATATTCTTCAAAATCAGGGAGATTTAACTGTTTTTTAAATTCTTCAATAGAGATGGCGTTTTTTAAATCTCGTTTGTTTAACTGCACCAAATAAGGAATCTTATTAGGTTTTGTAAAACTAATCAATTCTCGAAAGCTGCGTTTGTTTTGTTCCATCTTTTCAGGATCCGAGTCAGCAACAAAAACCACTCCATCCGCTCCATCCAAAACATATTCTCTGGTAGATAAAAAACGTTCTTGTCCCGTTGCCGTTACTATTTGAGAAATGATATTATACTTAATATCTCCGAGATTAAGAAAAAATGAAAGCCGAACTGAATCTTGCCATAAAGTGCGGCCATCTGTAGTTTCAATAGAGTATCCTGCATTCAATTTTACTCCATCAAATTTCTCCCTAAGCCGAAAGTAATTCGTAGTCTTCCCCGATTCACCGGGACCCCAATATACAATCTTAAATTGAAGCACTCCTTTCATTTTACCTTGATTAGATTTACTACTTAAAGACGGGCAACTCTCTCCTTTTCTATTTGATTCTGCCATTTTATGAATCACCTAAAATTAAGCAGATCCAAATACTTTTCTCTTGAGATTTTTAATATGTTCTTTTAATTCTGTTTCAGTCATTTCTAACTTGGACATAATTTCGTTGTTGCGTTTTATTGCTTCTCTAATTTTTTCGGAAAACTTATTCATCTGGAGTATAAGAACTCCTATATTGACTTCATTATTCACTAGAAGTATTACCAAAATTTCTCGATCTCCTTTTCGCTTTAGATTAACTTGCCCTATTGATTTTACAAATAACTGTAAGTCTTTAAAAATTAAAGTAGCACGTATTAAGGATTGAGTGTCAAAAAAATCTTGAGCTTGGCGTGCCACTCCATACATCGCAGCTCCGATAGAACTTAAATCCCAATAATTTAACTTTCGGTCAAAACGAGAGTCTATGGCGATAATTTTAGCATCTTGATCAATCGCAATTAACCCGTAGATAAATCCTTTTCTAGTAAGAATTCCGTAAGAATGTCGGATTTCATCTAGCACTTCTGAAATCTCATTTTCATACAATGCTTTTGGCACATATATTGTCATGTTAAGTATTAACCTTTTATAATGATTAGAATGCTAATTTACTAGGACTATTTAAAGAAAAAATTTATATTAACTTATATGGCTAACCTATAATCTGCAAAGAAGATTTCTTAGTAAATATTAGCTCTTTTTCATTATTAAACGTATTTCTCTGTACCTTTAAGTTAGTAATACAGACTGAATCTCCCTCATTTATTAATTTCAGACATTCAATCGCAATCATCCCCCATACTACTACATAAACGGACGCAGAATCATCGCTTAATATCAATTTAAGAAGAAATGTCTTTTCTCCACTTTTAGTAGTCAATTCTTTAAAATCTTCTATTTTTACAATACCCTGAATACTCCTAATAAATTCATATTTATCTACCAAATCATGAATATTTTTTGCTACCCCTTTTTTTAAATTAAGATGGTAATTTTCAGAACATCTGACCGATTCCAATTGAATTCTTAATTTTTGGGTTATATCATTTGGAGAGATATGGAGATTTCCATTTCGCCTGAGGTGAACTTCAAGCGAATTGTCTTCTCCCATCTTAGAATATCCGCCAATAATTCGGATGATTTCTCCTTCTTTAAAATATTCATTATTCATCATTTCAACTTTATCATCCCATATCACTACTTTAATTGTTCCAGATGTATCAGCTACGATAAATGAGCCAACCTGCCCTACTGATCCATCTTTTCTTACAAATTCACGCTTCTGAAAAATGGATATTATTTTACCTAAGATAACAATATTTTGCATCCCTTCTTGTACATTGGAGATAGAGATGGTGAACTCATCATAATCAATCTCTTTTTCGATTTCTTTGTAGATTTCAGGGTCAATTTCGGGAGAATAGAGCTTAATACCGTTTTCTTTGGCAATAATAAAGAGAATTCCCTGTTTCGACATGAACCCATCATACTGCCGAGATTTTTTGTGTATTTGGCGTTCAATTTCCTCTTCAGTTAGCCCTTTTTCTAATAATTTTTGGAAAATATCATCTAAATCAGTAATCATTAAATAAAACTATTTTGCACTTTTTTATAAATAAAAAATCTCGCCAATTAAAATTAAAGATGTAATTATATGCGTTTTAAATGAGAAGTTTACTGTATTAATCGACTTATCCGTCCATTATTATTAATCCCTAATTTATTTCGTGCTCTATGAAACGCATACGCGGAATTAGCACAAATCGCTCGCAAATTTTTCTGAGTAATAAACTCATAATTTTGTGAATCGTTTCGATCTGTCACAAATATAACTAAAGCGAGTTGTGTAGTCAGACAAGGCCAATAACAATTTAGTTCAAGAAGTTTATATAATATCTCTAAATTTTTCTTTGCCCTTGTAAAATCAAATACCGGTGCCATATTATATAGACGTTCTAAATATACACAAACTTTACTTAATTGAACTTTGACTCCATGACTCCACGAAAATTTATAAGCACTCATATGATCTCGAAAAAGAAGCACGTTTATCAAAAAGCCTCTTACAACTTTATTAACTATGCAATTAGGAATATGAGTATTTTTTGATACCATTCTTAATTTTTCTTGAGGTATAGTAACAATTTTTTCCTGATGATTTACAAAAGACATATGTCGTACTACATAATTAAGTACGTTGTATTTGGTAGTAAATTCTTGTTCAATAAGAAATGGAATCATATACTCCTCAGAATGTATATTTGAATTATCTGCCATTTTATTGTCATCTTAATATTATAAATAAGAATTGTTTTGGGAATAAACTTGAAATATTTAAAAGAAAATTCTAGTAATTACTTAAAACGATAATAATGATTTTTGTAAAAGAGTTGGTTTATCCTTTTTAAATTTAAAATATTGTACGCATCGTTCATAATTATTTATAAACTTATCCATATTATTCTTAATACGTTCTCGGTTAAGATTATGTTCTTCACATAATAAATGGTATACTAAGGCTTCATTTGGATGATTCCAAAAGATTTCACTATATTTTCTGATTACTTCGGGAAGTAGAAAGATTTTTCGTACTTCTTTTATGAGATCAGGAGTTAATTCTTCAAAATTGTATTTATTTTTCTCCTGATACAATATATTTTCTAAGGAATGATGTTTTAATATCAGTTTTAAGGCAGTTTTAGACCCTATACCTTTGATTCCTGGAAAATAATCTGTTCCTATTAGTATAGCTATATCAACTAACTGAAACTGATTAATATTAAGCAGTTCTAAGTTTTTTTTAAGATTTATTGTTAAAGGATCGATTTTATAATAGGTCCAACGTCCTTTTATTTTTCTTTTTAATGATTTAGAAAGATTTTGGAGCAATCTAGGGCAACCAAAAAGTAGCGAGTCAAAATCCTGGGAATTAGAATAATTAGCTATTTTATCTCTTACTAAATAGGCGCATTGGGATTCTGCTGAAGCGGGAGATTCAATATATGGTACACCTAATGCCCCAAGAAGTGCTTTTGATTCGGAAATAATATTTCTCCACATATATTCTTTACTTAAAGCAATACTTCGTGCTAATTGATTATTCCCTGATCTTATAGCCTCTTGATACCAAATCTGAGTAAAAAGAAAATCGTGAAGCCTGTCTTTCGTTTTGAGTTTTTTTAACTCAGAATCAACACCATCAAACACAAAAATAGGAATTATCATCTTCGAATAATAAAAGTTTATTCTATAAAATAACCCGTAGAGATGAGAAATTGGACGTTGTGTTTTATCTAAAATTAAACCTTTACTATTCTGTCCAATGTCTCTTCGTGCGAAGTTAAATAAACCCATTATGATGTTTGGAGCATCAACAGTAATAATTTTCCCCCTTAAATCTGAAAATTCGATTTTTTTTCTAATTATAATGTTTTGAAGTTTAACTCCCATAACTCTTGTGAAGGATATAAATTTTTAAAGAAAAAATGAGTATTTTTTTTTTATAAAGAGACGGAAATTTAACATACTAAATTGAAAAAAGTAATTAATTATGGCAAAAAATGAAAATGTTATAGTAATCGGAAAAGAAAGGAGTCATAGTAAAGTTATGTGGATTTTTACTGGAATTTTGCTATTTATAGCTATTTATGTACCGTTCTTTGGAGCAAATTTGCGTTATCAGACAAATATTGTGCTCAAGTTAGTGTTTAATTATATTGGGACAATCTGTCTTACTTTTGGTCCACTTTTAATCGCTTACGCAATAATCAAAGTATTAATCTCAAAAAAAATTTCAATTGGTGCAATTTTTTTTGGAGTACTTTTGCTATGGATTGGATGTTTTCTTACTGATATAACTTATGATTTTATGGGAATGATCCTTGGAGGGAATAAGCCTTCAAAAGGATATATTTAAACAAGTACTAAAATAAAAGAAATCTTGATTTAAAATAGTTCTAATAATCTTATTAACAGTTAAAATTTGTTTTATGGCGCATGTTTTACTAAAAATATTGTTTATCTATAAACTCTAAAATATTTCATCCCTGTATTAACTCCACATAATGCTAATAATATAATCGAAATAATAATCACTCCAACCATTTTACCACGCATTCTTGGAGAACCCCAGATGAGAAATATTAATCCCACAAGCAAACCTAATAATCCAATAACTGATCCTAAAGCTATAAGAAATTCGACAGCACTCACCATACTGGATAAATAACTAAAAATTGCCATAATGGATTTAGAATAAAATAGATATTTATAAACAAAAAATTAACTAGATTAATCAAAAAGAGAGGTTAGAAGTTAACTCTTCTCTCCTCTCTTAAAAATTATAGTTTATAGGAGTCTTGATCTATAAAATTTAAGGTCTATTAAATTGAAACCCATACCCCATTTATTAATTTTTCAATAAATGCAAGAGAATTTTATTTTTTTTTTTATAAATGATCAAGAGAAACTTACTATAAAATTATAGTATTAGGCGTCCTGATAAATGAAACAAATAGATGAGATTGGGATCTGTCCCAATTGTGAATGTTCGCTTATTGTGTACAAAACAAATAATTACAAGAGATTTGTAAAATGTGATGTTTGTGAAACATCATATCCACTTCCTAAAAGGGGAAAAATCATAAATTCAGCACTTACATGCCCTAAGACATCCTTCCCTTTACTTATTATAGAAAAACCTCACCAGAAACCATATTTCTGGTCAGATCAACCTTGCTTTAGTTGTATTGCATATGATAAATGCGAATTAGTACAGGAACTTACCAATGAGTTTAAGAATATGAAGGTGTATGGTTATTAAAATAAAGAAGTCAATAATAAGTCTTATCATAGTTCTTCTGTTCGGGACTCTGTTGATCTCATTTTATAAATTACCAACTATCAACGGTTCTCTATTTGAGTTTGACAATCCCACGCTAATTGATAAAGTATATACCTTCTTGAGTCCCGAAGATGAGTTAGTTTTTCCCGAAATATTTATGGAAAAAGATTTTACTTATTACTTTTGGATAGAAGTGGTATCTCCCCACAATTGCACTTTGAATATTAGCTTATGGGATCCTGATACGATGAGATACAACATCTTTCATGCGGTTCTCACTCAAGGTGATTGGCATGAAATTCCTTTTGGAACTGCATTACAAGGTATCTATGCAATTAGATTTAACGTTATAAGCATAAATAATCTTAATATCTATATCCGATTAGAGAAAGGAGAGCAATGTCTTACAGATAAAATTCCTTCTCAGCTCTTTAATAGAGAAGTATTTTATCGTATCGCTCGTTTTTCTGATGAAACATCATTCTCTTATTATATTAATTTCGATACCGATGTATCATATCGCTGCTACATTGGAAGAGTCTCTTCCATCTCAGTTTTAGATGACAGCGAAGTAAGTTTAGATTACTTTATCTATGAACCTAATGATATCCAATTTAAAATTTACTTTAATACGACTTTGCCTACAATTAATGAATTAATTTTTTTTAATTTCGGTACTGCTAAGTCAGGAGTATATGTTTTAAACATCACAATTTCTTGCAATATTGATGCAGTTAACATTGGATATGCTATTTGCTGGGATTATCGAATTTCCGATCCAACAAATAATAGCGGCTCTCCTTCGGATAACGATACGAATTTTACCCAATTCTTTTCACTTCCCTCGGAAATGATGACAGGCATGGTCATTATTGCTGGTGTTTTCATTGGAACCTTGATACTGCTTACAATGACAAGGAAACGGAAAAATGTATGATTGATATTAAATAAAATTTTTTTGTTCTTTTTTAATTAGCAAAAAAAGAATTTTAAAATATTTTTATTCTATTAAAGTAAATATCATATATCAAATAAAATATTAAATATCCAAATTTGAAAATTGATTAAAAATGTCAGAAAAATTATGGTATAAGGTGGCTAGAAATTTTATAAAAGCGGGAAGGTTACCAATACGAGCAAGTGAAATAGTAATTGAAATAATGCAAACTTTACTAACTGAAGAACAAGCTAAATTTATCACTTTACTCAAAAAACATTCATATAATCTTGATCAAATTAAACCTTTAACTGATATGGATGAAGAAGAGCTTAATAAGATGTTAAATGATCTAATGAATATTGGTGTTATTTCTGGCATACCCAGCAAAAGTACTGGTGTTATGGTTTACAGAAAAACACCCTTAGTTCCAGGAATCATTGAATTTACTTTAATGCGTGGTGAGACAAACGAAGAAACAAAAAACTTAGCAAGTTTATTTGTGAAATTATATAACCAGATTGTTCAAGATACTCAAACAAATTATAACCAAATGGTTCAAGAATGGAAGGATGCCCCATCAATTGATAGGGTCATTCCTGTTGAAGAAGAAGTTAAATTAAAGGAAGAGATTGTTCTACCCTTGGAAGAGGTCTCAAAAATCATTGAAAAGTACGATCCTATTGGAGTGGCTGTTTGTTATTGCAGACACAAAAAAGATCTTCTTGATGAACCATGTGAAACAACAAATGAAAGGAGAAATTGTATTGCCTTGGGAAGAACAGCCGAATTTCTTATATCCCACGGTTTTGTAGAAAAAATTTCAAAGGATGAAGCTAAACAAATAATGAAAAAAGCTGAAGATGAAGGCTTGGTTCATAAGGTTTTTCACGCCAATTTAGATATAGAGAGAGATATTGATGGTATTTGTAATTGCTGCAAATGCTGTTGTGGCGTTTTTACCCTTCATTATACCGGTGGAATACCTTTAATGGATTTAACTTCACACTTAGCTCATGTTGATGAAGAATTGTGCACTGGATGTGGAACGTGTGTACAGCATTGTGCCGCTGAAGCTGTTGATCTCATAGACACTGTTGCAGCTGTTGATAATGAACGATGTATCGGCTGTGGTGTTTGTGCTCATTTATGCCCCGAAAGTGCTATCAGTTTGAAAAAAACAGAGATGAGAAGAGTTTTTATACCTCCCCCAACGTTATAATGATTGTTTTTCTTAAATTTTACCTTAAAATCCTATAGAAAGTCTTTCTTTAAATTTAAAAAAATCTGTTGAAAAATAGGAAAAAAAAATTAATTAGTTATTAGCCCTTTTGCGTGTTCTTGCCATTCTATGATCTTTTTTGTTGATACTCCACTTATTTTAGTTGCTAATTCTTCAGCATTTGAATCAATCAAATCTTCAATAGAATTTATTCCATGTTCCTTCAGATTATCTGCGATACCTTTCCCAATTCCTTTCACTTGCGTTATTTCTACTTCTTCAGAAGTTTCTTTAGGTTTAGAATCAGCATTAGAATCTTCAAATAAGGACTCTACTTTAAAATCGATTTCATCGTTTTTTGGCATTTCTGATTGTTCAGTATCAGCAATTCCCGATGCTGTAATGAAGAATTCACATTCATTTGGCGGAAGATCAGGAGCATCGACAATTATAGCTCTCCTTTTTAAAGAATTATTAGATGAGAAACCCTTAGTCTTAAACATAACTCTAAAATGACAACCGTGAGCAACAATATTTCCTCCGATTGCATCATCCGCAGAAAACATTCCGACCATTTTAGTAGCAACTTGGTTGGTAACCAAAACTGCACAATTATAAGTTTCTGCTATTCGAGATAGAGCATGAATCATGTTATTAAGCACACTTTGACGTCGGGCTAACATACCAATTCCTACATATTCCGCTCTCATCAAAGCCATTAAACTATCTACAATTATTAATCTTATTCCTCTAGTTTTACATAAACCTTCTGCCTTGGCAATCATTTGGGATTGGTGGTCAGAAGAGTAAATTCTAGCATGATAAATTTGAGACAGTGCTTTCTTCTCATCAATTCCAAATCTTTTTGCAATGCGCTTTATCTTATCTTTGGAAAAAGTATTTTCAGTGTCGATATAGGCAACTGAAGCGCCAAGACCTCCCTTACTTTTAGGTAATTGAGATGTTACCGCTATAGTTTGTGCAAGATTCGTTTTTCCTGATTTAAATGGACCAAAAATTTCAGTGATTTTACCGGTCGCTATTCCTCCTCCTAAGATTCGATTTAATTCCTCCGAGCCAGTGGTAATATATTCTGTATTTTCGTCTATATCTTTTACTGCCATAAATTCAGTCATTCCTAAGGCGTTTCGAGCATTCCATATTAATTTCCTAGCAGTTTTATCCCCTAACCCATCGATTTCAGCAACCATCGCTGCAGGAGACATTGCTAATGCTTCCGCGGTACTAATTCCGTTTTCCTGAAGAAGTTTGATTTGTCGGGCATTGATATTTTTTACCATATCTAAATCTGAAATTTTTTCTTATCATCTCTTTTAATTATAATTAAGATTGATCTTCTGATTTTATAGTAATATTTAAAGAAAAAATCAAGCTAACTGTTAAAAGAATAAACGGTAAGAAATCTTATTTAATCGAAGAAAAGATATAAATATAATTCTATTTAAATTAGTCTTAATTTCAATTGACAAAAAATCAAATAAAAAATGATCAAAAAAAAATTTAATAATAGAGTTTTATTGATCTTTATTCTTTTGTTATGTATACAAAGCACAATATCTTGCTATTCATTTGTTAAAGGTAATGAAACCAGCGAAACTTTAAAAGATTCACTAACGATTGGAGTACATTATGGACCAGTTGCTATAGATCCTCATGATGCGTGGGATATGGGTTCATTTAATGTGATAGAACAAGTTTGCGAAGGACTTTTCACTTATGACTATTCAAAGCCTGATAAGGAGATAATTCCTCGTTTAGCTCTTGATTTTGGTGTTTGGACTAACAATGGACTCAATTATACCCTATCCCTTCGAGAAAATATTCTCTTTCATGACGGGAATCCTTTTAATGCAACAGCTGTAAAATGGAATTTTGAAAGATTAGCTTATTTTATGAATGTGTCCGGAACTCTACCTGGACCAGGGAATCCTACAACTATCGATGCAGCTTATCGTTGGCTCGACGGTACACCTTTTATTAACAGAACTGAAGTTTTGGATCTTTTTACCATTAGATTTGTTTTAAACAGACCATTTGGTGGGTTTGAAGCTTTACTTTGCTTTAGTGGATCCTATATATTATCACCGGCTTCTACACCCGCTACAAGCTTTATTGATGTAATTTCAGGAGACTTAATTGGTAGTGGGCCTTTTGTATATGATGAATATAATTATGATGTTAATGTAACTTTTCATTCATTTGATAACTATTGGCGTACTACTTCAAAAATTCAGAACTTAACCCTCAAAATTATTTCAAATTCTCTCTCTCTAACTCAAGCACTGATTAATGAAGAAATCGATATGCTTATAAATCCTTCACCTTTGTATTTTGAGAATATTACTAATGCGGAGTATCTCCAACTAATAGAATCGAAAAGAGGAGGGTGGGTACTCCATTATTTGGGAATGAATAATCATCTTATAGACCAATCATTTAGAGAAGCTATATGCTATGCAATAGATTATTCTCATATAATTGATAATATTAGGGGAGGGCATGCTGAAAGATTAAAATCTCCAATCCCAAAAAGTATGCTTTTTAGTAATTATTCTTTTGATGTTCCCATATATAATTTATCAAAAGCAAGAGAAATAATGCAAAGCATGGGTTATGGTATAGGTTGGGATGTGACTCCAGGAGGTTTACATGAGATTAATTGGACATCAGCGAATTTCAGAACATTAAATTATACATATAATACAGGAAGTACATTTCGAGAACAAATAGGGGATCTTTTGATGAATAATCTTAGTAAAATAGGAATAAATGTTGAGATTCACGATGAACCATGGGTCACCTTTTTATACAAATTATTTGAAAAGGATGGATTTACTAGAGATATGCTCGAGCTCTTTTTTATCGCATGGGCTGCAGATTATAACGATCCTTCTCAATTTATCAATGCTTTATTGAGTAATAGTACATATAGCTTTAATTCAGTTCAATATAATGGTGGATATGGTGGTTTTACTCCTTATAGCGAAGATAATGATGTTCAACTCTTAATGGAGCAAGCAATAAGTAGTATTGATAATGAAGAGCGAATTACACTTTATAATAAAATACAGCAACTTATAATTGAACGTGATTTTCCATGGGCTTTTGTATATTCTCCCATAGGTTATATCGCTTTCCATGAAGATTTAGAAGGGATAGAAGATAATGCTTTTATAAACATTGATGCATATGATAAAAGCTCAGTAAAAGGAAATTTTCAACTATTAAGCTGGAAAACTTCACAGGGTCCTGAAGGTATTATTCCAGGATATCAAATGATTCTTATTGCCTTTATAGCATTAATCTCTATAATTTCTCTCATGAAGATTAAGAGTTCTAAATTAAAGAAATAAATTTTTTTTTTAATTTTCTTGATTTATAAAAAAGAGACATTAATAAAGATCATTACTAAATAAGAGTGAATTTAAATATTTCTTATATTCTTTCGGTGTATAACCATGGAGTAATGCTTTATGCATGAATTTGCGGTTAATATCTTCTAAATCAATAGAATCTCTATTAGAAGAAAAATTAAATTCTTCTAACATTTTTGCTACTGAGAAATCTGCTTTCTTATGCATCCCAAAATATCCTCCATATAGAAATAACAAATAAATAA
>JBHLNZ010000036.1:0-31213 GCA_048941015.1 Promethearchaeota archaeon | reverse complement strand
TAATAATATTCTTTATCGTTAAATTAGCAACAAGGGTAGGAATTGATTAAATAATCAATTACTATTTTATTTTTTTTCTAATTTTTTCTCCAAAAATAACTTCTTTATTTAAGTCCAGAAGAATAGATTTGTGTATATTTGGATTAATAAGAATAAAACGAATGATGTTTTGCTTGAATATTTTAATGTAAGAAAGAATATTAAAAAAAAGAAAAAGTTAATAGAATTTAATCTCTCTGGCTCAGAATGGTAACCGAACAAATAGTAAAAGCTCCGCCTAGATTATGACATAACCCAATCTTGGCATCTGGCACTTTCGTTTTTTAAAATTAATTTTATTTAAATTCGTAATATGCTTCAAATTTCTTTAATGCTAGATCATAAAGTTCCTGGACATTTGTTTGAATATCATCAGGATTAAATTCATAGCCCAGCCTTGATTTTAAAATGGGGGGAATATAATTGGGTTCGGTAAATACAGGAATAATTGGCATGCCCATAATATCCGCTGCAGTCCACTCCTTTTTAACAGGAACAGATTTTAGTGCATTTTCTGAACAAAATAATATCATCACATCACATTTTTTAAGATTTTCATTCATGTATTCAATAATGTTATCATGTAAATCTTCTTGCCAATAAAGAACATCTTTTATTTCATCATATACAGTTAAACCCTCAGATATCTCGGAAACATTGAAGTATTCTGCATCCTTTGTCGCATAACTCATGAAAATTAAGATAGGCTTCTTTATTTTTTTCTCTACTTGGATTCTGGATATTTCTTGTTTTAATTCTTCTTCGGCAATTTCGGCAGGAATAGGTTTTCCTAACATATAAGAAGTAAGTCTGATCTCTTCTTGAGAAAGTACTTTTTTGTGTTTGATAGATTTACTAGGCTTTAATCCATAATAATATAACAATAAATAGAATAAATCTAAAATACCAATTAAAATTGATATACGATAATTGAGTGAACCACTAATGATGAGGATTCTTGGAGAAGCTTTTTGAAACAGACCAGTAACCTCTGTTATGACTAATACTGAATAGCTTAATAATAGAATAAAAAATTTTATTCTTAACTTTCCTCGATATTGAATGCTTTTAACTAAAAATCCAATTACCATAAAAATGAAAATAGTAATTAAACTAACCCCCATCATAAGATAATTAACCCACCCCAGATTTGAAGTAGAAAAAATTCCTTCTGTTACGAAATCCACAATACTCTCAAAAACCATTGGATCTATAATCATATAGGTAAATCCAATAGTTGCTTGAATGGCTACACCTAACAAGATAATAGAAAAGAAAAGCCTTATTTTTTTTGGGAACAAAAGCTTTCCACCAACATAAATAGTACAAAGACTATAAACAATTTGAAAGACAACATTAAGAAAGCTAAAAAAAATTTCTGTAGAAATAATATCAACACCCGTAAACAAAATGCTTAATAGATTGTAAATTCCAAATATAAATCCAAAACCCCAGAAAAAAATAGAGAGCCCTGCAAATAATAAGATTTTAATTTCAAATTTTCTTGATTTATAGATAAATAATGACCCAATTAATAAGCTGGATATCATACTGAGAATACCTAATAGTAAAGAAAACAATTCATATACAGAAACCATTTTAAATTGACACCTCTTTAATTTTTGGTAAAAGTTATTGAATTAAATAAATACCTATATAATCAAGAATTATTAGAAACAAAAATAGCATTTCAATTAAAATCCAGATAAATCTTTTTGTAAACTTTTTAAACTGAAAAGGGCGATCCGTATTATCGATTATTGTATATCCAATCAATATACTCCACACTACACTCAGAAAAATTATGGGAAACATAAAAGCAATAAAATCTCTATTAGTATAATCTTTCAAATATTCATATCCGAGTACTGTTAAAGCACAAATTACTAACGTAAATCCACCACCAAACGTTAATTCAGCAAAAAGTTCTAATCGCTTTACATAATTCTTAGAGACATTTTCAGAATCAATTTCCTTATTTAGTCTTGCATTCGCGTTTATAGAGTTAATAAAAAAGGGAAAACTTATCAATAATAAAAAAGATACCATGATAATTCCGTTATCTGGTTTAGCTTGCCAAATTAAAGCAAAAACGGTTAAAATAGCTCCAAAAATTACTGTATTAATCTTAATCCAATCTTTAACACTAATTTTTATTTCTTTCTTACGTTCTTCTTCCATTTTTTTTCGCCAAAAGAAATTATTAATCAAGTTGAAATGTGATATGATAATATTTAACGTTTTTGTCATATATGTACTTCTCAAATAACAAATACCTCTACGAAAGATTGATTTCTCTCTAATCGCTCTATTAAATCTGTTTTTAGTTAAGAAAAGTTTTCCCAATTCTTTATTAGATATGTTTATTCCTATTTCATTCTACAAGATCTCGTTTATTTCCACTCACTTTAATTAATCAACTTTGGAGATTAATTTAAAATTTAGAAAATTTAGTTCCATAGCCTTTTGTATTGGAATTTAACTTAAAGTAAATAAAGGTCGATATTTTTAAAAATAAATAGCCTTAAGTAAAATTCTTATTAAAAGAAAAGAGTTTTTAAAAAAAAAAATTTTTTTAGAATTTAATCTCTTTGACCTAAAATTGTCGTGGAACAAACACTAAACGCGCCACCAAGATTATGACATAAGCCAATCTTGGCATCTGGGACTTGTCTTCCTTCCGCACGACCCTGCAGTTGTTTTGTAATTTCGGTTAACATGCGAACTCCAGTGGAACCAATGGGATGACCAAATGATTTAAGCCCACCACTGGGATTAACAGCAGTCTCTCCATCCCAATTAAAAGTTCCTTCCTTCAATTCCTCCGCTGCCTTACCACGATCACAAAATTGTAAGTCCTGACAATTTATCAACTCAGTTATCGTGAAGCAGTCATGAACCTCCGCAGCATCAATCTCTTTGCGAGGATTTGTTATTCCTGCTTCTTTATAAGCATATTCTGCGGCTTTTATTGTAGATGGAAAAGCAGTAAAATCTGCACCTGGACCATTGGGAGGAATATACCATGGAAAATTAGTCCTGCATGAAATCGCATTTGCTTTCACTACCACATAATCATCAGCATGAGCATAACTTTCTGCCAGTTCTGGTGTGGTTAAGATTAATGCAGCTGCTCCATCAGACATGGCACAGCAATCGAAGCGCCCGAGTGGGTCAGCAATCATAGGCGCTTTCATCGCTGCTTCAATCGATATAGGACTTCTAAAGTGTGCTTTTGGATGATGAGCACCATTATCATGATTTTTAACAGCTACTCGAGCAAGATCTTCCTTTGTCCAACCATATTCATGAAAACATCTCGTTGCCGCCATAGAAAACATAGCAGGAGCAGAAGGCATTGGATATAATGGATGTCCAAATATTTTAAATCCTGGTAATCCACTTGAGCCTTCATCCATTAATTTCTCTACACCACAGGCGAGAACAACGTCGTAAGCACCAGCAGCAACTGCAAAACAAGCGTTTCTGAAAGCATCCATGCCGCTTGCACAGTAATTCTCTGTCCTAGTTGCTGGTTTTCCATCTAATCTTAGAATATCTTCTACCATCGCACCAGATAATCCAGTAAAATAATAGAATATACCAATCCAGCTTGCATCTATGGTATCTTTCTCAATTCCCGCGTCTTTAATCGCACCTTGGAATGCTTCAAATAATAGATCGTATTGATTTTTATCCCATCGTTCACCATATTTAGTCATTTCGCAACCAATTATGGCAACTTTATCTTTTATTCCTTTCCTTACCATTTTTTAAAACCTCCTTTAATTTCTCCCCCTTTCGGGTCTACATTTCCAATAATAATTTTTAAATTCACCACCTTCATGTTCCTTTCTAAAAGTTAATTCAACTTTCATTCCAATTTGCACATTTTCCTCGGGTTTTTCAATTTCAGTCATATTTAATAAAACTCTCCCTCCACCATCTAAATCAATGACACAACGAGGAACTGGAACATCTAAGTAAGCTCCTCCTACTAAATGATCTAGAGTATAGGTAAATATTGTACCCTTTAAACTGAGTTTAATCGGTTCAAGCTGATCGTCTGCTCTGCAAACAGCACAAGTACGTAGCATATCGGGATATTGGATAGTTCCACAATTTTTACACTTTACACCATACCATTTATAAACAGAAGGGGTATCTCTCCAGATTGTCACTGCTGAACTTTTTCTTGTATATCTGTCCTTTTCAAGTAATTCTTTAAATTCAAGAAATTTATTATAATTTTTAATTGTCGACATTGACTTCTGATGTCCAATGAAACCTAAGCGAGATTTACCAATATCTCTTAAAGCATTCCTATCTTTAACTTCCATTAAGATTGCATCTGCCCCATCTCCAAAACTTGCCATTATTATTTTATCTCCTTCCTTAGGTCTTCTTAAAGCAGCAATTAAGACCATAAAAGCCATAGGAGTTCCTGTACAACCGATTTGAAAGAATATACTATTTTGGGCAACTCCTTGACCAAATTTCATCATTTTAGCTATTCTCCCGTGCAATCTTGGATTATCATAGTAATAAGCTGCGATATTAATTTCTTCAGGTTTCAAATTATTTCTTTTCATAATTTCAGCCATAACCTTAGTGATATTTTGAACATAGAATTGTGCGTCCATTTTCACCTCAAAAGTTCTTATAAATTTGTCTTTATCAGTCCTTTTCCATGGTCCTGTAACATTTGCTGAAACAGAATAATAATCTTCAATTGAGATTGGAATGTTATCTTCTTCAGCAATAAGTAATGCAGCGGCTCCATCAGCAAATCCATATTCCCACATTGTTGAAGGTTCAGGTACTCTTGTATCAGAGGCGATTACAAGTATACTCTTAATATCTCTATTTGCTTTTATCGTATCCACAGCTCGAGTAATCGCTGTTGTTCCAGCTTTAAGTGAATCAGTAAAATCAACAGTTATGATATCTTCTCGCATATCCAATACAGTAGCAATTAATGATGCGGAATCTTTTTCAGTATAGACCTGCGTAGTTGAAGCAAAATATAATCCATCAATAGTTTTAGGATCAATGCCTGCTAAACAATCTAATCCCGCTTCAACTGCCATTGTTAAACTATCCTCATCTGCCATCGCGATTGCTTTTGTTCCGGGAACGACAGGAAATTCCCAAGCCTTTCCAATAAGTTCTCTTGGAAGCATATATTTTGGTAAATAGGCACCATAACTTTTTATACCAATTGGCATTTTTTTATTTTTACCTCATTCTTATTTTTTTAATTTTTCCAAAAAGTGATTGATTATATGATGTTCAATTTTTTAGAATAAATATATTTTTTTTTTTAATTCAAGACAATTCTATAAAAGATTATGAAAAAAATACAATGCTTAGAGAAAAATTTGGAGCTCTTTTAGGTTAGTGGTGTTTGATTTAATTCTTCAGCTTCAAATTTTTTCTCTAATACAATTAGAATAGGCTCAAAACCAGATTTTCCAAAAACGTCTATTAATTTTTTTTCTCCTTTATAGGCTAGGTTAATTCTTACAGATTCACAACCCCACGATTTTAATATCTGCTCTGCTTTTCTTGCTAATATTTTTCCAACACCCCTCCCAATATATTCTCGTTTAGTGGCCCAATTATTTAAATATCCAATATATTGCCCTAAATTATTTTTAACGGCTTCTAACATACCCATAGAGACTACTTCACTAGTCGATTTTAATTCTGCTATAAGTGTTATTCTTTTCAAATTTGGTTTAAATTGCCTTAACCCAGAAGTTTCTCTCCATTTTTCTTCACTTAACCCAATATTAAATTGATCTGAGAGTGCTTTTAACATTTCAAGAGTTGCTTCATAATCAGATGTTCTATAATTTCTTATAATAATCTCTTCTTCATTTAAAATATCTTGAGACAAATTATACACCTTCTTATTAATACTATTATTGATGGAGTAATTTTAAATCAATTCTTTTTGATAAGATTTTTTCTTTTTTATTTTCATCTAAAATAAAAATTAAATATTCATTGATTTGGGGTATTATTGGTGAAAGAAATACCAGCTCTTCTTTTGGATACCAGACTTCAATGAATTCAAATAAAACTTCCTTTTCGAAATATTCTTTAACATGAGAAATTTTAACGGTAAGCTCATATATTTCTTCATCTGTATTGTTTTTAACTATAATCTCTAATTCTTGACTATCTTCCATCTTATTTATTTTAATAATTGAAAAAGGTTTTTTTTTATTAAATTCAAGAGCCTTTTTATCACTTGGATCAAAGAGTTTTATTGTTGAAAACGAATCTTTATAATCTTTACTAGCTATGTGAGTAACATCAATTCCCTTTAATGAAAGAAATGAAATTGCTTTTTGCATTTTGATAGAAGTAGTATCAGATTGCTTGATAATATTTGAAAAGTAATCATCATTTGCTTTTTTGATTAGTTCATTTAATTCTCCTTTAATTTTATTACCCTTCTTTATTAATTCCTTTATTTCAGGTGACTTAATCATTTGGTCTTTTAGAATCTCTGCCTCAATAATCTCAAACAATTTCTCCCCAAATTTAGATTTAATTTCTTCTGTCATAGTTTTAATCAGATCATCACCAAAAATTTCTATCTTGTTGGGTAATGATACAATTATAACAATAGTTTCTGGAGATTCTTCTTCTAAGCCTGCTCTTCTCTTCTTTCTTTTTGATTTCGTTAAAAATTTTTTACCAAAAAAAGTATAACCCTTAAATTCAAGATCTATGTGATCTAGTACCTCTTGTTCGTCAATTCCTAGGAACCAGATTGGATGATATCGGATTGGCCTCATAAACTTTTTATCATCCTTATATCGATCATCTGGATAAATTAATAGGGGAATATGCCCTCTAGCTTCATCAAAATACAGAACATAAACTACTGCTAACTCTTCAAAAGCATAATTATGAGACTTTGAAGAACCAGGTGATTTTACCAATTGCGACCCAAAGTATTAATTATTTCAATATTTATAGAATTAAATAATTCTTATTCTAAAAGTTTAATTATTATATATTAACTATTTAAGTAAAAATTTAGTGTTGTATAAATATGATAATAACAGAAGTTAAAACGTATTTAATGGTTTTGGATTTTACCTTTAAAATAGGGGCGATGCCTGCATTTAAAGCAAGTGGTTTATTTATAAATATCAAAACTGATGAAGGAATTGAAGGATGGGGTCTAGCACATTGGAACTTGAGCAATGCTGGAGCACAAAGATTAATAGATGACTTTATTGGCGGTTTATTAATTAAAGAGGATCCCTTTATGGTTGAAAAAATTTATCATATGCTCTATCATAATACCAATAGGATAATGTTTGGAATTCCTCAGGTGACTAGTGCTATTGAAGTCGCTTTATGGGATATAATAGGTAAAGCCACAAAACAACCTATTTATCGTTTATTAGGTGGAATGAAAGAAAAGGTTAGAGCATACGCTTCTATGCCAAGAGGTTATAAACCAAAAGCTGCAGTAGGAGCAGTTCAATCTGCTATAGATTTAGGTGGTTTTACTGGTGTTAAATTAAGAATAGGAGGTAGAGGAGGAAAACCTGAAACGATTATAAAAGAAGTGAGGGATGCTTTTCCAGACTTAGAGATAATGGTTGATGCGAATTCAGCATATTTAACAGTAAGTGATGCTCTTAAAATTGCTAATGTGTGTTATAAAAATGACTTAACCTGGTTGGAAGAACCAATGCCATCTGATAATTTGAATGGTTTAGCATTACTAAGGAAGAAATCTCCTATTGAAATTGCAGGTGGAGAAAATGATTTTGGTATTTTTAGATTTGAAGATGTATTAAGTAGGGGATGTTATGATATAATTCAACCTGATGTTAACCGTAGTGGTGGTTTTCTGCAATTAAAGAAAATGGATGCTATGGCCGAGGTAAGAGGAGTAAGGTTAATTCCCCATACTTTTGGATACGGTCTTCAATTAGCAGCTAATCTGCAATTTACACTATCTAGCCGATGTGATTGGTTAGAATTTCCCTTTTATCCAGAAGAATTTCAAGTCCTAGAAGAACCTATTAAGTGCGAGAAAGGAATTGTTAAAGCTTTAACCAAACCAGGATTGGGAGTTGAAGTGAACAAAAAAATGCTTGAAGAGAATGTAATTTCCTAAAGTACCTTATTTTTTTTTCAATTTTAAAAAAATAATGATAGAATTTCTTATTCTTATGAAAAAATTTAAAAGAAATAAGAATTTAATTGTTTTTTATTGTTGTGTTTGTTTCGCCGCCTTTAACTTTGAAGAATAATAGATATGCAATTATTATTAATACAAGGATAAAAGGGAACATTGTAATATACCTATAATCACCTAAAAACCTAAATATAGATAATAATCCTCCAAAAATAATTGGTGCTAAAGTATATGCTGATTGATTGAATGTATAATAAATTCCCGTGTAAATACCAGTCTTACCTTTAGGTGCTAGTGCCCAGAGAATAGGAAAGCTATTTACAATGAAACCCATCCATGGAATAGCTATCAATGATAATATCAATATTGTTAATAGTGCATTATGGTCATGGTAAGTTAATGGAACGAGAATAAAGGCCATAATAGCTACTGAAAGAATTAACCAGGTAAGGAAGATTTTTACAGCTTTTTTCCTTCCTACTTTTTTACTTTGTCCTAACATGCCAACAAAATAAGCCGACAAAATCATTGGGCCAGAATATGCTAAAAATAAAATACCTGCTTGACCTTCTGAGATATCAAAATAATCTACACTAAAGCTAGAGAAAAATGCTTCTACAGATGCAAAAGCTAAATACATGAAAAAAACCGTTAATAGGAAGAAAAGAAAATCCTTATGTGTCTTAACAATTCTGATTGCATTACTGTATGATCCTCTTTTGGTATCAGCATCCAATTCTTCAGATTCATGAACTTTAAATGTATTAGGGTCAATTTCTAATTTTTTCGTTGTAGTTTTAAGTAAACTATCTCCTGTTGGAGTCTCTTTGACTTTTAAAAATTGAAAGATGACTAATAATAACATTAAAATTGCAACTATTAAGAATCCTAAAGCATCAAACCATTCAGCTGATAAACTAGTTTGTACTATCCCAAGGATGATGGGGATTACAAATGCAAATAATCCCCCCATATTAGCAATAAATTGTTGTATCGCACTTCCTTTGGAATATACTTCTTCTCTTGTGTAATCTGGTAAAATAGCAATAGATGCTGAACGATATATTGACATAGCAAGATCAAATAAAAATATAATGAGGACTAAACCAGCTAGGATACGTACCCAAGGAATAAAAATAAAGAAGATTGCGGAAGATGTAGTACCGATAATAATATATGGCATTCTGCGTCCTATTTTACTTTTTGTTCGATCACTAAGATCCCCAAAAAAAGGTTGCACAAACACAGCAACTAAGTTATCAATAGCCATTATTGCCCCTTTAACTATATCTTTTAAAAAGAATGTTCCTAATACTTCATCAAGCAAAAGTGGTACCTTGAAGTTAAAGAAACCCCATGCTAAAAGTACTGTAAAAAAGGATAAAGAGATCAAGACAGTCCTTTTAATATTAAGAGTACCTGGTGCTGTAGGTTCCATTCTTGGTTCATAAGGAAGATAATTTATTTCTGACATTTTTTGAATAGGGTATGTTTATTTTGATTATATTCCCAAATTTTTTATCCTTTTAAAGAATTCAGTATATTTATTAAAGTCTTATTTTGAGTATAGAGGAAATAATGCTAGAATTATGCAAAATAGTAAAAATTGGTATGAAGTAATAAGGCAGAAAGATTATTTATATATCATCAGAGAGAGGTTAGATAAAATTGAACCTCGATTTCATACAAAATATGTAAACTTATTTCTAATATTAGGAAATAAAAAAGCCCTTTTAATTGATACCGGATGTGGATTATTTCCCTTAAAACCTATAATAGATGAAATAATAAAGGAAAAACCTCTTTTAATTGTAAATACTCATTCTCACTTCGATCATATAGGAGCTAATTATGAATTTAAAGAGATTATGATTCATCGAAACGAGAGTAAAAACATTACCATCCCTTTTGATCTATCATTCATGAAAGATTCAAACAGTGATTATATGAAGTATTATAAGGTAAAAAATTTCAAACTTGAAGCAGCTAAGTCAGTTAAATCACTCAATGATGGAGACCTAATTGATCTGGGTGATATTACTTTGAAAGTTTATTATACTCCAGGACATTCTGAGGGCTCAATTAGTCTGGTTTCGAATACAAAAGAGCTTTTCACAGGAGACACTGCCCATTATGGTTCAATGTATTTACCCAAACGTAGAAAATTTCCTTCATTTCTAAGAAGTATCCAAAAATTAATTGATATTTATGATAATGAAAAGATTGAGGAGATTTATCCTTCTCATGAACAATTTCCTGTTAAAAAAGATCTCCTAACCAAACTCTATGATGGTATAAATAATATAGATAATATTTGGAATAAAAGAAAGAGAGATAGATTTTTAGGAAGCTGGATGGTTCAAGATAACTTTTTCAAATATTTAATATAAAAGAGTTGATATTTATTAAAAAAGTTGAAAGAATATCATTAAATGGCGAATGGGAATTATTTCAGAAGGAAAAAAATATCAAAGTAAAGAGTCAAGTTCCAGGCTCTGTTTTTGAGGTCTTAATTGAGAATAGGATAATAGAAGATCCCTTTTATGGATTAAATGAACATAAGGTATCATGGGTTTATGAATCAGAATGGAAATATGTATTAGAATTTGATCTTAGTCCTGAATTCTTAAGTCATAATAAATTGCTATTGCAATTTGATGGAGTTGATACTTTTGCTGATATTTATTTAAACAATGAATTAATTGGTTCAACTTCTAATATGTTTGTAACTTATCAATTCAATGTAAAAGACCTATTAAAAGAGAATAAAAATAAGCTTGAAGTTGTTATTCAAAGCCCAACCAAAATGGCAAAAAATAAAATCGAGAAATATGGCATTAATTTAACTACAGGACATGATGATATCCCTGGAGTTCCATATATTCGTAAAGCTCAATATTCACATGGTTGGGATTGGGGACCAAAACTTCCTGACATAGGAATTTGGCAATCTGTTGAATTAATAGGGTATGATAATTTAAGAATTCTTTCTGTGTATCCTATTTACAATTTTAAGTATTTTAAAGATCCTTTCAAAATTAAAGATTTGAATGAGTTTTCTTCAAATGGAGTAGAATCTGTTAATGTTCAATTAAATATCGAAATAGATGCTGATTTAAAAGCTCTCCAAAATAAGAGTTATGAAATCCAAGTTGAGCTTATGGAACCAGATGGGCGAAAATTAGAAAAAATTAAAAAGATCTCTCAAAATTTAGAGTTAGTTGAATTCGATATTGAATATCCTTATCTATGGTGGACGCATGATTTAGGTATTCCCAATCTTTATGAATTAAAGATTTCTATTTTAAAAGAAAATGTAATCGAAGAATATTACCAGAAAATAGGAATTAGAGAGATAAGGTTAGTTACAATTCCCGATAAATGGGGGGAGACCTTTTATTTTCAATTAAATGGAATTCCTCTGTTTGCTAAAGGAGCAAATTGGATACCGATAGACAGCTTTATACCAAGAGGTAAAAGAATGGGGCTTTATTTAAACAATCTTGAAAATGCTAAATTAGCAAACATGAATATGATCAGAGTATGGGGTGGAGGGATCTATGAAGATACTATATTTTACGATTTATGCGACGAATTAGGAATTTTGGTATGGCAAGATTTTCCATTTGCATGTGCCGTTTATCCACCTTATGAAGAGTTTATTAAATCGCTTCAAGTAGAATTTATTCAAAATATTAAAAGGTTAAGAATACATCCTAGTCTTGCATTTTGGTGTGGAAATAATGAGATTGAACAATTATGGCGAGGACTCTTGTTTGAAAGTGGAATTTCGGACAGTCAAGTAATAAATGAGTTTAAAGAGGGATATATCAAGATATTTGAGAGAATTTTACCAAAATTAGTGAAAGAATATGATCCCTCTCGTTCTTATTGGCCAAGTTCTCCATCTAATGGTTTTATAAATGATAATTTAGGTAATTTAGATTCAAATGATCAAAATAAAGGAGATTCTCATTATTGGGCTGTATGGCATCATTATAAAAGTTTTCAATCTTATCGAACATTTTTTTCCCGTTTCATGTCAGAATTTGGATTTGAATCCTTTCCATCAATGAAAACGATAGAGACTTTTTGCCCCAACAATCAATTTGATTTTTATTCTCCAATAATGGAAAATCATCAGAAAAATTCTTCAGGTAATAAAAAAATAATGAGATATATGAAGCGAAGATTTTCAATCCCCAAAAAATTTGAAAACCAAATAATACTTTCTCAAATAACTCAAGCTGAAGCTATTGAATATGGAGTAGAGCATTGGCGCCGCAATCGTAATAATAATCATTGCATGGGGGCTCTATTTTGGCAATTAAATGATTGTTGGCCAGTTGCAAGTTGGAGTTCTATTGATTATTATGGTCGTTGGAAGGCACTTCACTATTTTGCCAAAAGGTTTTACAAACCACTTTTTCCTAGTGTTAATGAAAGTGAAAAAAAAATAGAATTTTGGATAATAAATGATTTAAAAACAATGTGTGAGATAATTTTGGAATGGAAAATATGGAATTCAGAAAGTAAATTATTAATGCAAGGAGCATTTGATTCCAAAATATTACCTTGTTACTCAAAATTGGTTGGAACTATAGATCTAAGTGATAAAGAAGAACTAAAGAAGAATTTACATAATACTGTTATATCTTATAATTTAAAAAATAAACAATCTAATGAGAAAGAATTAAATTACGGTTTTCGCTTTTTTGATGCTCCAAAAAAATTTAATATTGAAAATCCCGGATTAAGTTTCGAATTTGTAAATATATCTAAAGATTTTGAGGAAGTCAAACTTATAATTAAAACTAAAAAAATAGCTTTTTATGTTTTCATCGATTCTAATCTCTTTGATTTCATCGCTTCTGATAACTTCTTTTCTATGGAGCCAAATGGATCACGAGTTATAAGCATTAGAAAGATAAGAATAAAAGATCTGGAAAATAATTTTACAAAAGAAAATATTTTAAATAATATTGAAGTAAAATCATTATTTGATTTAATTAATAACTTATCCTAGCGTTATTTTTTTATCTTCCCTTTTCTATTTCAATCCTTCTAAGCTCTAGGATTTCTCTACATTCCTTTAATTCTTTTGGATAATAAATATATGTAATTATCCAAAAAGAAGCTCCAAATAGCCAAACTAGTAAAACAGTTAATATTGATAATGGAAGGAGAGAAATATCGCGTTCAATTAATGAAGAAAGTAGTAAATTACCAATAATTCCACCAATATTGACCATTATACCATTTAATGCATTTGTTGAACTTCTTAACTCAGGAATACACACTTCCGAATAGAGCGCAAATTGGTTTCCGGTAGAAAAAGAGGAAAAAGAGTATCCTAAAAAACCCAAACTAATGAAAAATATCCACGAGAAAATTATTTGAAGGGTATTTTCTGTAAAGAAAGGAAGCATATAAAATACTAAAATCATAATTACGCCAATTATTAAACCGAAAAGGGATATAATTATTCTCCCTTTAATTTTCCCTGAATAGAAATAGCGATCTCCTAATTTTCCACCAATTATAGCCCCAAATAGGATTCCCAATCCCGCTAAAAGATATATAGTTGTTCCATATAATCCAGCATTTGGATCATTTATTTTCGAGGTTAAGTAAAAAATTCCCCAATTTCCCAAAGTAGAACTAGCTACACCATAAAATAATATATAAATTAAAAGTGCCATAACTGATTTTATTTTAAACAATTCAACAATATTTTTTAGAGTTAATTTGTAAGTATAACTAAAATTTCCTTTCAAGTTATTAAATTCAGGTTCAGCAGAGCCTCTTTCAGGGTCAATTCCTTTGAAAATATATGTTAATAAAACAATGAATCCTAAAAGGGCACCTATGCCATATGCTATTCTCCACCCATAAAAACTTAAGTAGGTACCCATTAAACCACCAAAGATTATTCCCATTCCACTTCCTAGAGCTAAGCTAAATTGCATAGCTCCATATTTCTTTCCTCTTTCATGGGGTGGAAATAAATCACTAATAATAGAAAAACCGATTGGTAAAAATGCTCCTGTACCAATAGAAGCTGTAATATAAAGAATTAAGTAAAAATTATAATTCAGTGAGAATGCGATCACTCCATAAGAAAATATCCAAGATAGGTTTGTAAAAATAAATAGCTTCTTCCTTGAAATTTGTTCAATAAATTTTTCTCCAAAATAACCGAATATTATCATGCCACTCATTCCTCCGAGTAAACTCGTAGCTATCACAATTCCTATACCAATTTTGGTTGCTCCCGGAAGAAGTATCAAAAGATTATCAATATTGACAGGTAATATACCAAAGCAGAAATAGATCATAAAATAAAGACGAAAAAGTGAACTAAATGTTTTCTTTTTACTTTTTTTATTTAAAATGTCCATGAAGTAGACCTAAATATTTGAATTAAATATAATAATAGATATTGCTATTATGGTTTATATTCTTTTGATTTTTTTATGTTTTACAATAGATTTAATGGTGTTGTTAAAGTATCTTTGTCTGTTATAATCACATAATTAGGATGATTTCTTATCCAAGTAACAGGATAATCATCCCCAGGAGTGCCGAATAAAGTGATTCTAAGAATAGTATTAGCCCAATCATAAGGAGATCCATTTCTACAGTATAATCTTATCCGATTAGATCTCAAAATTTGTTTCATTCCTATAGTAAATGCTTCTTTGGGAAAATTCTCAAGATTACCTCCAACCTTAGCCCTTATACAGTTTATAGTAATAGTTGTATCATTTAAAGCAACCTTACGAGGGTCTGTATTGATAATATTTGGTTCAGGTTCGTTAAATGCTATATGACCATGTATACCTATTCCTCCATAACAAGTATCTATACCACCTAAATTTTCAATAATATTAGCTAATTTTGATATATTTTTTTCTTCAGGAAAAGTGACTTGAGATGTTTTTAAGCCAAACTTATCTTTTAAAGGAAGTAGGAATAATGTTTTAGCAATCCGTTTAAAACTTAAGGGATGATTAACGCTAAGTGCATATCCATCTTCATCACAATATTCATCCATAAAAAACAACCAACAGTTTGATAGATCAAGTTCAAATTTTTCTAAAAGATCAACTAAATAAGGATATTGCCCAGTTGGGCCTATAGGAAGAATAATTTTAGTTGGTTTTCTTTTATTATTATTTATTTTAATTTCATTGAATATATCTTCTGCAAATTTTCTGTGTAATTTTTCTAGCGTATCACAGACAACAAGATGGTCACTAGCTCTCTGTATTACTTCTTGAGGAGATAACTTCATTAGTGAGCTAACTTCGGCTTTCCTATTAAACATTATTGATATTCACCTAACATTTTCAGAATATTCCCCGCAAAAATCAAATTGCGTGTTTCCGCATCTATATTAAATTTATTTAAACGCGCCATATCTTCTTCAATTATTCGCGGAATAAGATTATAAACTACATCTGTACCAAAGACTATCTTTTTAAATGCGCCAGGCCACCATAGCCAGTGATCCATACCAATATGATCTGCTCTAAGCCTCCAACCTTCTGGGGCACCAGAAAGATCAGCATATACATTTTTTTTCATTCGAATTAGTTCAGCTGCATCATTATTCCAATGTACTCCAAGATGAGCAATTATAATTTTTAATTTAGGAAAACTATTCGCAATTGTCTCGATCCTCATGGGATGCATAAACCATGATGAAATTCTTTCTTCTGGGACTTTTTTAGCAATAGTAACTATTCCTGTATGGAATAATATGGGCATCTTAAAATATTGGGCTTTTTCCCATAAAGGAAAATATAGTTCATCATCATAAGGCTTTCTAGGAAGAGTCACTTTTATCATCCTAAAGCCATCACTATATGCCTTTTCAATATCTTGCAATTCATTTACACCAGGACGAATGAAATATGCACCAATTATTCGGTTAGGATATTTTTTGAAAGCTAATTTAACCATTTGATTATCTGCACATTTAAATAGTTTACCCAGACCACTTAAACAGCATTTTTCTATTCCACATTTATCCATTGTTTCAATTAGTTTTTCTAAATAACCAGAAATTTCGAATAAATGTGTATGAGCATCAATAATTCTCATTAAAGTATTCAATTTTTTTTAAAATAAAAATTTTTATTGCACACTTAAAATTTTAAAAATTTAATCATTAAAAAAAAGAAGATTAACTCACTTATGTAAAATTATATATAGAAAAATTAAGATATTTAGAATAGGTTTCTTGAAAGAATTAATTCTTTTTAAAAAAAATGGTTGTAAAAAATAACAAATTAAAAGATAATCAATTTAAAAAAATAAGAATAGAATGTCCGCAATGTAAAACCATCCAATTTATAAATATTCCATATAAACTTATAAATCAGAGCGGTAGCTTAACCACAATTGGAATTCCTTCAAATTACATCTGCGAACATAGCTTTCAATTGTTTATGGATTCCCACTTTGATATACGTGGTTATCAAGTAGTAGATTTTGAAATAACTCATATTGAGTTCTCTAGTGAAGACTCAAACATTTTATTTGATGATCAAGAAGAAGAATTTGGAATCATAACCTATGAATCTTCTATAATCATAAAGAAAATAATAAAATATATCCGAGAAATTTTTCAAAAAAAAGAGGTTTTAGGAGGAGCTTTGATCACATCTGATGGTTTATTATTATACTCTTCCTTATCGAACGAAATTTATGTTAAATTTCTTGGAGAACTCGAATTAAATAAAAGTTATATCGAAAATATAAAAAATATTATTTTCATATTAGATGATAACCAAAAGATTCTTTCAGAGTTCATAATTCTTGAAAATATAAAATTAATATTAATAATTGACTTTTCTCCTGAAATAAGTATAAATTTGGGTTTTAAATACCTCCTGGAATTGATAAAAAGCATAATAAGTATAATTGATGTTAGAATAGAGCCTCCTAAAGTACAATATAGCACAGGTCCGCGTTGGATATTTTCAAAAATATCTAATAAGGCTCTTAATAATAACAAAGATGAGATTATATTAGAATCCTTAGGTATAAAACTTTCTAAATCGGTGATTCTAAATATTGAGGAGATTAAAAAAAAGAGTGAAAAGGGATTTTTCGAAGGCAAAATCTATATTAGTGATAGATATGTTAAATTGATGGAAGGTTTGGCTCTAACATTAAAAGATGCTGCTATTTTTATGGAAAATTTAAATAAAAAACCATAAATCTCTTTTATACTTCAATAAGTTTTAGTAGGATTAAAATTTAAATAAAATATCAATATTAATGATAAAAAATTTCAAAAGGTTCGAAATAAAGTGAAATATTTCCTAGATAGTGCTAAGATTGATGAAATAAAATATGCAATTAAGAACTGGAAGATTGATGGTGTTACTTCGAATCCAAAACATATTAAAAGTTCAGGAAAACCTTTCAATAAGGTTATTAAGGAATTAGCGGAAGAATTTAAATCAATTAAATTTCCAATTTCAGTTGAGATTAATCCTCACCTGAAAAAAGCTGAAGATATGATCCAGCAAGCAAAAAATTTAGCAATATTATCAGAAAATTTTGTAATTAAGATTCCTTGTAATGAACAAGGTTTAATTGCTGCTAAAAGTTTGATCGATGATGGAATCAAGGTTAATGTAACGCTTGTTTTTACTGCATCTCAAGCGCTTCAAGTAGGTCGAATCGGAACGACATATTGTTCTCCATTCATTGGATGGCAAGAAGCTACGGGAGTTGATTGCACTCAGTTATTATCAGATATAATTACAATTTATCGAAATTATGACTTTCAAACTGAAATAATTGTTGCTGCATTGAGAAATGCTAAACAAATAGTTGAGGCAGCAATTATGGGTGCAGATATCGTCACGGCAGGATTTCAAGTATATCGAGATAGTTTTGAACATCCATTCACCGATAAAGGGTTAAAAATGTTTCAAGAAGCTTGGGATGAGACGGAATTAGGTTCTCCATAGAAAAATTAATTCTCTTATTTTTAAGAATTTGCTAAATTTATTATGATCTTTTTTAACGTGGTTCTTAATAAATATAAAAATGTGTTTTAAATAATCCTATTTCTTATTAGTACAAGAATGAAGAGAAATAATCTCTATTTTATTGGTTTGATTCTTTTATTAGGTACACCTTTAATTATAGTTTCCGCTTTTCATCTCTCAAGGTATATAATTACTCCTAATGATCTATTTTTTGTATTGCAAAAAGGTGAAATTCCATTGATTAATGAAAGTGAGTGGAAATTAGAAGTTACTGGTAATGTAAACCAAGAATTAATGTTTGACTATGCAAACTTTACAAGTTTGGATTCAAAAAAAGAAATAGCAACTTTAGCATGTGTAGAAGGCGTGTCTGGCACAGCAGAATGGGAAGGTATTCCATTAAGAGATATATTATCCATGGCAGGAGTGAATTCTAGTGCTTATGATGTTGTTTTTTATGCAGAAGATAGTTATAGTGATTCATTAACAGTAAAAGAAGCATTTGCTAATAATATCTTACTAGCTTTTAAGATGAATGGAGAAGTCCTACCAGCTAAACATGGATTTCCCATTCGATTAGTAGCTCCCGACCATTATGGATATAAGTGGGTAAAATGGATTGTGAAAATTGAACTTGTTAATTATGATTATATAGGATTTTGGGAAGAGAGAGGATGGAGCGATCAAGCAATGAGAACTAATTTTTCATCATGGATTACTCATGCGTATTTATTTAGTATTACTTTTGTGTTTGGAGGATTAGCATTTATTTCTGGCCAAAAATTTGGACCTAAACCAACTAAATTTAAGGAATTACCCAGATATATATCACTTCGTTTCCATATTTTAACCTCAACACTATTTGCTATTTTTTCTTTAACTTCATTTACTTATTGGAGCATTTCAACTTTTTTACTTAGAGGTAGCATATTTTACTCTTTACATGGAATAGCAGGGTTGATAACTATGATTTTTATACTAGTAGGTTCAATATTTGGAATAAAAAGATTTTCGAAAGACGAAAAAAAAAGGAAACTCCATATAAAAATAGCTGTTTTTGCTTTTTACCTATTCTTGTTCTCAATAGCTTTTGGGATATTAATAGCATTAGTAGGTAATTTTAGATTACTTCAAATATTTTCATTTTAGCTAATACTTCTTTCCATATTTACAATCTTTATAGCTTTTTAATTATTACTATTTATTATTAACAAGTATGGTGAATTAGCTGAAGCAATTTATAAAAATTGGTTTAGTCTGTCTAGCTCGAAAAACGTTCGATTATATCGCAGCGGAAGAGATATATAAGAAAATACAAGAAAAACTTAAAAAAATAGAAGATATTGAATATATAATTAATGAGGATTTGATTATCGAAATCGAAGACGCCCAAAAAGCGGCAAATCTTTTGGTAGAGAAGCAGATTGATGGATTAGTATGTATTAGCGGAACTTTTGCTCTTGGGCATTTAATTTTGGAATTATATAAAGTCCTTTGTTGCCCAATTTTATTATGGGGATTAGAAGAATTACCCTATGATGGAGGTAAAATTCGCTTAAATTCTGTTTGTGGAATAAATCTAAATGCGAGTAATCTATATAAGGCTGGTGTAAAGAATTATCATATTGTAATAGGTGATGAAATAGATTTAGATTGGTTAGATGCCATTAGAATACTCAAATCATTTAAATCTTCTCATATTGGCATTATTGGATATCGAGCGAAAGGATTTTTCAACTTAGATTATGATGAGCTGGATTTATATAGAGAAATCGGAATTTTAGCGGATCATTTCGAATTAAGAGAAATTTTTAACCTTGAAGTAAGTGATAATGAGATCAACGAAAGAAAACAACAAATTAAATCTCTTTTTGATATATCAGGAATAACAAACCAACAATTAGAAAAAGTAGCTTTACTTACAACTAAATTTGACAGATTTATACGAGATCATAATTTAGATGCTATTGCGATTAGATGTTGGCCAGAATTTGCTACAGATTTTGGGATCTCACCATGTGCTGCAATGTCAATATTACAAGCAGAAGATAAAATCTTAACTTGTGAAGGAGATATTTTAGGTAGTTTATCCATGTTAGCGCATAAAGCAATAGGCGCAAGAAGCCCATTTCTAGCTGATTTTTCTCAGATAAACTTCGAAGAAAGTTTTGGGCTATTATGGCACTGTGGAGTCGCTGCTTGTGATTTATGGGATGAAAAGTGTGTAAGATCATTGGATTCTTATTTTGCTGAAGGAAAAGGGGTTACAGCAGATTTTGTTATGAAGCCAGGTGAGATTTCCTTATTGAGAATTGATTACGCTCCCGGAGAGTATAGAATTTTCCTACAAAAAGGAGAGGGAATTCCAATGGATAAAGAACTTAAAGGAACTTATCTAAAAACTGTATTTAAAGATAATATAAGAATTGTATTGGATAAAATAATTCAAAATGGAATTGCCCATCATATCTCAGTGGTATATGGAGATTATATAAAACCATTCGAGATTTTTGCTAAAATAAAAGGTTGGAAGGTAATAAAATGATAAAATACGAACAAAATACTGAAGGGTTTAATCTCTACTTTAATGACTATAATTTTTTTTCTCACTCTTCAAAAAAGCCTTGTTTTGAGATAGGAATTGGGATTGGGAAATTCAAACAAAATCATAATAGCTTTAGAATAAGTGAAAAGATTCAGAAAAGATTTAAATTCAAGGATTACAAATTGCTCTCTGAAACTCATAACCAAGTTATTCTTGAATTTGAGTTCAATAATACAAGTTTAGTTGTAGAGTTTTTTATTAAGAACGAAAAACTTTTAATCTCATTTAAGTGTGATAATCCTTCAGTTAATCGATTATGGATAAAAGTAGTGGCTGATGAAGATGAAGCTATTTTTGGATGTGGTGAACAATTCTCAGAGTTGAATTTGAGAGGACAAAAGGTACCTATATGGGTTGAAGACGCTAGCCCACTTTCTAGATCAGAACATACTTATTATCCACAACCTAATTTCATTTCAACTAATAATTATTTTTGTCATGTTGAAAGCAGTCATTATTCAAAATTTAATTTTGAAAATGAAAGTTTTCATGAATTGTATCTTTGGAATATTCCAGAAGAGATATATATAGGAAAGTACGATACACTTCTTCAAGTTGTTAAAGAGCTAAATAAATTTCTTGGTTTGCAACCAAAGTTGCCAGAATGGACATTGGATGGAATTTGGTTAGGAATCCAAGGAGGACCTGAAATTGTCGATGAAAAAATTGATAAAGCATTAGCACATGGAATTAAAGTTACTGCAGTATGGTGTCAAGATTGGCAGGGGATTAGATATACCTCTTTTGGGAAACAATTATTCTGGGATTGGAAATATGATGAAGAAATTTACCCTAACCTTCCAGATTATATTAAAGAATTGAATAATAAAGGCATTAAGTTTTTAGGATACATAAACACTATGCTTGCTCTTGAAGGAGATCTTTATAAAGAGGCTTCAGATAAAGGCTATTGTATTAAGAATCGTGAAGGTGAAGATTATCTTGTAATGATGACTGATTTTCTAGCTTCACAGATAGATTTTTCAAATCCTAAAGCTATTGAATGGATTAAATCTGTGATTAAGAAAAACATGATTGGAATAGGTCTTGGAGGATGGATGGTTGATTATGGAGAATATGTTCCAACAGATGCAACATTTTTTTCAGGTATTTCAGGAGAAGAATTTCATAATTTATCTCCCACTCCTTGGACTAAAGTCAATTATGATGCAATTAAGGAAGAAAATTTACTTGGTGAAGTAATCTTTTTCGCACGTTCTGGATTTACTGGAACATCAAAATATGCTATTATGCAATTTTCAGGGGATCAGCGTGTTGATTGGGATGAAAGATTAGGGCTTCCTTCAGTTATTCCGGGAGCAATTAATATCGGCTTATGTGGCATAGGTTATTATCATTTTGATATCGGATGTTATACAACTTCTGGAAAGTTTAAACGAGAGAAAGAACTGTTTATGCGTTCTGCAGAGATGGCAACATTTTCAATGTTAATGCGTACTCATGAAGGGAATAGACCTGATGTAAATTGGCAATTTGATTCTGATGAGGAAACATTAATTCATTTATCAAAGATGGTAAAGATTCATTTACATCTTAAACCCTACTTGATTCATTTATCTAAAACTTACCAAGAAGATGGAATTCCACCAATAAGAGGATGCTTTTTGCATTATGAAAATGATCCAGAATTATATAATATTAAGTATCAATATCTATTTGGACGCGACCTACTTATAGCTCCAGTTATTAAACCAAATATGGATCAATGGGAAGTTTTTTTACCTAAAGATGATTGGGTTCATATTTGGTCAGGGAATGTTTATACTGGAGGATGGAGAACGGTTAATGCTCCTATCGGTAAACCACCTATATTTTATAAGAAAGATTCAGAATTCTCAGAATTATTTAAATCTATAAAAGAGTTATAATTTTCCTAAATTTTTAGGAAATCTATTAAATTTTTTAAAAAATTGAATTTAATTAATATAGATCTACTTGTTAAATTCTTCTAAGATTAAATTTATTTCTTTCATTAAATTTACTGGAGTATTCTCAAGCGACCCTTGAGCTGATTTTGGATTACCTCCACCTTTCCCTCCAAATTTAGCTATAAGAGTCTTTAAAATATGTTCTGCATTTGCTTTCTCATTATTAGAATAAATTTTAAGCCTATTATCGTCCGTAATTAACAATAGCAGTGAATTTTTCGGATAATCATTAAATGATTTTTTTAAGAGTTTATGATCAATAATATAATCAAATACGTAAACTGATACGCCATTTATAACTTCTTTAGGATAAGCTATATTTAAATTTAAAATTTGTAATAACTGATCTTTATTTTGGTTCCGAATTGAAAGCAGTTCATTATTTTGCCTTTTAAATTTCTCATCAATCATATCAATAGGAACATCAATAGAATTGGCCATATCCAAGATTTTAGTATTAAATTCAGATATTTTTTCTATTGCTTTAGTTCCAATAAAGTATTTTAATTCTTTTCCTCGCTTGAATTCATACAAAAACACAGGGCCTATTTCATCAGAATTTTGCACATGAGTACCTCCACAACACACTAAATCTAGATTTTCTGTTTCAATTACCCTAATTTGATCCTTTTTTGGAATACTTCCCCTTATTTTATTAGATTTTTTTTTGGCTTCTTCATTTGATAATAATTTGGGTGAAATTTTTCGATTATCTATAGTACAAATTAAATTTAATTGTTGTAAAGTAGTTTTTAATTGTTCATAGCTAAGTTCTTGAGAAAAATGGAGAGAAACATCCTCAAAATTGATATTAGCTCTTACTGTATCTAAATCATAGTTCTTTTTAGCTAATGCTGAAAATAAATGTTGTGATGTATGAGCTTTCATTAAACCATATCTATAGTCCCAATCGATTTTTCCAAATACTTGATCACCAATTTTCACTCTTTTAAGTGATTTTAAAGGGATATGATGGATAATTTCATCATTCTCTAGACTTACATTTTCAATATTAATCGTAAGTTCCCCAATCGTCAATATTCCTTTATCATTCTGTTGATTGCCACTCAGTGGATAAAACAAAGTTTGATTTAATATGATGCCATTTTTCTTTAATCCAATAACTTCAGTTTTAAACTCTTTTTGATAAGGATCTTTCCAGTATAATTTTATTGTCATTGTTTTATTGATTATTTTTCATGTGATAATATATCTTAATTTAAATTTAATAAGTATTTAATTAAATCTTTTAAATCAAATAATATTTAGAGAATTTAATGATATATAATCGAAGTTGATTAGGAAATTATGGATTATGATATTATTATCCAAAATGGAAAAATAATTGATGGAACTGGTAATCCTTGGTATCAAGGTGAGCTTGGAATTAAGGATGAAAAGATAGTAAAGATTAAGACAAAGATCGATGGAACTGCTGATAGAGTTATAGATGCGACTAATATGATAGTTTGTCCTGGATTTATCGATATGCATTCGCATAGTGATTATATTTTACTAATTTTTAACAAACTTACTTCATTTATAAGACAAGGGATTACCACATGCGTAATAGGGCAGTGTGGGAATAGTTTCGCCCCTATTCATCCAGATAAAGTTGAGGAATTCAGAAGATTCTATGCTAGTACAATTCCATTATATAAAGACTATAATTTCGATTGGAATTCATTCGGGGAATATCTTCAAAAGCTTGATTCGAATAGATATCCAGCTAATATTGTCCCTGTAGTAGGTTTTGAGAATATTCGTATTGCAGGAGGGCCTGGATTTGAAAATCGACCACCTTTGGAAGAAGAATTTCAAAAAATGGAAGAATATATTATTGAAGCTATGAAAGCAGGAGCTTTTGGAATGAGCACTGGATTGATATATGCGCCTCAAGTATATGCAAAAACAGAAGAAATTATTAGATGTGCTAAAGTAATTACGAATTATAATGGTTTATATTTCTCTCATATTCGAGATGAAGGAAACTATGTATTAGAAGCAATTAAAGAAGTGATTGAAATTGTTAAAAAATCAGGGTGTAGAGGTGGTCATATTGCTCATCATAAAGTTTCAGGGAAAAATAATTGGGGGAAAAGTATTCAAACTATTCAATTAATTGAAGAAGCAAACTCACAGGGGATAAGTATTTCATATGATCAATACCCTTATAATCGAGGAATGACGAATCTTTCCACTTTGCTTCCACCTTGGGTTCATGAGGGGGGAATGGAAAGCTTATTAGAAAAATTAAAAAAAAAGGAGAATCAAGAAAAAATTAAGGAAGATATAAAGAAGGGAATCTCAGACTGGGAGAATTTTTTAAAAGAAAATAGTTTTAATCTTATCTATATAATGATGGTTGCTTCAGAAAAATGGAAAGAAATAGAAGGAAAAAGTATTAGTGAAATTACAAAAGTTAAAGGAAAGAAAGATGATTGGGAAACTTTTTTCGAAATTTTAATTGATGATAATGCTGGAACTATGATGACCATCGAATCTCAGAATGAAGAAGATATTCGTCGTATAATGAAGGGTCGTTATCATATGGTTGGTACTGATGGTGTAGGAGTTCCAAGCAAACCCACTTTAGGAAAATATCATCCAAGGTTTTATGGCACTTTCCCTAGAATTTTGGGTAAATACGTAAGAGAAGAGAAACTATTAGTTATGGAGGATGCTATTCGGAGAATGACATCCTTTCCGGCCCTAAGATTAGGCTTGATGGATAGAGGATTAATTAGAGAAGGTTTGTATGCTGATATTGTTGTTTTTAATCCAGAAACGGTTATAGATAAGTCTACTTATGAAGATCCTCATCATTTTCCTGAAGGTATACCATATGTTATAGTGAATGGAACTTTAGTTGTTGATAACAATAAACAAAAAAATAGATATCCAGGTAAAATTTTAAGACGTCCTTCTTAAACTTGATATATAAGATGAAATTATCAATATGACTAGGTATTCAATGATATCAAAAAAAAAAAGAATTTAGTCTTTCCTACCTAAAAATCCTCCAACCAATCCTAAAGCCCCACCTATAAATAATGTGATGGTCCCTAAGGAAAGGTAGAGATAAACTATAGGAATAGGATTGACTTCTATTATGCGTATATCAAGTGGAAATATCCCATCTACAATTGGGGCGCGCCAGAATAAAGAGGAATATCGGTTGAGGTCTAATGGGGGAGTATGAGTCAAATTTATGACAAGATATATGCCGAAAGCAATGACAATTAGTGAGCCAATAAAGGCGACATACTTATTTTTCAATCCCCCTAATTGTATGACTCCTGAAAAAACGAAAAGGATAAATATTATCGCGAATGTGTATTGGAGCGCTGTCACTCCACCATTGAAGCTATTCCAATAAACTACATCACCAAATATTTCAGGGAGATTAAAAAGAAATCCAATACCCGAAATAAGTGTACGACCGTCAGTCCCAGCTGTTACCCCAAAAGAAAAGAAAAAAGTTGAGAGAAGGGTTAAAATAGCACCAATTAATAACAGAATTTTTCCAATTTTCATTATTTTTCACTGTATTTATAAATTATTTCTGAAAATTAATCGTTAATTTAAATAAAACGGTAAACTTGTATATAAAGCTTATATTTTTGAAAAGAATTCATGAGTAATACAAAATTGAGAGATTATGGATGATTTTTATAGAAAAAGGATGAAACTTTACAATCTAAAATTCCTCCTTAAATATGATTCAGAGAGTGATACTATCGATAATTTCTTCAATGTGATTAAAGGCAATAGAGTAATGACCCTCATTTGGAAGGAAGTTCCCTATACAATTAGGAATTAACTTGCACATCTTACGTCCCATCGAGACCGGAACATTAATATCTAATTCTCCATGCCAAATAGTCACTTTCACTTTCGGAGATATTTCCTCAAGATTAAAGCCCCAAGAATTAGCATATATTTTACCTTCATAAGCAGTACCTTTACTTCCTTGGCGGAAAGCTTCAGCTGTTTCTTCAAGAAAAAGAGATAAATTTTCTGGATTGTTAAATATTATTCTATCTGGTTCTGGTAATTTTGGAAGATAATTCTTTAAATTTTTTTCTGCTTTTACTAAGTTTGTATTATTCCGGGCTTGAAAATATGTATATATTCTAAAGAGCCAGAAAAATCTTCGCACCATGAAAAAAAGCATCCTATTAAGACCTTCAGTTTTCTGATTTAATGGTCCAATTCCTCCAATAATAGCACAACCATTCAGTCTCTCTGGAATTTTGTAAGCACATACTGCAGCATATGGACCCCCTCCCGAAATACCTTCTACAGAAAATTTATTATAACCTAGGAAATCAGCGAGCTCAATAATATCATCTGGCCAATCTAAAAGTGTGCGTTTTTTTTTTAAATCTGAAAGTCCCATTCCAGGACGATCAATCCCTAGAAATCTAATTCCTTTATTTATAACTTTATTTGCTACTAAGAGAGATTCAAGACGAGAACCTGGAAATCCATGAAAGTGAAAAATAGGTTTACCATTAGGATTACCTAAGTCTGTATAACCTAATTTTCTTCCATCTTTTAGTTTAATCGTATTATTTATTTGTTCATTATTAAAAAGCATATTATATAATATAGAAGATTATTTTATATTAAGCTTTCAAATCACATTTTACTTTTTAGGGCATTTAATGCTATTTTTGTTGACGTTTTTGCTTCTTCTGGAGTAACCATTCCAATTGAAACTGAACAAATATTATTTTTGGCTATATAAGCATACGCTAGTTGGGGTTCTATTTTTCCAGCAGCTAATGTCTTCATACCAATAAAATAACAATCTTTTCTATTATTTATTATATCTTCTAATTTTTGCTTGTCTCCCATGAATATTCCTTTTGCATTAAATGGGATTAAAAATGTTTTTACAATAGTATGTTCAAATGAAAATTTTAAAGTAGAAATAGTATTATGAACAGCAATTCCAGGGATAACTCCTCTTGAAACTATATCATCAATTAATTCAAAAAGGTTTTGATTCTTTCGATCTGAAACCATAGCATGTATAAAAATAATTTTAGAGTCAAGATTCATTAATTCTTCAATCATAGGATCCGGTCCTGGAAATGTTGAACCTGTAATAATGAAATCGTTATAAGTCTCCTTCATAATCATTGCTGCTTTACTAATTTCTCCAGCAGTTATTACTTCCATCCCTCTTGCTCCTGCCTGATAAGCTGCTTCCATTATTTCTAACATTTTTTCTGGATGAAATAGAAATTTTTCTCTAAACTCTTGAGCCCTTAAGCCAAATTGTCCCGCTCCTATAAATGGTGAAGTTCCAATCATTACGAATGGGATATCTACACCTTCAACCTTACAATAAATAGTATATTCCCCTAATTTTATTTATCTAATATTATTATTTTGATAAATGGTAATATTATTCTTTACATAATAAAGCTTTAAATTAAAATATTATAAACAAACTTAACAGATATATCAATTAATTATTAATTAGTTATAGTGAGAAACCTAAATGACGGATCCAAACGCAATTAAAAATAATCCTTTTAAGGAATTAGGAAAAATTCCAGAACTGAAATATAAAAATGGTTATTCAGTTCAATCAATTTACATTCCCATACGTGATAATCTTAAAATAGCTGCAACTATTTGTCTTCCAAAGGATCTCAAATCAGATGATAAAATTCCAACACTATTAACCCAAACAAGATATTGGAGGGCAATGGAATTAAGAATTCCTTTTAGATGGATTCTTGACGAGACGGTCACTGATATCCCTAATCCAGATATTATAACAAGCCGTGGTTATGCTTATATAAAAACTGATGTAAGAGGAACTGGTGCTTCCTTTGGGACTAGAAATGTTCCCTTTTCCGATGAGGAAGTAAAAGATGGTAAGGATATTGTAGAATGGATTATTTCTCAACCATGGTCAGATGGCAATGTCGTAGCAAAGGGAATTTCATACACAGGTACCACTGCTGAACTATTTTCTATAAATAATCATCCTGCCATAAAAGCAGTAATACCAGGACATGGATTTTGGGATCCTTATACTGATGTTGCATATCCAGGAGGAGTCTATGATCATGCTTTTATGCAATTGTGGTCTTTTTTGGGAAAAAACTTAGATATCAATAATCCTAAGGTTTTTAGACAGATAATGCCTGATGTGTGGCTATTTGTAAAAGGGGTTAAACCAGTTGATAATGATTTAGACCTCAAAAATCTTAAAAAAGTAATGAATCTACACCATTCAAATCAATATGTTTATGAACATACAATCGATAAAGACTTTCGAGATGAAGAACTTCCTGATGGAATCACTATTGCTGACGTAAGTGTTTATAAGAGAAAAGAGCAGATAGAAAAGTCTGGAGTTCCTATTTTAGCATGGTGCTCATGGTTAGATTCAGGATATGTTGATGCCATAATTCATCGCTTTTTAAATGTAAAAAATCCTATGATTGCTATATTAGGAGATTGGAATCATGGAGCACATTTACCTGCAAATCAATTTTTTCCAGATAGAACTAAAGTGACTCCTTCACCAAGAGAAAAGATAAATGCTTGGATGAATTTCTTTGATAAATGTATTTTTGGTGAGGGTTTTCAAGATAAAACCCTTTATTATTATACAATGGTCGAAGAACAATGGAAAAAGACAGAAATATGGCCTCCCAAAGGACAAAAACATTTAAGATTTTATTTATCCGAAAATCATTCCTTATCACCAGATATGCCAGATCAAGAAGATGGCGAAGATGAGTATAAAATTAACTTCCGTGCAACAACAGGAAGAAACAATCGTTGGTGGGCTTTACTTGGATTGCCTATAGTATATGAAAATCGAGCAAAAATGGATGAAAAATTATTGTGTTATACTAGTCAACCTTTCAAAAAAGATACTGAAATAACAGGTCAAACAATAATTTCTCTTTACCTAGAATCTACCCATGAAGATGTTTCTATTTTCGTATATCTTGAAGATGTGGATGAGAAAGGAAATATAACCTACATTACTGATGGTGAATTCCGAGTAATTCATAGGAAAATCTCAAATGAGACCCCTTTTTACAAAACACTAATACCTTTTCATACCTATAAGAAGCAAGATTCTATGCCATTAATTCCAGGAGAAATTGCAGAGATAAATTTTAGTTTACATGCAACTTCTGTTCTCATTCGAAAAGGTCATAAAATTAAAATTGCTATTGCTGGAGGAGATAAAGATACATTCTCAACATACCCAAAAGAAGGCAGACCCACAATAAAAGTTTCGAGAAATAATAAGTTTTCTTCTTACATTGATCTACCAATTATCCAAGGAGGTAAATAAAAACAATTTAAAAGGTGAATAAAAAAAATGGAAGAAATATTTCCCTTATTAAAAGACATGTTAAAGAATTCAATTCAAATTAAAAAAGATGAATCAAATCTTCAAATTTCTATAATAATTAAGTCTGAGGTTAAAGGAAATTTAGCTGAGCCTGAAGAAGTTATAATAATGTTAAAAATGTTCGGTGGTTTAAGAGAAGACCTCCCTATCGAGATCAATATTAACAATGAAAAACAAGCTATTGATCTAAAACTTGATAATAAAGAAAATTTCAGTAAAGTAAGTTCAATGATGGATAAAATTTGGGATAATGCTGTAGATATGTTAATAAACCTTACAGAAGGAAATTATAATGTAATAAAGGATATTCCAAATATCGATGATTAAATTAGCTTACTTTAAAATCATTAATTTTTTTTTTTAATAAGTTTAAAAATGGTTCTATATCAATATTTCCACCACTTATTATGAGTCCTACTTTTTTGTTAGAAATTTCAATCTTTTTAGATAAAAGTGCCGCTAAAGGTACTGCACCTGAAGGTTCAACTACAATTTTCATCCTTTCCCATAAAAATTTCATAGCATCAATAATTTCCATTTCTGAAACTGTTAAAATTCCGTCTACGTATTGTTGGATTATTTTAAATGTTCGTTCACATATCGAAGTTCGTAATCCGTCAGCTATAGTATCTGGATATGTGCTTGGAATAATATAACCCGCCTGAATAGAACGATAAGCATCATCTGCAATAGACGGTTCAACACCGAATACCTGAGCGTTTGAACATAAGCCCTTTACTGCGATAGCTGTTCCACTTAATAAACCTCCTCCTCCTAATGGTGTAATAACAATGTCTAACGCACCAATTTCTTTGATTAATTCATAAGCTGCAGTTCCTTGACCGTTTATAATAACATCATTATCAAAAGGATGAATGAGAATAAAATCTTTTTCAGTTATTATTTTCTCAGCTGCTTTAGTTCTTGCTTCAAGACTGTTATCACAAAATATTATTTCAGCCCCATATCCTTTTGTTGCATTGATTTTATTCTGAGGTGCTCCCTTAGGCATAACAATAGTAGAATGTA
>JBHLNZ010000122.1:0-7273 GCA_048941015.1 Promethearchaeota archaeon | reverse complement strand
CCCATTTGATAAACTTATTTTGAGGTTTAATTTCTTCAACCATATGGATTTTTCTCAATTTTCCAAACAGTTTAACTCTCATTTCAAAAATCATCAGCAAAAATATCACTGCTAATGGGAAAGTTAACAATGTTATTAACAAGAAATCATCGAAATCTGGATTATTGATATATAAAATAAGGGGTGATATTAAGGCAACAATATATACAAAAAATATTAAAATTAATTTTGCTTTAGCTTGATGGCGTGGAATAATAGGTAAAGATGCTTTAATTGTTTCAGATGGTTCTTCTATTTTTAATATCCCATTTACAGTAATTGCTGATATTATAATATTAAACCCAGTAAGAATAAACCAATTAAAAATTAAATCTTTATTGCTGATGTCATAAGTAAATACAAAAATAAATGAAAGAAATACTGGCATAATTATTGCCATGAACGATTTTAAATCTCTTGATGCGATGATTAGATCCTTTTTTAGAAACGCCCCTACTGGTTTTTTAATCTTAATATTGATAGCTATATTTTGTAAATCTAATGTTTCAATTTTCTTGATAGGCTTAAATTTAGAAATAGTAGCATGATCAAGGGAATTTAATGATTGTTTATAAAGTCTCCAAGTTATTATCATAAAAATTATTAAACCAATAGACACAGTAATCCATAGATTTAATGGAACTTGACTCGGAGTAATAAATAATGCGATAAAATATCCAAGGTTGAGAGGATACGGAATGATACTCAATATCAAATTAATTAATCCTGTATTTTCCTGATTTGCAAATATATTAAAAAAATCAGTTATTGATTCGGAAGCCCATTGAATTAAATACACACTAGTAACTACTATAAGTACATAACTAAAAAGATTGAATATTCTAATAAAAAATGCTTTTTTAGAATTGGCTTCATTAATATCCATGACCCTATTTATTCTTTCACTAAATATTATCAAGATTAGATATGAAAATAGAAAATTCAATAATGAAATAGATAGACAAATTAAGAAGATAACAATATCTAATGTCCCAATGAACATTACTATTGGAAAAGCAAATATAATAATAATTATAGGCAGATCTAAACTTCGAAAGATAGTGAGAAATACTAATTTTTTTAAAGTATCCCTTGTAATTGGTAATGATTCATACCATTCAAATATCTTTCCTGACATTATCATTGTAGTACTTATCATACCTAATAGGAAAAAGTTAAAAAATTGGACAAGAAAAAATATACTAAATATAATAGTCCCTCCAAATACAACAATATCAATTGGTATTATATTAGTATTAAGATAACGAACAAGTTGCAGGTAGGTAAGTAAAGGAATTACAGGTAAGACACCAAAAATAATTGCACCAAAAATTTTAGTAGCAAGAATTTTATTTCTAATAAATTTTTGACTTTTTTTAATGTTTTCAAAAAATTTTAATTTGTAAGCGTCTGAATATTGAATTTCTTCTTGAATTAGAACTTCACGTGAACTAACCTTTGCTAATGAAAAAAGTTTTAACCTCTTTACCTTCATGTGATGCTTTTTTCTTGTGATTTCTTAAAAAGATATAATCTACCAAACTTTACAATTAGAAGTTATAAGATTTCTTAGTCTTGAAAACTTATAAATAAATGCTTTTAGCATTATTCTTGCTATTGTGTTTGAAAATAACTTATTAAAATAATTGGTGATAATCGACAAAAATCTAGAAAAGTTTTATAAATACTTAAAATAAATATAATGATATTTAGCAATTTCATAAAAAATATTAATTCAAAATAAAAAAGGTAAAAAAAAGGGAATATTTATGCAATCAGAAAAAACACCATATGATGCGAAAATATGGATTAAATCTTATGACAAGCATGTTAAACCAAGTTTAGAGTATCCAAAGGAAAGTTTAGGGAAAATTTTTGATGATGCAATGACAATATATCCAGAACGAATTGCTTGTTATTTTATGAAAAAAGAGATGACATTTAGAGAACTTAGAGACAAGGTTCATCGATTTGCTACTTTTTTACAGAAAAATGGTTTAAACAAAGGAGATCGTGTAGCAATAAATCTACCAAATTGTCCACAATACTTGATTGCTCACTTTGGGGCTTTATTAGCAGGGGGTGTTGCTTCAGGCTGTTCTCCTCTTATGAGTGCTACTGAAATAGCTTATCAAATAAACGATAGTGAAGCTAAGTTTTTTGTTACGTTAGATGCATTTTATGAAAAAGTTTTGTATCAGGTTCTTGATAACGTACCAAAATTGACTACTATTATTACAACAAACATATCAGATTATATGGCTCTTTCTAAAATCATTGTAGGTCTAGGCAAACTTTTAGGTAAGATTCCCAAGGGAAAAGTAGAGTCTTTTAAAGGAAAAAATGTCTTGGACTTTCGAGAAGTTATGCAAACAGAAAAAGATTTGCAAGAAGTTTCAATTGATCCTGGTAAGGATCTAGCATTGCTCCAATATACTGGTGGTACAACAGGTCTTCCAAAAGGTACTGAACTTACTCATACTAATATACTTTCAAATATAATCCAAGTTGCAAATTGGTTAGATAAACAGGAAACAAAAGAACGTGATGCAAATTTATCTGCATTTCCATTATTTCATTTAGCTGGATTAGCTATGAGTATGATTACTTTATACACTAGTGCTGCTCAAATTTTAATAGCTAATCCCAGAGATACAGATCATATAATAAAAGAGGCGAAAGAAAAAAATCCTAAAATACTTGTAAATGTACCAACATTATATTTGGCTATTAAGAATAACCCTAAATCTAAGGAAATTCCAAAATCTACTTTAAAAAACATTGATATTTACGTTTCTGGGGCAGCGCCTTTTCCAGCAGAAGCTATTAATGATTTTGAAGAATCAATGGATGCAAAAAATAAAGTATTAGAAGTATATGGTATGACAGAAACTTCACCAATATTAACAATGAATCCTTATTATGGTAAGAAAAAGATTGGCACTGTTGGTATACCAGTTCCAGATACAGATTTAAGACTCGTTGATGTGGAAACTGGAGAGCAAGCAGAACTCGGTAAACCAGGTGAAATAATATGCAGAGGTCCTCAAGTTACAAGGGGTTATTATAATAAACCTGAAGCAAATGCAAAAACAATAATTGATGGGTGGTTTCATACTGGAGATGTAGGAATTATGGATGAAGATGGCTTTATAACTATTGTAGATCGAACTAAAGATATGTTAATTGTGAGCGGCTATAAGGTATATAGTGTCCATGTTGAAGATATATTAACAAAGCACCCGGATATAGAGATGGTGGCTATAATCGGATTAAAAGATCCAGACCGTCCTGGAAGTGAAATAGTAAAAGCAGTTGTTCAATTAAAAGAAGGATTAGAACCAACTGAATCTATAAAAGAAAAACTTAAGAAATATGCTGCAGATCATTTATCAAAATATGAAAATCCTAAACTTTGGGAATTTAGAGAAACACTACCTCTTACAACTGTAGGTAAGGTTTTAAAACGAGCTTTGAGAGAAGAATCAAATAAATAACTTATTTTTTTCTTTCCTATTTTTTTTTAATCATTATTTAAAAAACTATATTAAGAAATCCATTTAATACAGTAACCATACAAATTAAGTTTTTAAAAAAAAAGAAAGGAGTTGAATTAGATGATAGAAAAGAAAGGGGATGTTCAATGCATAAATGACGAGATTCTCGAGAAACTCACATTAAAGAATAGATATAAATTTTTGAATTATAATCTCATGACTTATCTAGATAAGGAATATTTTGATTTCCTTAAGCAAACTCAGAAATTTTTTGTTCGTTTTGAAAAAGATCATAATATCACACACAATGAAGATTTTTATGAATGGATACCTGAATTTGGAAAACAAGGATTGGTAACACGAGTAAATAATTTTGAAAATCTTGGTTTAAATTATGAACCTTATGGAATGACGGCTGAATTTATGAGAGCGCTTGCTATTGATTTTTTCGACCCCCAACTTACTATGGGTATGGGTGCAAGTGTATTAGCTATCAATCCTTTAATGCTTCATCATGAAAACGTAGAAATTCGATTGAAAGCTTTAAAAGAATTAGTAACAGGAGAAAAATTTGGATGTATCTGCATAACAGAACCAGAAAGAGGTTCTGACGCAGTTCATATGCTAACTACATGCGATCAGCAAGAAGATGGAAGTTATTTAATAAATGGACAGAAAATTTTTCAAACAAATGGCCCAAAGGCGGATTGGGCGGTATTATATGCAGTGTCTGAAAAAAATAATGGAAATACTATGGGACAGTTCCTTATTGATACAACTTGGGATGGCTGGAATGCAGAAAGAGTAAATATTCCTTGGACTCCTAGAATTCAAATAGGAAAAGAAACCTTTACAAATCTGAGAGTACCCTCTGAATGTGTTTTAGGTAAACCAGGCGATGGAAGATCCCATTTGTTTGAAGGTTTAAATTTGGAACGTCTGGGTATTGTTTGCCTAAATGTTGCAGAATCATGGAATGCTATTACTCATGCTTTCATTTATGCTAATATGAGAAAACAATTTGATCAGGTAATTTTAAAATATCAAGGAGTAGGATTTCCATTAGCAGATTTATGGGCTGAAACAATGAGTTTAACTTTAGCCACTTTAAACATAACTAAGATGATTGATGCTAAAATGAGAGAACATGGGACCCTTCCTAAAGAATTTAACTTAGCTCTTGGAGCTACAGCTGCTCAATTAAAATCAGTTAGTGCAAAACTATGTGAGAGAGTAGCTTACGAATGTGCTAATTTGATGGGAGGGGCTGGAGTTTGTGATAATACTTTAATGCAGGATTTATTAGGTATTACGAGAATTCAAGAGATTGGTGGTGGCACACGCCAAGTGCAGCAATATATTATGAGTTATGCTTTGAGACAATTATTTAAAGCAATTTAAGGAATTTAACTTTATTTTTTTCTTTTTTTCTAATATATGAGTTTCTCTTAATCCAAGTTAAAATTTATTCATAAAAAATAAAAAAAGTAATATAAATTAAAAAATTGAACTCTATATAATACAATTTATACTTATTATACAGAAATTAAAACGAGTTCAAAATGAAAATTGAAGACATTCAAGACGTAATATACGAAAAGGAAGAGAATGGGATATGTACAGCAACTCTAAATATTCCTGAAAGAAAAAATGCTATGTCATTTGTTACTTTCCTTGAATTGGTTACGATACTTGACGACATGGAAAGTGATAAAAATGCGAAGGTATTAATTATAACAGGTAAGGGAGATTCATTCTCATCTGGAGGATATTTTAATATGAATCTTCTTACTAAAGTGGACCAAGAGATAATAGACGAAATTGATTTACAAGATATAGCCCAAAAAAGACTAAGTTTGAGATTTTGGAACTTCACAAAACCGGTAATTGCAGCGATAAATGGTTTAGCAGTAGGAGCTGGTTTTACAATGCCATTAATAGGAGCAGATTTAATTTATATGGCTGAAGATGCATGGGTTGGTTTTTATTTTGTGAAACGAGCAGTTATGGCGGAATTTGCTTCTCATTTTATTCTCCCGATGTATGTAGGTTTTCAAAAAGCTAAAGAATTAGTATATTTCGGTGGAAAAGTTACTGCTCAAGAAGCATATCAATTAGGATTAGTTAATAAAGTTTTACCTAAAGATGAACTAATTCCCTTTGCTCGTGAACAAGCGTTAAGACTTATCCCTCCTAAGGGACCAAGTCTTTCTATTAAGTTAATGAAAAAAACTATGCATAATTACTACAAAGATATCTTTCCAAGAATATTAGATCTTGAAAATGAAGGCTTGAGAGCTTTATTAAAAACTCACGATTTTAGAGAATCACTGAAAGCATTGGGTCAAAAAAGAGATCCTGAATTTAAAGGAAAATAATACCTATTATTATTCCAATATTATTAACAGCAATTTTTTATTTTCTCGAAATTCTTATTAAATGTGGTTTATATTTAATATTTTTAATTTAAATTTTATATTGTGTAAATACAAATTTGAAGTGATTTGAATGAATAGCAAAAATACTGAAAAATCTCTGAATTTAGATGCTAAGATGGTATTTGTTACTGGAGGTGTCATGAGTGGTATTGGGAAAGGAGTTGTAACTGCTAGCATCGGAAAGGTTCTTCAATTTCGTGGGTTCAAAGTATCTGTAGTAAAAATTGATCCATATCTTAATGTAGATCCTGGAACACTTAATCCGGTTGAACATGGTGAATGTTTTATAACAGAGGATATTTGGGAATTTAAACCTGTATTTGAATCAGATGAAAGAGCTTATAGAATTTCAGAAATCGATCAAGATTTTGGTACCTATTCTCGATTTCTTGGTATTGAAATGCATCCCTCCCATAACATTACTTCTGGTCAAATTTATCTCTCTACAATTCTAAGTGAAAGAAAAGGAAAGTTTCTAGGAAAAACTGTTCAATTAATCCCTCATGTTACAGATATTATAAAAAAAAGATTATTTGAGATCTCTGAAAAAGAAGAATTAGACGTTCTTTTGATTGAATGCGGTGGGACTGTTGGAGATTTAGAATCAAGTATATTTTTAGAAGCTTTTCGTCAAATTAAATTAGAACATCCTAAACATACAGCCTTTGTTCATGTTTCTCTTGTTCCATATTCCAAAGCTGTGGGTCAACTTAAATCAAAACCGACCCAACATTCAGTCAAAATGTTACAGAGCATGGGATTACAACCAGATATTATTATTGGGAGAAGTGAAAAACCATTAGATTCAGATATTAGAAGAAAAATTTCATTATACTCTAATGTTCCTAGCAATGCGGTAATTTCTAATCCAGATTTGGAAGTAGTTTATGAATTACCAATTTTATTCGAAAAACAAGGGTTAGGAGACATAATCTGTGAATTGATTGATTTAAAAGCGAAGTTAGTTTCATATAGCGAGGTAACAAACTATTCCGAATGGGTAAAAATGATTGAATTATACAAAAATGCTGATAAAATTTTAAAAATCGGAATGCCAGGAAAATATTTTAATATCTCAGATTCCTATATTTCAATAAACAATGCTTTAGAACATGCTGGGGCCCACCAAGGATATAAGGTTGAATTAAAAATGATAAATATAACTGAAAATATTAATATGGAGCAGGAATTAGGCGATTGTAATGGAATTTTACTAACACCCGGTTTTGGTGAAAGAGCAGTTGAAGGTATGATTAAATCAGCTGAATATGCTATGGAAAATAAAATTCCCTTTCTAGG
>JBHLNZ010000035.1:18293-31765 GCA_048941015.1 Promethearchaeota archaeon | reverse complement strand
AACCTACGTTCGAGACTCTTTAAAAAAGCATATTTTGAACTGGTTAATAGTTTTTGTAAAGTAGATATAATAAAACCAATCCCAATATTTTTGTTTGCTAAAGCAGAATTATAAATTTTTGCTAAATAAAGTCTAATTTCATTATAAATATCTAATTCTTCTTTAGTAGGATTTACCATTATTGTCTTTACAATTCTTTCATTCAAGAATTCTTTAGAAATAACATTCTTTTTACGATTTCTTATTAAAAATTTTGATAAAGTATGATCTTTCTCTATTTTCTTTAAAAGATTTATTTTAAAAGATTCTAATTTTAAATCTTCTAAAATTTGTGAATCTTCTTTTTTCTTATTAACATATCCAAGCCCTTTAAGAAGTTTGATAGTGTTTTTTACTTCAAAGTTATTGAGTTTTTCTACTTGATTTATATTTGATACAAGAAGGTTAATAAAAGGCATATTCTTCCTAAAATGTTCAAAATCTGAAAAATTATCAAAAGCTTCTCTCTGAATAAGTTCTATTAAGGAAAATAACTCGAAAGAATGGAGTTGTAATGGAGTGGCTGTTAAAAGTAGCAGCGAATCAGTAGACTTGCTCAAGTTTCTTGCTAACTCATAATTAAGAGTCTCTCGATAATTCCCAGTTGTTGTATTTAATAAATATCGTCTTAAATGGTGCGCCTCATCAAAAATTACTATATCCCATGAAATTTGAGATAAATATTCAATATATTTCTGACTTCTTGCAAATTGGAGCGAACATATAATTAAATTATCATAATAAAAAGGATTTTGAAATGTTTCAGAACTTTTATAATTACCTTTATTTAGTAAATCTTTTACCTTTTTACCATCATATATTGTAAATTCAACATTAAACTTGTTCTGCATTTCAAACTGCCATTGTTTAACCAGAGTTGCTGGAACGATAATTAAAATCCGTTCAGCGATGTTTCTTGCCATTAATTCTTTAATAAATATTCCTGCTTCAATAGTTTTTCCAAGTCCTACCTCATCTGCCAATATTACCCTTGGAAAATATTCCTCAGATAATCTATATGCTACATTAATCTGATGAGGCATTAAAGACAAACGAGAATTGGTAATACATTTAATTTGGTAGGATGTATAATATGAATGAAATAAATTCGCCCAATATTTAATTAAAAAGTTCTCAGGTGGATCAATTAGTTGTTTAAATATTATATTCTTTAATGAAGGTCTATATTTAGATATGATATCAGATTCGTCAATTTGAGTCACTTTTCCATTTGAGTATACTATCTCATACGAAATGTTTCCTTTTGTCACAAGAAAATCATTAGAATTTACAGTAACAATCCCTTGTTTAGTTAATATTCTCTCATTTAAAGAGAAAATATAATGAATTAGATCTATTGGATGAATGGTCTTAATAATATTGTTTTCAAAATACACTTTAAACTTTGTAATAAAAAAGGTATCCTCATCATCAAGAGTTTTTGATGCAGGAATTTCTAACTTTTTTCTTATTCTCCCGATTCCTAAATCTGGATTAAGCCTATAAAGAACAAGATTATCAACATTAAAATTTTGGCCTTGACAATAAATATTGAAACATTTAGAGAATCTAGATGCTAAACTATTATTGCAAAAAGGACAATGGTATTTAAGCTCCTTAATATTATTAACCATAAAGTTATTAATCTCTCTATTTAATCTAAATATTACATACAAAAGTAAAAATTTTGTTATTTTAATTTAAAGGGATATTAATTATGGAAGCTAAAAAGAAAGTCAAGCCTACTTATATTGGCAAAAACGAGAATTTAGTTTTTATTGTTCCAACAAAGCTTTTTACAATGAAATTATCATCAGAACAAAAGTTAGACCCCACAACAGCAAAAGAATTCAGTAAATATTTAAGAGGAACATTTAAAGGATTTGATGTTGCTAATAAAACAAAATATAATAATAAGGAAACGAATACAAGAACTAAAACAAGCCCCGAATTCTGGAATAATTTTGAAAATTTAGTTAAGGATAATGGAATTGATCTTATTGGCTATACTCCGGTATTAGAGAATTATATCTTTAAAGATCTTCCTATCGTAGGAAAAAATGCTATTATTCTTGGTATGGAAATGAAATGGGATATGATTAAGACTGCTCCCAGTGTTTATTGTGGACTGGAAGCATTTCGAGTTTACTATGAATTGGGTGAAAGAACAATAAAATTAACTGAATTTTTACAAAACCAAGGCTATAAAAGCGAAGCTCATCATCCCTTTGGAGGGAAACTTTTATTTACTGCCCATGCAGTTGCTGCAAAGTTAGGATTTATGGGACGTAATGGTCTTGTCATTACTCCTGAATTTGGACCAAGACAAAGATGGAGTGTAATTACAACTGATGCTGAAATTCCTGAAACAAAAGAAAGAGATTTTAGTGAAATGAAAAAATTCTGTGAGGAATGTGGTGTTTGTATCAAAAATTGTCTTGGAGGAGCAGCATTAGAAAAACCTATTGAAAAAATCAAAGATTCTGGTGTGATAACACATATTGACCGTGCGAAATGTATTGAAAGTTTGATTAATAATAATTATTGTTCTAATTGCTTAAAAGTATGCCCTCATGGGGTAAAAAATTAAAATGCATTTTTTAATTTTGATACTTTATAGCTACACTTCTCAATAGTAAATTTCCAATTTTTTTTTATTTTGCCATTTCCTAAATTAGAATGGAGTCTGTAAGAAAATAAGTTTCCAACATTAAAGTATTGCTCTTTCTATTATATATACACAAAAGTAAAAATTTTTTTATTTAAGTAAATAAATAGAATTTATATGTCTGATGTAGGTATTAAACCAACATATATTGGTAAAAATGAAAATTTGGTCTTTATCATTCCGAAAGAACTTTTCTCTATGAGTGCGGGTCCTCCAGAAGTAATCGATCGCGAAACAGCAAAAATTTTTAGTAAATATATGAGAGGAACTTTTAAAGGATTCGACCAAGCACGAAAAACTAAATATGGGAATGAAAGGAATATTAAAGAAGAAGTATCTGCAGGCTTTTGGGATATGTTTGAAGAGAGAGCAAAACAGCTTGACGTAGACTTTATAGGGTATGTTCCAGTTAATGAGAATTATATTTTTAAAGATCTAAAAGTGTATGGGAAAAATGGAATTATTCTGGGTATGGAAATGAAATGGCTTAATGGCATCGAAACAGCTCCAAGTGCGAATTGTCAAATAGAAGTATTTAGAGTATATAAAGTATTAGGTGATGTTACTATCGAATTAACTGAATATTTAAAGGATCAAGGGTATAAAAGTGAAGCACATCATCCCTTCGGAGGTAAATTATTATATGGACCACATGTTGTTGAAGCGGGATTAGGAATTTTAGGTAGAAGTGGACTTACAATCACACCTGAATTTGGACCAAGACAAAGATGGAGCATGATTACTACTGATGCGAATATTCCTATAAGATCAAAACGAAACTTTGATGAATTGGAAGATTTTTGCAATAATTGTGGTTCATGTGTAAAAAACTGTTTAGGAGGGGCTGTTTATAAAGATCCTATAAAAAAAGAATCGGGAATAATCACATATATCAATCGTTCTAAATGCATAGAAGCTTTAATAGATAAAAATTATTGTTCATATTGTTTAAAAATTTGTCCAATAGGAATTCCAAAATAAAAAGAATATTATAATTTTAATATTATTCTTTAAAAGTAAAAATTGCAGCTACATTTGCTTAAAAATATAAGTTGGTGAGATAAAGAAGTAGATTCAAACTAACTTAAATTAAATCTAGGAACCTCATAGCCCCATTTATCAATAGTGAATTTCCAATTTTTTGATATTTTTTCAATTGTTTGATTATCTAATTCAAATTTATTTTTCTTATAGTTGATTAAAGTTTTAAGATAGGTTTTAAAATATTGGATTGCGTCTTCAAAACCTGTTAAATTTAAAGCAGAATAGATTTTATCTAATTGATCGAGAGGTTTAATTTCTAAGTCTTCAAATTTAATTTCCACTAAATTACCTTTAGGAATTAATTTTTTCTCTTCAAAGTAAGTCCTCATCATTTCTCTATAAACTCTAAAGATGTCTTCTTCTAAAGCTTTATCTGAGATTTTTTGAAGCATAAATGCTCTCATCATTTTTTGGTAAAGTATTTGGGTGGAACCGTAGACATCATACGGATTTCTGTATATATGAATGAATTTAGCATCTGGAAACATTTCTAAAAGATATTTAATTCGAGCTGTATTTGCTGGGTTTTTTAATACGAGTCTTTTTCCGTTCATATATAATGTAGCTTTCTTGAGTAGAAAATAATAAACTTTCTTCCATTGTTTTTTAATTTTTTTTGATATATTTTCAAATCGAACATATTTATGATAAAATTCTATTAATCTTCGTGGAAAGTAAAATGCATTGTAAAAGGAATATGGAAATAAATTTCCTAGGGCCATTTCTTCTTCTTGTGCATTATTAATTCCCATCTCCATGTTATCCATTGGTCTTTTCTTGGGCATTAATTTTTTCATAATCCATTTAAAAAAATTGTTACTTATAAAAGACTTAGGAAATGCGGCGTTTAGCATAGTAATATAGCCAAATTGAGGATCCTGACACATCAAATTATGGATATGAGTTGTTCCGCTTCTCCAATGGCCTAAAATAAATAAAGGTGGAACTTTCAAATCTGTTGAATATATTTTATCATTAAATCTTAAATTTTCATAAATGCGAAAAGGAATTCCGATAGCACTAATGAAATCTACTAGAAATACTCGTGGATAATATTTTAAATCCACAAAGCCACTGCTAGTAACTAACTTCATCCAATTTCGAATAGAACTTCCAATAGAAGGACCAAGTTTAGCAGTTATACTATATTCTTGAGTCATAAGTACAATTCATTGGTTAATAAGTATTTTAAATCAAGTTCATATATAAAAGTTCATACACTAATCATGTTGTTAGAAAGATGAGAATAATGAAAATAATTACTCTCTATGTTCAATATAGGTTTCCTTCAAGGACATAAGAATAAACGAGTTCAAAAATCACTTATTTTTTTCCTTATACTTTTTTTTGATATATTTATCAATTGCCACTGCTGCTTTTTTTCCGGCTCCCATTGCCGAAATAACTGTCGCACTACCGGTCACTATATCACCTCCAGCAAAAATACCTTCTAAATTAGTTTGCCCATCTTCATCGGTCTCAATATATCCCCATTTATTCAAATTTAAATCTGGAATTGACCTTGTAAGAATTGGGTTTGCTTTAGTACCCAGCGCAACTATAATTGTATCAGCATCGATAAAATATTCTGAATTTTCAATAGGAATAGGTCTTCTACGTCCTGATTGATCGAGATCTCCTAATCTCATTTTTACAACTTCTATTTCTTTAACATTACCATTATGATCTCCAATGAATCTTATTGGGTTTGTTAAAAACTGAAATTCTATTCCTTCTTCTAAAGCATGATGGTATTCTTCTCTCCTGGCTGGCATCTCAACCTCAGATCTTCTATAAATTATTATAACTTTTTCGGCACCTAGCCTTAAGGCAGTTCTTGCGGAATCTAATGCTACATTTCCACCTCCAACAACAATTACTTTTTTCCCAATTCTAATAGGTGTATTATAATTTGGAAATCGGTACGCTTTCATTAAATTTGCTCTAGTTAAAAACTCGTTAGCTGAAATAATACCTTTTAAATTTTCTCCAGGTATACCTAAAAATATTGGTAAACCTGCTCCAATTCCAATGAAAATAACCTCATATCCCATTGCTTTTAAATCATCAATCGTTAAAGTTTTTCCAATAATCACATTGTATTCGATATTAACACCTAATGATTTAATATATTCAATTTCAGAATCTACAATATTTTTTGGCAAGCGAAATTCAGGAATTCCGTAAGCTAAAACACCACCACCTTTATGGAATGCTTCATAAATAGTAACATCATATCCTAGTTTTACCAAATCGCCTGCAACAGTAAGACTTGCTGGACCACTTCCTAATATTGCCACCTTTATATTTTTTATAACTTCTTTCTTTTGAATAAAAAAACTTCTATTATTTCTCTCAAAATCAGCTACAAATCGTTCTAAATTACCGATAGAAATAGGTTTAAATCTTTTACCTAGAAGACATTCTCCTTCACATTGATTTTCTTGAGGACATACTCTTCCACATACAGCAGGAAGAGAGTTTGTTTCCAAAATTTTTTGTGCAGCTTCGCGAAATCTTTCTTTTCTTATTAACCGAATAAATTCAGGAATGTCAATATTTACTGGACACCCAGTAATGCATAACGGATTACCACATTGTAAGCATCTGGAGCTTTCTAACAAAGCTATTTCAGTTGTATAACCTTTTGGTACTTCTTTAAAGTTTTTTATTCTATCATTAGGAAATTGTTCAATCATCTTTTGGCGTTGAATTTCTAAATATTTTTTCTTTTTTGAATCAGAAATCGTACGAATCAAATGAAAGCTTTTACTATCCTCTTTAATTTCTTCTTTTTCGATCATATTAATATTCAATGCTTTTTCAAATAGTTTAGCTCCTTTTTCAGTCCTTATAATCACAGTTGACCAGCCGAAATCCGAACCAATAGATCCTATAGAAATGTCTGCTTGTTCAGCAGTTAGGTCATCACACATAAAGCATCCAAACCTACCATACTTTTTAATTCTTTTTAAAGGAATGTCAAACATTTTATTTTGCTTATCAAAAATGTAAATCCTCCCTTTATTTATATCCATCTTTTTAACTTCTTCAGGATTTTTATAAAACTCTGTCTTTATAAAATCAATTAATTTGTTATAATCAAATGATTCCATACAAAATAATCCAATTTTTAAAGTTATATTATCAAATAAAGGCTTATTTAAAGGATAAAAAGAAATTTTTTGGAGAGATTCCATCATACATGGAGTGCCAACAACTGCAATATTTTTATAATTGTAAGCATCATCTAATATTTTTAGTGATGGACAATTACTATATTTCGTTCCAGCTGTTTGTAGTAAATCATCTTCTTTTGAGACTATAAGTGGAAAAGGTTTTAGAGGTTTATCTGATATGCCTACGGCTAAAGCAGCATCAATTAGATTCATCCGAAAAGCAGCAAGAAGTAATGAAGTTACAACTCCTCCATCTTGAGTGACTTCTTTAAGATGAGGATCTTTAGTTCGCGCTCTACATATATCTCGATAATAATTTAATTGCTCTAAATATTTAAGACCATTTGGTTTCTCTTCCAGTGATCTTTTTAATTCCTTTGGATAGAATGATCGAGGACAACAAGCGTAGCATAACCCACAATTAATACATGTTTCTTCATCGATTTCAAATGTTTCATCAAAAAATTCTATTGCATTTACTGGACAGATTGATTGACATAAACCGCATCCACAACATATAAGGTCATCTCTGATAATTGAAACATCAGGAAAAATCCCTTCACTCTTACTTTTTTCTTTAATTTCCTGAGAGAATAAAGATTTTTCTCCGATGAATTCTAAATTTCCCAATTCTTTTAAATATTCAATATTATATATTAAAGTTCTTTCAGGTATTCCTAATTCACTTTTTAATTGTTGGAGATCTATTTTATTTATTTGCTTAATTTTTCTTAAAATCTTTTGTCTTTCATTTTCTGCCTTTATTAATGAATTAATGAAACTTTCAATTCTAATTTCATCATATTTTTCAATTTTTAGAATTTTATTCATATTTGTAAGTAAAATGTCAATTAAAGGAGTATTTTTTTCCATTTAAAATCCTCTTTATCTTAAAAATTACAATTTAATTTATAATTACCTTAACTTCAATCATTAATTTCATTAAATTCGTATTTTTCTAATGCTTTACATCTATGACTTCTATATGCATCAATTTCAGAATCGCTATAGTTAATACCTCTTTCAATCAATAAGTCCCAATCAACAAGATGACCATCAAAAATCGGTCCATCAACACAAGCAAATTTTGTGATTTTTTTACCTTCCTGAGTTAAGGTAAATCGACATCCTCCACATAATCCTGTTCCATCTATCATTATTGTATTCAAGCTTACAAAAGTTGGAATTTTAATACTTGTTTTTGTTATATCTGAAGCTTCTTTCATCATTTGATTGCAACCTATAAAATAACATTGATCTATAAAGATTTTGTTGAATAATTTCTCAATAATAAGATTTATTTTTCCTTTTTCTCCCTTGGATCCATCGGAAGTAAAATATTCAATTCTGTTTGCAATTTCCTCAAACTCTTTTTCTAAATAAAAAAAGTTTTTATTTCTAGCTTCTAAAACTATAATTATTTTATTTCCAGCTGCTTTCAAAGCTTTTGCAATTGGATAAATTGCTCCTATTCCATAACACCCAGCAGCTAATAATACAGTTCCATACTTTTTAATTTCAATAGGGTTACCTAACGGTCCAACAATACTGTAGATATAATCTCCTTTTTTTAATCTGGTTAACTCTTGAGTAGAAAAACCTCGATCTTGTACATATACGGTTATAGTTCCTTCATCAACATTCCAATCTGATAATGTTAACGGAATCCTCTCACTTTTTTCATCTTTCATTAATATAATAAAGTTACCTGGTTTGGCCTTTGCAGGTATAAATGGTATGCTTATTACAATTTTATAAATATTTAAAGCAACTTCTTCAATTGATTTAACCTTATAGTTTGTTTTTTGTAATTTCTCTTGTTTTACTTTTACTGCTTTTTTTGATTCCTTTATATTTCTATATTTTATTAGTTTTCTAAGATCAGGAACTTGCTCTGAAATCATTTCACCACGATATATGAATTCATTCAATTTAAATGGTTTTTCATTGATTAAAGGAACTAATTCTAACCTAGGAATATATAAGTTAAGTTTGTTAGAAGAGTTATCCATTTTAATTGTTGAGGGTTCTTTAAAATGAAAATTGTTTAATTTCAATTCATTTAAAATTTCATTAGAATTTGAATATTCGAAATCCTTAATGTTTAAATTGTTAACAAATTTTTTAGCTAAGTCACTGAAAATTTTCCAATCTGGTTGAGATTGTCCAATATTTGAAGTACTCTTCTCAAAAGTTAATAATTTTTGCTCAGAATTAATAAAAGATCCTGAACTTTCTATAAAAGTGCAAGTTGGAAGAACAACATTAGCAATTTGCATCATTTCTGAAGGGTAAATATCTTGTATTATTAAAAACTCGATTGACTTTATCAATTCAATATTTTCAATTCTTTCAGTTGTATATAATAGTTTGATTTTTCCTTCTCTAATTGCATTAAAAATTTTATCTTGAGAATCAATAGAATTATTAAATATATTTTGAAACACACCAGCTATATTAGATCTATTCCATAATGGGATTACATCTAAATTATTATTCAGGAGAATTCGCAAATTAAAGATTGTTCCAATCAAATCTCTTAAATAATTTTTAGATATCTTATTTAAATGACCTAAAATTATAGTAATTTTATTATTTGAACAATTATTTAAAATCCTATTAAAAAATTCCTCAAACTTGTTTTCCTCATCAAGAATTTCATGATTTTGAATCCAAAAGTTAAATTCTTTGAAGTTCTCAATGAGATCAGATTTATATTTTCCATGCTTTAAAAAATACTTGTTTAATAGTAAAATTAAGAGATTAAGATCTTTAGATGAAATTTTTAAATTTAGATTAGAATCATTATGAAGGTGCTCAGTCCAATCTCTTGAAAATTTGACATTAATTCCTTCTATCGATAAATTTATTTTGATATCTACCAAACTTTCTGTTTCAAATGGTAAGTTATATTCACCAATGTTTATAGAAATTATTTTTGCATTATTTTCTTTTGCCTTTTTTAAGTTTATCAATAAAATAGGATGCGTTTTTTGAATATCTGCATTTATCAATAAAATTAGATCTGAATTTTCAATAGTGCTAAATGATGCTGGATAAAAATCCTTATTGAAAAGTTGTTTCGATAAATCATTAATTATATCTACTGAATTGCCATCGATTTTAGTAAATAGATTATTAGTTTTTACAATTTTGCGTGCTAATTTATGTAAAACATACGCGGATTCATTAGATAAATCAGGAGATGCTAATATAGCAATTTCATCTGGACGATATTTTTTCAAATTTTCTATTATGGAATTATAAGCTTCATCCCAATTACAATTAATTAATTCTCCATTCCTTCTTATTAATGGATATTTCAACCTATCTTTCCCATTAATGAATGGAACTGTACAAAATCTTCCAATTACACATGATTGTCCTTTATTAATTTCACAATCCTTATTTGGAATTGATTTAACTATTTTATCGCTTACTGAATAATAATCAAACCCACACCCTACACTACAAAACCCACATGTAGAAGTTACGATATCATCAACATTTATTACCCATTTTGAATTAATTACGGATAATGCACTCGTAGGACATATATCAACACATGCCCCACAAAATTGACAATTAGAATCTATAAGTAATTTATCAAAGGCAGTTGAAACTTGGGTATCATATCCTCGATTTATGAGAGAGATTGCCCCAATCCCTCTCAATTCATTACAAATCCTAACGCATTTTCCACATAAAACACACATATTAGGATCTATTTCTAAAAAGGGTTCATTTCTTTTAAGAGGCAAATTCCTATATTCAAGTTCATATGGAATGTCATCTATTTGTAAATAATCAGCAATCTCTCTTATTTCACAAGTTAATTTTTTTGAACAGGAAGAGCAGCCAAACATCCTTCCAAATTTATTCTTCGTATACTTTAAATTCTCACATTGATCTTTATGATCACATACTAAACACGAAGAGGGATGTTCACTTAATAGTAATTTCAAAATATCCTTTCTTAAATCTTGCAATTCATCATCCTTAGTAATCACTTCCATATTTTGGGTAGCAGGGGTAGAACAAGCAGTTACTAGTGGTTTACCTTCCCCAACAACTTTCACGGTGCATAATCGGCAACCTCCATACGGTTTTAAATCTTCAATATAACATAATGTAGGAATATAAATTCCAGCTTTTTTAGCAACTTGTAAAATTGTCTGACCTTCTGAAAACTCTACAATTTTGTTATCTATTTTAAAAGATAATTTTTTACTCATTTTTTTTAACCTTTAGATATTTTGATAATTGAATTAGAAGGACAATTGCTAAAACATACTCCACATTTAGTACAAATTGTGGAATTAATTCGAGGAGGTTTATTATTTTTACCCTCAATTGCAAGTACTGGACAATTTTTTACACATAGATTACATAACGTACATTTTGTTTCAACAATTTTATATTCTATAAAGTTTTTACAAACTTTAGCAGGACAAATCCCTTTTATATGTGCTTCATACTCATCTCTAAAATATTTCAATGTTGTTAATACCGGATTCGGTGCGGTTTGTCCCAAACCACAGAGACTAGCATTTTTTACAAGAATGGCAATTGATTCTAATTTTTTAAGATCTTCTAAAGTACCTTGTCCATCTTTAATTTTTTCAATAATTTGTAGCATTTTTCTAGTTCCAATTCTACATGGAATACATTTCCCACATGATTCCTTTTGAGCAAAATTGATAAAGAAATGAGCCAATTCAACCATACATGTATCTTCATCGAGAACAATTAACCCACCAGAACCCATAATCGCTCCCAATTCTGTTAAATGCAAATAATCCATAGGAGTGTCTAAATATTCTGCCGGAATACAACCTCCCGAGGGACCACCAATTTGAATTGCCTTGAATTTTTTATTATCTGGAATTCCACCTCCAATATCAAAAATCAGCTTTCTAATAGTTGTACCCATTGGAATTTCAACAAGACCGCCGTTATTTATTTTTCCTGTAAGAGCTATAATAATTGTGCCAGAAGCATCTTTTGAACCTATAGCTGAGTAATTGTCTGCACCCATTGCAAAGATCTTAGGAATACTAGCCCAAGTTTTTACATTATTTATATTTGTTGGTTTACCATATAATCCTGAGTTAGCAGGATAGGGTGGTTTTGGCATAGGATTACCACGTTTTCCTATGATGGATTGCATTAAAGCAGTTTCCTCACCACATACAAAAGCACCAGCACCCTTTTGTAATTCAATGTCAAATTTTAGCTTTTTAAATATACCTTTAGCATTCTTACCTATGAAACCTTTCTCTTTTGCTTGCTTTAATGCAATTTCAAATCTTTCAATGGCTAATGGGTATTCAGCACGAATATAGACATATCCATATGATGCGCCTATTGCATATGCGCCTATTGCCATGCCTTCAATGATAGAGTGTGGATCACTTTCTAAAATGGCTCTATCCATAAACGCACCAGGGTCTCCCTCATCACCGTTGCATATTAAATATTTTGGAGAGCCTTTAGCGCTAGCACAGAATGACCACTTCAATCCTGTTGGAAATCCAGCTCCACCTCTCCCACGCAATCGAGATTTTTTAACCTCTTCAATTACTTCCTGGGGGTTCAATTCTACTAAACATTTTTTTAATAGATCATATCCACCTAATGAAATATACTCATCAATATCCTGAGGATCAATTTCACCACAATTTGCACTTATTATTCTTTGTTGTGCTTTATAGAATTGGATGTCATCCTTATTTTGAATATATTTTCCATTAACAGGATTAATATATAATAATTCTTTAACTACTGTATCTCTCTTAAGATGTTGTTCAACGACATTTTCCATGTCTTCAGGTCGTTGAACAACATAGATTACATTATCTGGCTTAATAATCAATGTTGGCCCTATTTGGCAAAAACCATGGCACCCTGTCCGCTTAATATGTATAAAGTCGTGTAAGTTTGATTTTTTAATTAAATCTTCTAATTTATCATTTACTCCTTGTGCATTAAGAGAATTACAACCGGTGCCACGACAAATTAATACTTCTCTTTTTTTAATTTGGGTCATTTTGGGCTCAGGCTAATTTTTTCTTCTTTTTCTAATTTTTTAAGAATTTTTGCTAGTTTTCTTATATTTAAATTCCCGTAAATTTTGTTATTAATAATACATACAGGTGAAATTGCGCAACAGCCCAAACACCTAACAACTTCTAGAGTAAACATTTTATCTTTTGTAGTTTGCCCAGATTTGATATTTAATTGATTTTCGAGGTATTCCAATAATAGAGGAGTCCCTTTTACATGACATCCAGTTCCATCACAGCATGTTATAACATATTTTCCTTTTTCGGTAAAAGAAAACTGCGAGTAAAAGGTAGCAATACCATAGATCTTAGCGATTGGAATTTTTAGTTCTTCGGAAAGATAGTTTAATATATATTCAGGTAAGTAACCATATTGTTCTTGAATTTGTTGAAGTAATGAGATAGTATTACCATTTTCATTTTCAAATGCATCTAAAATTTTTTTTACTTTAATTTTATCATCATTATTCAATTTTT
>JBHLNZ010000035.1:0-18283 GCA_048941015.1 Promethearchaeota archaeon | reverse complement strand
AAAGAATTCCATTAGAGATCTGAAATAACAATATTATAATGAATGTAACAAAAGAAAAAAAACCATTTAATGTATTATTTAAATTCATATTAAGATTGTTATATTAATATCACGAACCTTTAAGGTATTAACTAATTAAAGCAATATTATTAAATTTTTTATTATAAAATAAAACGCTGCGATTGAAAATATTTAAGAAAATAAATAATATTAATTAAAAATTTAGTGCTTTTTTTTTAAAATTCTCACATTAAACAGCGAAAAATATTTTTTTAATTAAAATAAAGTGAGTTTGAAATAAACTGAGCTAATTTAGTAAGTGATATTAAAAGGCACTCCCAGAGGAAATTAACAAGAAACCTAATAAATAATTGCTTATTCTAAATATTAAATTTGTTATAAAGTTAAAAATTAATATCAAATCATAAGTTAATAACAGAATTTTATGTGAATAACATGAGTGAAGCAAAAGAAATACCTATGCCTGATGAAATTAAAGGATATTCTCAAGTTAGACTTGACGTTGATTTAACAAATGGTCAAATAGAGAAATCAACATTATCAAGAGAATTTTGTCGAGACTGGATTGGTGGTTATGGTTTCGGTGCTAAAGTATTATGGGATGAATGCCCTCCTGGTGTTGATCCTTTAAGTCCTGAAAATGTTTTTGTTTATGCACATGGGCCCTTTCCTACGACGATTTTACCAACTAGTTCCAAGTATGGCGTATTTGCTAAATCTCCATTGACAGGAATGTTTGGTATGGCAATTTCTTCTGGTTCTGTAGGAGCACAGGCACGTAGAGCAGGCATTAATATGATTGTCTTTAAGGGAAAAGCTCCTGAATTGTCCTATATGGTTGTTGATGATGATGATTATTATATTGTCCCATGTCCTGAATTAGCTGGTAAAGGATGTTGGGAAACCGAAGAACATTTGAGAGAGGAATTTCAAGATCAACGCTTGGCTGTACTATCAATAGGACCTGCCGGTGAAAGAATGAGTCATATGGCTTGTTTAACAAATGATAGGAATAGGCAAGCAGGTAGGACTGGAATGGGTGCTGTAATGGGATCTAAGAATCTAAAAGCTATCTGTTTTAGAGGTACCAAAGGTACTAAAGTTGCCAAACCAGCTGATTTCTATAAAATGGCAAAAAAATTAATAAAAGTTGCTAACGGCCCTGCTACAGCTAAATATCGAGATTTAGGTACCCCTGCGGGATTAACAAGTTATAATAAACTCGGTATGATGCCAATATTTAATCATAAAGAAGGTACATGGGAAAAAATAGATGATGGGACATTTACTGGAGATAGCCTTAATATTGATTGGGTTGTAAAAAAGGTTGCTTGTTCTCAATGCTCAATTGCATGCGATCACATTGCAAAGATTCCAAAAACTCATCCTGATTGGCCAAACACCTATGCAAGTGTTGATGTCGAATTATGCTATGGATTTGGCACTGCTTGTGGTAATGCTGATTGGCCTACAGTATTTAAATGTATTACTTTATGCGATGATTTAGGCATTGATGCTATTTCTGGCGGTGTCACCGCAGCTATGGCATGTGAATGCTTCGAAGAGGGACTCATTACAGAAAAAGATTTAGGATATAAATTACCATTTGGATCAACAGTAAATTTAGTTCGATTTACTGAAGAAATGATCCTTGGTAAAGGATTTGCTGGAAAAATATTTGGTGATGGAACTAAAGAAGCTGGACTAAGATTAGAAGAAATGGGAAAGAAGAATGCTAGTTATTATGGTATGCATATCAAGGGCTTAGAAATGCCTGCATTCGATCTCCATGGTATGAACTCATTTGCTGTCGGGGAGAGTGTGTCGATCAGAGGAGCATGCCACTTAAGAAATGGAGCATATGGACTTGATGCTAAAGGAACTTTCGATCGGTTTGGATATGATAAACCGCTTGAGCGTGGAAAGAAAATAAAAGAGGTTGAAGATGTTTATGCTCTTATAGATTCTTATATAATATGTAAATTTACCCGAGGTATTTACGAGAATGATGCTGAAATGGCTAAAGTTTATGAACTTGTAACAGGCATCCCTCATACAGAGGAATCTATTTTATTTAGAGGAGATTCAATTGTAACTCTTTCTAAATGTTTTAACATTCGAGAAGGATGGACAAGAGCTGATGATCATCCACCTGAACGATTCTTTAAAGAGGCTCATACAAAAGGTCCAGCAAAGGGTGTTGTTATAAAGGAAGAGGGCTATCAGACCTTATTAAGTGGATATTACGAAGCTCGGGGATGGGATAAAGAAACTGGAATACCAACCGATGAGACTTTAAAAAAATTAGGATTAGACTTTGTAATTGGAAATTTAAAACCAACACCAAAGAAAGGAGGGAAAAAGTAAATGTCAAAGGTTAAAACCAAGAAGAGAGGCGGAGTTATGCATCAATTCATCGTAGTTGATCCCAATTTATGTACGGGATGTGAAACGTGTGAATCTGTATGCTCTTTTGTGCATGATGGTGCGTTTAATCCTATTAATACTAGAATTCACAGAGTTCGAATAGAACCAGTGTTTAATATTGCCCTCGCTTGCCAGAAATGTGAAGATGCTCCCTGTGTTCGCAGTTGTCCTGAAAAAGCTTTAGAAAAGGATGATGAAAATGGTTCAATTATCGTGGATAACGATAAATGCAATGGTTGTGGATTTTGTATTCGAGCATGTGATTTTGGAGTAATAACCTTGAATATAACAGATCAAAAAGCATTAGTCTGCGATTTATGCGAAAATATGAAAGAAGAATTCATCGATCCTGAAGTTGGAGAAAGAGAGCCACAATGTATAGCTGTTTGTCCAAAGGAAGCCATTTCATTGAAGAATGTTGAACAAATTGGAGAAGAAACCAGGATCGAAGCAGTAAAGAGATTATTTGGGGATATTATAGCAGAATCTCAAGGTTAAAGAATGTAAATTTCTCTTATTTTTATTTTTAATTTATATTTTTTTTAAATTCTTATTAGAGTAGTGAAAGTTCTAATTACAATTTTTTAAGGGGGACATAAAACTACCTAAAGTCCTTTTTGTCAATTTATCCATTTCTTTGCATTTTTTATTTTTACATCCTTACTGATTAAAAATCTCCCTAAACTTTTGGCAACCATAAGAATTTTAATCATAATTATTATTCACACAAATCATAAATCTTTACACACAATTCCAAATCAAATTTTTACACAAATCACAAATCTGTACACACATTTCACAAATCTGTATTATTGGATTTGTTAAATTACCCAAAGTTTTAAATATTTAATTATACTTACTCTTAATTGTTCCATGGCCGATTCAATTTTAAGTAACTAATTAAGTTGTTTAGTCATATTTGTAACTTTTAATATTTCTATTCAGACTTTTAATAAGTTAATTTTAGAAATCCAATGTGAATACTATGTCCACACAAAAAATCATTTTAGAAGATCGAGTTAAACTAGAAGATATTGAACAAGAAAAAGTTATAAATAAATTTATTTCGATCCCATCAAATAAGAAAGTCGTTATAACTATACCCGCCTATAATGAGGAAGAGAGTATTGGAGCGGTTATTAATGAAATCAAAACTGTGATGGGCAATACTAATTATATATATCAGATAATGCTTCTCGATGATGGAAGCGTAGATAGGACAATAAAGATTACGGAGGAGAATGGAGTACTTTACTTTTCAAATGGATGTAATAAGGGTCTTGCATATACATTTAAAAAGGAGATGGAAATTTGTTGTGGTTTAGGAGCAGATATCATCGTGCATATTGATGCTGACGGGCAATATCCTCCTAAATATATTCCAGAGATGATTGAAAGTGTTCTCGACGGATACGATCTAGTATTAGGTTCACGTTTTGGAAAGGGGGTCTATAATGGATCCATTGGTAAAAAACTTGGAAATATGTTTTTCGCAAAAGCTTTTTGCTTATTATTAAGAAAGAACATACACGATACAACAACAGGATTTCGAGCCTTCACTAAAGAGATTGCTCAATTGCCCATTGAGAGTAAATTTACCTATACGCAAGAACAATTGATAAAAACAATTCAAAGCAAGAAAAATGTAAAAGAAATACCTATTATAGCCAGAAAAACTAGAAAAAGTCGATTATTTAGCAATATATTCGAATATTTCTATAGATCAATAATCACAATTTTAAGAATTTTTATTTGAAATTTTCAGACTTTTAATAATGAAAAGTGAAAACAATAAATCAATAGCTATAATATCTCCTTCAAAAAAATTCCCCGGGGGAATAAAAGTAATAATTGAATTTCATAATATATTCGATCATGATGATCAAAAGATTGGTTAAACATTCAGACTTATGAAATTTATATTACAATAAGAATTTTTTATATATTTCAAAATTTATCATTTTCATCCATAAGTTTAATATCAATTAAAAAATAACAAGAATTAAAATGCGTAATAAAAACACTAGTGTTATTTTATTTATTCTCATCTTAAGCATGCTAATTGGAGGATACCTTCTTTTTCTCATTTCACCTAGGTTCTTAGGAGCTAATATGGCTCCTATTGAAGATAATTTTTATCAATATTCAGAGATACCAAAGATATCGGCATTTAATGAATCAATATTTATTGATGGTAATGACACGTTTGCTGCTAAGGCAATTAGTGAGGGATGGAGTGGAGATGGAAGTCTCAACGATCCTTATATCATTGAAAATTATGAAATTAATGCTACAATAGAGCATGGAGTTCATATTAGGAATACTGATCTTCATTTCATTATCAGAAACACAACCGTTAACGATGGAAAATTAAATAACTACTATGGATTTTATTTTGAGAATGTAACGCACGGAAGATTAGAAGATAATATCGCTTACAATAACCAATACGGATTTTACCTCAAGAATTCCTTTAATAATACATTAATCGCTAATACCGCGGTTAGAAATACCAATGGTTTGACGTTAAATTGTTCCTATTTTAATATTTTGACGGCAAATATCATAATAAAAAACAGACATGGATTTTCTCTTGAATCATCCTATAACAATACCATATCAGGCAATGAGGTGATTGATAATACTTATCTCGGTTTTTACCTAAGTTCTTCATATAACAATACTCTAACAGAAAATCTAGCTAATCGGAATCTCAACGGATTCACTCTCAGCTATTCCGATCTTAACACTTTTTCAAATAACACCGCTAACGATAACGATCAGCATGGATTTAGACTTTTATCTTCTCACTATAATAATTTAATAGAAAATTCCGCTAGTTATAACCAAAGATATGGTATATATCTCGAAGAAAGCACTTTTAATGTAATTACAGGAAATATCTTAGAGGATAATGGATATGGTGCTATTTATGAAATATTTACTGATGATACAGACTATCCTGATGTTTTTTTAATTGCGGCTATTATTTTTATAATAGCTTTATTGTCAATAATCCTAATTAAATTAATGTTTTTTATTAAAAGGAAAAACATCAAATCTTTTATCCCTAAATTATCACTGAAGAAGAGGAAGGAATAAGGATATGAGCTACAAATTAAGCAAATATTTAACAAATATAAGAGAAAATAAAGTTAGACCATATTTAAAAGGAAAAGTTTTAGATATTGGATGTGGTGATGCTAGAGCAATTAATAATAAGGCGATAACTAGATATTTTGGAGTAGATTTAGATTATAAATGTAAAGAATTAATTAAAAAATATCCCCTAGGAGAGTTTTATTCAAAAAATTTAGAAAAAGATAAAATTAATTTACCCGAGAAAGTGGATTTAGTTATTATGACAGCATTCATTGAGCACATAAAGAACTATGAAAATCCAATTAGGCAATCAATCAATAACTTAAAGAGTGGCGGAAGAATTGTGATAACAACGCCTACTAAATTTGGTAATTTTATTCATTTCTGTGGTGAGATATTGGGTTTGTTTCCAAAATCTGTAAGAGAGAGTCATAAAACAATTTTATCAAAAAGTGATTTTATAAAAATTGGACAAAAATACAATTTAAAATTAAAAAAATACAAAAAATTTGAATTGTTTTGTAATCATTTTGTGATTTTTGAAAAATAAAAGAAGTTTTCTCTTGCGTTATCCATCTTGAGAATGTAATTACATAATGTTTGTTAATATTGACCATATGTTAATTTATTGGTTGAAACCTCAAAAAAGAAAGTTTTAATTAAAATAAGAAGACTAATTTATCTAAAGAAAAAATATATTCGTGGATAATCAATGATTATTAAAATGATATTATACAAGTATTTCATTTCAGATACTAGGGTTCAAAGAGAAGCAATTTCTTTAGCTCAAAATGGATATGAAATTGAAGTAATTAATTGTAAAGATCCTAAAGACAATAATAGGGTTATAAATAATGATAAAAGAATAAAAAATAGTGAAATCATGGAAGTTCAACCAAAAAAACGTGAAACAGTAAAATCATTGTTAAAATTTTGGTTTTTGGCTTTTCGTTATTTAATTAAAGAAACCGCCCCTCCCGATGTAATTCATGCTCATGATTTAACGGGACTTCCTCCAGCAGTTCTATACAAAATATTATTTCCAAAAGTTAAATTGATTTATGACTCACATGAACTATTCCCAGAAGCGGCAAAAGACAAGCTAAATAAATTCTATTGGTTATGTTTTTTATTCTTAGAATTTATTTGTAGCAAATTTATTACTATTTTAATCGGTGCAAGTCCATTACAACTAAAAATTCTTAAAAGAAGAATTAAGAAACCTCAATTTTGTATTTTGAATGTACCAGATTTAGATTTTATTAAAAAAGATTTTGATTATGAAAATCTTAAGTTCCACCCTTTATCTCCGAATAAAGAAAAATTATTTAAGATAATCTATTCTGGAGGAGTTTATACACATAGAGGATATGATGAATTTATATTGTCAGCAGTTAGAATATTGGAGAGAAATCATAATTTCGAGTTTTGGATTGTCGGTGGTGGTAATTATTTAAACAATATAAAAGAGATGGTAAAGAAGCATAAGATATCTAATCATTTTATCTTCACAGGAGCAGTCCCATATTGCGAACTTTTAAAATTAACTTATAATTGTGACATTGCTGTTGGTTTATATGAAGATACTGCTAATAATAACATAATGATTTCAAATAAAATATTTGAATACATGTTAGTCGGGATACCATTTTTATTCACTAATTTAAAATCATCACAACGATATATAAAGATGGTAAAAGCAATTGAAATAGACTTTCCTCTTGATCCAGAAAAAATTGGTGAAAAAATATTATATCTTGCGAATAATGAAAAAACGCAATATGAAATATCAAAAAGAAGTAGGTCTATAATAATGGAAAAATTAAACTGGAAAAATGAATCAGTAAAATTAATAGAAGCGTATTCCAGCAAAATTAGTTAACAAAAGAAAATAAGTAAATTTTAGTTCAATATACGAGATGCGCAATATACGCATTAAAGGAGTAGATTACTGAAATTTTTTAATTTTAAAACTCTTTTAATAAAATTTTAATTTAATTTAAACATAATAGAATTTAGGAAGGGGTACTCAATTTGTTATTTGTGTGATCCTTAGAAAAAAGAAATAGGAATTAAAAGTTAAAAATGATGAATAAAACAAATCTTTTAGTTTTGTGTCATACATATAATAGTTTTATCAAAGATCCAATCGAGATAATATCAAAGGAATTTAATAAGATTTTTGTATTGGTTCGTTATAAACCAATTGCTGAATTGTCCAATATTATTCCTTTACCTTTCTTCAAATCTAGAAGGAAGCACAGCAAGAGAAATTCCATTGATTATACTAATATACCGGAGAATGTTGAAGTTATTCTTGTCCCTTTATGGTACCTTCCCTTAAATTTTTTTTATAAATTTTTAGGTCATAAACATGCTAAGGCTGTTTTAAAAATCCTTAAAACGAGAAAAATCAAGTTTGATATTATTCATGCACATTTTGGATGGTCTGCTGGTTATGCTGGAATAAAAGTCAAGGAAAAATACAAAAAACCCTTAGTGATTACTGGGCATGGTTATGATGTTTATGATCTACCATTTCGTGATAAATATTGGAAGAATAGAATGAGAGAAGTTTTTAGGAATGCAGATAAGTTAATAACAGTTAGCTTAAAAAATCGAGAATGTATAATAAAATTAGGAATTAAAAAAGAAGTGCATGTGTTTCCTAATGGATTTTCTTCCTTAATTTTTTATTATATAGAAAAACAAAAAGCGAAAAAGATTTTAAATCTCTTAGATCAGAAAAAAATAATATTATCTGTAGGTAATTTGGAGAAGGTTAAAGGATACGATATTCTAATTAAAGCGCTATATATTCTCTCCAGATATAGAAAAGATTTTTTATGTCTAATTATTGGTGAGGGAACAGAAGAAGGAAATCTAAAGAAATTAATCTCAAAGTATAAATTAGATGATTATGTGAAACTTTTAGGAGGAAAACCTCACAATGAATTAGTCTATTGGTTTGGAGCGTGTGACTTTTTTGTATCCTCAAGTTTATTTGAAGGCAATCCCACTGTAATGTTTGAGTCATTAGGATGCGGCAAACCTTTTATAGGTACAAAAGTAGGTGGAGTACCAGATGTTATTAATTCTCCTTATTATGGTATTTTATCACAACCTAAAGATGAAAAAGAACTTGCTAAAAATATTTTGAAAGCGTTAGAAGAAGAATGGGATTCACGAAAGATTCTTGAATATTCAAAATTGTATACATGGGGAAACATAACACAAAATTTAATTGAATTATACCAAAAATTATTATAATTATCCTTATTAACAGGATAAATTAAGAAGCTTAATTGCGTTTTTATTAGGGAGATGGTCCAATGAAAACCTTTCTCAAAAAAAAGGTGAAAAAAGGAATCTTTATAATGTTATTAAATATTTAAGAAAAATTCCCAACAATAAATTAAATAAGTATTACAATTAATCAAAGATTTTCTTGTTGACATCTAAAAATGAAGGTTTAACCGCAACGATAATAGGAGTAATATTATCTGAATCTGTTCAATTTCTGCTGATATTTCAAATTATATTAAATAATATATAAATGGGTTTTTATTTAGTCTTGATAATTATTCGGAATCAATCCTATTAATAATTAAACTCCTTGAAAACAAAGATATATTAGTTAAAACTGCTATGAACGGTAGAGAAACTGCACTAAAATATTCTACTTGGAACAGAATAAAAGCCCAGGAAAAAATCGTACACAAATGCACAAAAAAATAAATCTAAGAAGTTAGTTTGTCAAAAGGTTGTTAAAATAGAATATATTACAATCTGTTCAATCAATAAACCATCTTAATTATCTATTAAACAACAAGATTGCAAATTTGCGAAAATTGAGATATTAGGTTAGGTTAAATTTAAAATAAATAATAATAATAACTAATTGTATAAGATTAGTTGATCATTAATTTTATGAAATCTAAAACAACCCGTGTCTATTATTTCAGCCTTGTTTTAATAGCTATCATTTTTCCATTAACCCAATATCCACGCATCTTTGGAGTAGATGCATTTCAAGTGATGTGGATGGCAAATGCTCTTAGAGACGGAGCATTATTTTCTAATAATACATGGTTAATCCATCCCGCTTCCTATTTTGGGTATTATCCTTTTTCTCATCGTGCTATAGGAGTTCCTTTAATTCTTGCTTTTATAATGAGTTTTCTAGAATTTGTTTCTTTTGGCATCTTTGGTATAGCTGAAGCGATATTAACCTTCAATATTATTCTCATTTTAATCATTTATAAAAGCTCTCGCAATCTGGGAAATATACTATTTAAAGAAGAATGGAGCCGATTTATATTTGTAGCGGCTATTATCCTTTCTCAGTATATGCTTAGTAATGTTGTTATGACCGTTAGTACCAGAGTTATTATTACAATTTTCATGATATATGCTTTGAATTTAAATATAAAAATAATAACTAATTCGATTAAAGCATTTAAAGCCATAGCTTTTATGTTTTTACTCCTCATTATTGGTGCCCTAGCGCACAAACTTTGGGTAGCTACATTTATACCAATAGTAATTATGATATTTACAGCTTTAACCCGAAAAATTAAAAATTTACAGTACAAATTTATTCGAAAATATAAAAATTTACTGTACAAATTAACTGCATTTTTAATTCTTCTGCTAAGTATTATTGCGTTTTTTATTGGATTAGAATTATTAAATACAGTTGGTTTTGATTTCTTGTCGAGTCTCGATGAAGACCAAACATTTTCCCCTTTTTTTGATGAGAATACATTGTTCGGGATGGGTATATCACTTAGCTGGTTTTATGTATGGAATTTAGGAGTAATTTCTATTTTTTTCCCAGTAGGGGTAATAATAACGCTATATGAACTAGCTACATTATTAAAACATTATGATAAAAAGAATGCTCAACATAATTACAATCGGCAATTTCTTCAAAAGTACTATTTAATCCTTTTTATTATTCCTTTTTCATTTCTGCTCCCTTATACCTTTTATTCTATAGTAATCTTTTTCCCAATTCTAATTATTTTCTCGGTATACGGAATAATTTTTATTAAAAAGTTTATTTCAACCTATTCTGAAACATTAAGTTGGCTTTTGCTTGTTATTCTCTTATTTATTTCAATAGGGTATTCCTTTATAAAAGTCGAAGTTTCTACTAAAATTGATCTTTGGTTTGTCTATGTATTGTCATTTATTTCTTTAATCTTATTTCTGTTTGTTTTCATAACAAAAAAGTATAGAACTCTAAATTTTTCAAAAATTTCTCTTGATTCTCTTAAGATGAAAAAGGGGATCTGGATTCTTATATTGACAATTTCGATTTTAATATTTTCAATAACAACTATAGAGACTAATAGGGCTGGTCTCAGGAGCAGCCCCTATCCATGGGAAAATAGATATTTAACTGACGAAGAAATCGGAATTATATATTATTTTCAAAATGAAGAAATAGATGGATTGATCTTTGTTACTGATGTATATATAGCAGAAAGAATATCTAGCATATCATTATTACCAACCTTTTACGCGCGTTCACAGATTGGCAAAGCTTTATGGTATTATCTATTAAATCCAAAAGAAGTTATTGAAGGTACATACTTTTCACTCGTATTTTCCGACATCCTTAAGCAACGATTTTTTATATATCGCCCTGAATATGTTGATTATTATTTTCAAACATCTCCTTTAGAGCTTATAAGAAGACAAATAATCCCCTTAAATATGACAATTGAAAGAGATCGTGATCTAGTGCGATCTGAATATAATGTGCAGTACATTGTTTCGTCAAAGGAAAATTTGCCACATTATAGTAATGAATGGCTTTTAATCCAATCATTGTTCCAATCAGAATTAGAACCCGTTTTTTCAACTCAGCATTTGTTAGTATGGAAGATATTATAAACTACAATTATAATCTAGATCTTTTTTTCTTTTAGTTACGATGAGCGAGCTCCCTCTACTTTAGTTATCTTTTTTAAAAAACATTACTATTATAGAATATGAGTCTCTAGTTCAAGTTTTGTTTTAAAAATTATTGAGGATAATCTTAACTATGACAACTAAATGGACAAAAGAAAAAATTAAGGAATGGGCTTTTTCTCAAAAATGGTATCAATCCATTCACATTATTGATGATATAGTGACTTCTGGTAATTTTGATGCTGCTTTAAGGTTAAAGTTATTGGATCTTGGTGATCTTAGCGGTAAGTCAGTATTAGATGTAGGTTGTAATTCAGGATTGCATTGTTTTGAAGCTAAAAAACATGGGGCTTTAGAAGTAACAGGTATTGATATTAGAGAGGATAGACTATATCAGGCTAGAATCTTGTCTGAGATAAAAGATTTAAAAATAGATTTTAAGAAATTAGATATATTAAAAATTTGTGAATTAGGGCAATTTGATATTGTATTTTGTTTTTCAGTTGTCACTGAAGTACCTGATTTAATCTCCTCACTTTTATCGTTAAAGAAAGTGACAAAAGAAACTTTATTTCTTGAAATGGCTATCTCACCTTTCCCAAACATTTTTTGGACAATTACAAAGAATTTTAAATTAAGAAGAATCACGGGGAAGTGTTATTTAAGAAAGATTAGAGGCCATAGGTGGAGTCTTATGCCAAATATGCAGTTCATTAAAACTTTACTAGGAGAAAAATTTAAAATCATTGTATTGGGTAAATCTTCAAGATATACTATGCTTAGATGTGATGTTAAAACATGAAAACTCAATTAAACCATTTAATCAAGAGTTTTATTAACAAACTCTATGTTTCCTTAGCCTTTACACCTAAGATGGTTGAAATTAACAAAATCAATTGCCAAAAAGATATCGAATTTTCAGATTTGCTGGGTTTTGGCGGTAAAGATATCAGTTACTTTCCACCTTATGAATTTTTTAAAGTATACCTTAAACAGCCAGAAAAAGCAAATATTTTATTTTATAATTGGTTCTACAATACTTTCTTGCATAAAAATGCTTGGAAAATTCCTAAAGTAAAGGGTGGATGGTTTAAAGGTCCTCTATATATAGCAGTTGAAAAATTATTCAAGGAAAAGAATTTATTTATAAATCAGAATACAATACTAAAAAATGAAGATCTAATTAAACAAGCTATTCGACAGAGAATTTCCTATTATTTCAATTTAGTTGAATCAATTAAAAAATATAGTTTCGAACCATCCATAGATCCAGTGAGGGTTGTAAATAAAAACGGGGTGATCTATTTATTAGATGGTCATCATCGAGTTGCCATTTTATCTATTTTAGGATATAAAAAGATACTAGTTTTAAAAAGAACTGTGCTAGGTGGTATTTTAGAAAAGTTGATATTAATAAAAAAAAAGACATGGTTATATCGGAATAGAAAAAGCATTAATTTTATGAACATTAAATAAAACTGATATTTAAAATTTTTTGTTTATAAGATACAAGCAGACTAAGAATTCTATGAGCAGTACTGAGGAACAATTACTAAAAAATAAATTAGATAATATGTTTATCTTTATCTAAGATTATATTAATGTTTTAGATAATATAAAAAAAAAATCCTGCCATAATCTAGGCTTTTGTATTCAAAAAATTAAAAAGTTTTATTAGTTTATTTGTATATAGCGGAGGATTTAGCGTGAGTAAAACTATTGTTAGTGTAATTATCCCTACATACAAAAGAAATACTACATTAGAAAGAGCCATTAAATCTGTACTAAATCAGACCATGGATAATCTTGAAATAATCGTGGTCGATGATAATGATGAGAAAAGTAAGTACAGAAAACTTAATGAAAAATTGATGAGTAAGTATCGGAATAATAATAAAATAATATATTTAAAACATAAAACAAATTTAAACGCTGCAGTAGCACGAAATACAGGGATTTCATATTCGTCCTCAAAATACATTGCTTTTTTAGATGACGATGATGAATTTTTAGAAAAAAAACTGGAATTACAAATAAATTTACTAGAAAAACTTGATAATTCTTGGGGAGCAGTATACTGCGGATATTCAAAATATAGAAATAACAAATTGAATTCCACCTATTTAAACTTGAGCCATGGAAACTTAAAAATTAAACTTTTATTAATGGAAAACCCTATTGCTGCAGGTTCTACTTTGTTAATAAGAAGAGCAATCTTAAATGAACTTAATGGGTTTGATATCACATTCTTGCGACATCAAGATTGGGAATTATTAATGCGGTTTTTTAAAAAATACAAAATTGCTTATGTAAATCAGAATCTAGTTAAAATAAATATTGATGATAACGTGGTTATCACTAATTCTGAAAATTTAATTGTAACAAAAGAAAAATTTTTAAAAAAATATGAAAAAGATATTAAGAATTTGCCAATAAACTTACAGAAAGAAATATATAAAAGACACTATCTAGAGATTACAAGATCGTTTCTTAGAAATAAAAATATTAAACGAGCAGTAATATACTTTAAAAAGTCTAAGAATTATTCAAGAATTTCATTAATAGATTATGTTAAACTGGGTATTGCTCTAATTGATTCAATAATTACAATCAAAGACATTTTACTTGAAAAGATAATGAAGATTTTGAAAAGAAACAATTTTAGTAAACTATTTAAAGCCTTTAGTAGATAAAATTAAAATTAATTGCGATTCGATTAAATAATATAAAAAATAAGTTTGGTTTTTACCTTTTAAGAGTTTATATTAATTTTGGAAAGTTATAAGACTCAAATCAATTTTAAAAAAAATAAAATAGATTCTAACTTAAGTTAAGGCATTTAATGGTTTTTTTTTAAAAATCGTTTAATAAAATTCATTAGAAATTGTCTCTTAAAGATAAATATCAGACATATGTAACAAATACCACCTATTAAAATATGATATAATAATTGATAAAATATTATTGGTGTTTGAAAGAAAAATCCTCCTAATAAACTGACTAATGATGCTAAAACACTAAATATTAGATTTATTCCAAAAGATTTTAGAAATTCCTTAAAACAAGGATTTAATATTTTCCTTATTAGATAACGGTAATTAAAGTAGAAAAAGATTAAGTTAGAAAGAATTATAAAAAGAGCTACTTCATTAATTCCCCCAAAAAAAATCCCGAGTAATACTAAAAAAGGAAATATCATTGTTACAAAAGCATTCCATAAAAATCCTAGTCTTGCATATCCTTTAGCAAGTAAAAGCGAACCGATTGGATTACCAATACATCTAAATATCCCCACAACTGAAAGAATCTGAACTAAGATTATCGAAGGATACCATTGCGGGCCATATAATAAAGGTACAAAATAGGGTGCAATAACTATTAATAAAAGATATATTGGAAAGTTAATGAAGCTAACGATGTTTATGAGATCGAAATACTTTTCTTTTAAAATTTTTATATTATTTTGTATCTTAGAAAAATATGGAAATGAAACGCGGGTAAAAATAGGATTAATTAAAGTAATCGGGTATAAGATAAGACTATAAGCTATATTATAATAACCTAATGAAATTGTTCCCAAGAATTTCCCGATTAAAATTTTATCTATATTTGAGTTAAAATAGTTTAGGGATCTCTCACCCATTTGATACATTCCAAATGATAGAAATTTGCTAATTTCAGAAAACTTCATTTCAAATGTTGGCTTCCAGATTTTTAATCCAATAAAGAATATTATGGAAGATTTTAGAAAACTCTTGCATAAATAGGCGATTAAGACCGAAATAACCCCCCAATTATAAAATGCTAATATTGTGGAAACAAAAAGTAAAATAGTTGCATCAAAAATCTCAAGATATGAAAGAGATCTAAATTTAAGCTCTTTCCTAAATAAAATCTCAAACTGTTGCCCCAGAGGCGTGATAAGAAATATTATTGCAGTAATTCTAATGAGAAGTGTTAAATCGGGTTCACTATAAAACATGGATATTAACGGTGCTATTAAAATTAGAATTAAAAATATTGAAAATCCTATTATAAAAGATAACCAGTATAATGTAGATAATTGCTGTTGAGACACCTTCTGATAATGTACAACCGCCCCAGAAACACCAATATCCGAAAACAACATACCAAATCCAATGATGATTAAAATTAACCCCATCACACCATATTCTCCTGGTGTGAATAATCGGGCAAGAATTATCATCATTAATATTTTAGTTATCGTTGAATATACTAGCGAGATTGAATTCCATCTTAATCCTGCATCAGCTTTTCGATCTATGCTACTATAATCGATAACCTTATTTTCATCAAAGAATGTTTCATCATCATTCATAAAATCATACTCTTTGAAAGATATTCTAAAGAAATATTTAAAATAGTTGTAGACGACTTAATAATTTGAACTTTTTCATTTTGGTTATTCAGAAAGATTTAAAAAAAGGTTAAGTAATATAAGAAATAATTTATTAATAATATCACAATTTTTAAGTAGGAAACTACTTAATTTTATCATTATATTCAGAGAAATTAATTCAAGAATATGAAATACCTGCATTTTATAACGGACTCGTCTTATTTTTATTCAAAAGGATTTATTGAATTAATTCATTCTCACTTTAATATTGAAGAACATCTTTTCATAATAATCAAGAAAAAGAACAAAAAGATACATATAGATCCCGAAAAATTTCGTAATGTTAAAATTTTTAATTTTAAGGGCAATTTTCTGACTAAATTTTTTACGATTAGATATGCAACAATAAGGAAATTAATGAAACAAGCAGAAAATATTTTTATTCATTATTTAAAAGAAGAAGTCTCTGGAATTTTGTTTGGTTTTAGAGGAAAAGCAAAAATATTATGGATAATTTGGGGTGCTGATTTATATTCATATCTTCCTTTAAAGTTATATGATAATCATACATTAGAATTATTGATTAAATTAGAGAACAGAAAGAAATCGATATTTAAAAGATTCTCTTATTATCTTTCCTATGAGTTAAGAAAAAAAATCATAAAAAGAATTGATTATATTATTTCTCCATTTAAAGGGGATTTTAGATTATTAAAGAAATACTTCAAAACTAAAGCAGAATGGTATTCTGCTTTTATATATCCAAATCCAGTGGATTTTGAAAAGATAGATGGAGAAAAAATCTCTCTTAATAAGAATTTAATTTTTAAAAAAAAAGGAGAAAAATTATTTTTACTAGGTAATTCCGGACATCCAACAAATAATCATCTCGACATAATGATCCGCTTGTTTAACTTAAAAAAACAAAATTTTAAAATAATTTGCCCCCTTTCCTATGGACCAAAGAATTACATTAAAAAAATAGTAGAAAAAGGTGAGAAGCTTTTTGGAAATCGATTTGTTCCCCTTCTCGATTTTTATAACCCAGATCAGTATTTTGGCATCTTAAAACAGATTGATCTCGCAATTATGTATCACAATCGGCAACAAGGAATGGGAACTATAATTCTTTTAATATATATGGGAAAACCAATATGCATGAAAAAGACATCAGGATATTTTCATCTCATACAAAGAGGTGTAAATGTTTTCTCAACTCAAGAATTAGAAATGTTAATGTTAAACGAAATAAAATTAATCCCAACCATGTCCGAACATAATAAAGTAAGTTTGAATAATTTATCCTCTGTAAAATCAGCGATATCTTCAATTAGAAGTTTATTTGAATTTTTGCATAAATAATGAAATAATTTAGAGAACCTAAATATGCTTGGATCGTCGGAAATAATTACATAAACTTTATTCTTGAGCAGTTTTCAGTTTTAAATATAAGTTTTATAATAATCTATGTGGATTTAATATTATTTAAAATAAAACTCCTTTATAAATTCAACAATATATAATTTTTACAATACCATTTTGGAAACTATTTAGAGCTTTTTCGTGAAAACGATCAATCCTCTAATATCGCGTATCCAAAACCGGATTCATCAAAACAATTTTGAATAGTCTCGTGAATAATGCTTTTGAATAATTATTTATAAATAATCCCTTAAGTGCATTATTTTTAAATATATATAAATCATTTATATTTATCTTAATGAATTAAGTTAAGAAGAATATGGTAAATAATCATTAATTTTAAACTTATTATAATTAATTTTAAAAAAAAAACCAAAAAGAACTACCCTAGAGATGAGAAATAATGAAAATTGGAATTATTGCTTCTAGAGGAGGAACTAATTTTGAAGCAATAGTCCAATCGACAATAAATGGTATTTTAAAAGATAAGGCAGTAGTAGTAGTTCTAATTTGTAATAAAGCTGGAGCTTTTTGTATTGAAAGAGCAAAACGGTTAGGTATTCCCTACCACATCGTTGAATCAGATAATTTTAAAGGAACTAGAGAAGAATTTGATCAGAAATTAATTGAAATATTATCAAAATATCAATGTAATTTAATTGCTTTAGCTGGATATACTCGTTTAGTCTCCGAACCTTTTATTGATAAGTTTAAAGGACTTGTATTAAATACACATCCCTCTTTATTACCGTCTTTTAAAGGATTACATGCTGTAAGAGATGCTTTAGATTACGGAGTAAAAATTACTGGTTGTACAATACATTTTGTAGATGTTAAAACTGATCATGGCCCTATAATAATTCAAAAATCTGTTCCGGTGTATGATAATGATAGTGAAAAAATGCTAGCAATAAGGATTATGGAATGGGAGAAAAAAGCTTATCCAAAAGCAATTGAATTAATATGTGATAATAATGTTAATACTCACGGACGAATCGTAAAAATTGATGATAAAGTTGAGTTCTAGTT
>JBHLNZ010000034.1:10724-32093 GCA_048941015.1 Promethearchaeota archaeon | reverse complement strand
GATTCTTATCCGGATGAAGAGGAACGATATAAAGAAAAACAATTCATGTTAGCATATGTTGCGCCTATGATAAGTTATCTTGATTCTTTAAAACTTAAAGAGGTATTTAATGTATTATCTCATAAAATTAAATCTAAAAAGAAATGGGTTATAAAAGAATATTTTGAGCGAATTAATAATAGTTTATATTCCAACTCTATTGATATTAAGTAATTTTAAGAAGAATTATTAAATTCTTCTTAATAAATTTAATAATTATATAATTCGGTTGATAAATATCTTTCACCTGTATCGCATATTATAAATACGATATTTTCTCCTTTTTCAAAATCTTTTGAAACTACGTTTATAGCTGCCCAAGCTATAGCGCCTGAACTAATTCCAGAAAAAATGCCTTCCATTTTAGCTAAATCCCTAGCAGTTTTAATCGCGTCATTATATTCAACTTGAATAACGTGATCATATATTTTTGTATTAAGAACTTCTGGGACAAAACCAGCACCAATTCCTTGAATTTTATGAGGCCCTGGATCACCACCAGATAATACTGGAGAATCTTTCGGTTCTACAGCATATACTTTTAATCTTGCACCAACTCTGTCTTTTAAGATTTCTCCAACGCCAGTTATTGTTCCACCTGTACCTACACCTGCAACAAAAGCATCTATTTGGCCATCTAAATCATTAAAGATTTCCTTAGCTGTTGTTCTACGATGTATTTCAGGATTGGATAAATTTTTAAATTGTTGAGGAATATAAACATTCCCTTTTTCTTTCGCAATTTCCTCAGCTTTAGTAATTGTTCCTTTCATTCCACCTTCTTTGGGAGTTAATATTACTTCAGCGCCATAAGCTTTTAAAATCTTGGTTCTTTCAATTGAAACACTTTCTGGCATAATTAAAATTAATTTATAACCTTTTGCTGCACAGACAAGTGCTAATCCAATACCAGTATTCCCAGAGGTAGGTTCCACAATAGTTGTATCTTTATCAATAATTCCTTTCTCTTCAGCTACTTGTATCATAGCCATTCCTATTCTATCTTTTACACTACCCCCAGGGTTAAAATATTCTAATTTTGCATAAAGATTTGGTTTAGGATTTAAATTTTCAGTAATTCTATTTAGTTTTACAAGGGGAGTTTTACCTATGGTTTCAATAATATTATTATAGAAATTTACCATCATACCACCATTTGATTACTTTTTATTTAAAAGAATTTATTAAATACCTCCACCATATTTTCCGTAATATATTTCAATTTGATCGCTCTTTACTTTTTTACCATTAAAGATCTGCATTTCTAATTCTTTTATTCTTTTGTCTAAACTCGAAACTGCGATAGCAATTGGATCAGGTAGGTCTCCATGCCTTAAATCTACTTTCTCGATCTCTTCTCCTCTTTTAGAGACAATTTTTCCAGGTACTCCAACCACTACACAATTCGGTGGAACATCCTCTACTACAACGGAATTTGCGCCTACTCTAACATTGTCACCTACAATTATTGGTCCTAATATTTTTGCTCCAGTTCCGATAACAACATTATTTCCTATGGTAGGATGTCTTTTTGTCTTCTCTAAACTGGTTCCACCTAATACTACTCCTGCATATAATGTAACATTATTACCAATCTCAGCCGTTTCTCCTATAACCACTCCAGAACCGTGGTCTATAAAAAAATCACTACCAATTTCAGCACCTGGATGTATCTCAATTGCCGTTAATTCTCTTGCTATTTCTGAAATATATCTTGGGATAAAAGGCATTCCCAACTTCCAAAAAAAATGAGAGATTCTATATAAAAGAACTGCTTTTATTCCCGGATAACTAGTGAGGACTTCAACTAAAGTATTTGCTGCAGGATCTTTATTAAAAGCAGCATTAACATCTGATATGAAGAAATCTAAAATTTTTTGTAAATTCTTATCAATTTCTTTATTATCTAAATCATCAATTTTAAAATCTAACTTTAAAATGCATTCTGTGCATTGATTATGTAACTGCTTAGATTTGGGTCCTAATCTTTTACCACAACTTAAACAACGAAGAAAATCATTCGTCTCCATAAAAATTCATCAACTATTTTTTTTTGGAAATTTCAATTTGATTTATTAAATGAATAACTTAAGAAATTTCAAATATTTATTGTTTATAAATAATAAATTCTAATCATCTAATAGTTAATTTAGATTAAATTAATTGATAATTTGATTCTTATACAAGCTTTGATTATGAATTATTATGTCAGTCAATTGGAAAAAAATTCGAAAAGACCAATTTCCTGCATTAAAAAAATTAACATACCTTATGGCAGCTTCAGCATCTCCTTTGAGTAAAAATGCTTATCAAAACGGTATAAATTATTTTAAAGATATGTTAAATTTTGGTGATATCCATTTCGAAAAATTTAACGAAGAAATTAATAAATTAAGATCAACAATTGCACAATATATAAACGCAGAGCCAGAAGATATCGCATTTTTTCTTAATGTTTCTTCGTGCATGAACGCCATCTCGCGTGTTCTAGAAAAAGGAGAAATTCTCTATCCTTCTTTAGAATTTCCTGCATCAATACATATTTTTAAAAGGTTAGGATTTCCATGTACAAAATTGATAGATAATTCAAATAAATACCTTGTATCAGACTTCACAAAGCAACTTACAAAAGATACAAGATATATAATTCATAGTCATATATTATCACTGACTGGATTTAAACAAAATCTTGACGCATTGGGACAATTTTGTAGCGATAATAATCTTTTAAACATCATTAACGCCACTCAATCTTTTGGTGCTTTTCAAATTGACGTTAAAAAGCAAGATATAGATATGCTTGTTATAAATCCACTTAAATGGGGCGCATGCGGTTATGGAGCAGGATTCCTATATATAAATAATAAAATAATTGAAGAAAAAGGCCTTCCATTTTCAGGATGGTTAAGTGTAGAAGAACCATTTTCAATGGATAATGATAATTTAAATGTAATAAATAAAACAAAATATATGGATACCTTAGGAGGATGTCCTAATTTTGGAGCTTTACTTTCATTAAAAGGATCACTAGATTTAATCAAATCGGAGATAGGAGATGGAGATATTAAAAAAGGAATTCAGAGGATTCAAGAGAGGATAATCTGGCTCACTTCTGAATTTATTGAGAGAATTGTTAACTTAAATTATAAGATAATAACACCCCTTGAATTAGAATTTAGATCAGGCATTATTACCATAGAACACTCAAAAGCAGAACAAATTTATAAACTTTTAGTAAAGAAAAACATATATCCAACACTAAAAATGTATCCTCGCTCAGAAAAACATACCCTACTAAGATTCGCTTTTAATTATTATAATAACTTAGAAGATATTGAAAAAGTTATAGGTGGTCTAAAATCTTTACATATTTAAGCGCTCTTGATTTTAATAAGAGATATAAAGAATTCATTGCAAAAATGGTTTAAAATATGCTAATATATAAATAGCAACATCATCACTAACCTTATAGAAATATTTAAAATATGCATATTTTGGTTAATAATATCGGCTCCTTCATAAAGGGTTAATTTAGTTATGATTCTAGATCAAAAAGATTTCGAAAATCTTGAGGCTCAGTTCAAGTTTTTCATGGACTCGATAGATGATTTAGTCGCGGTTGTTGAACCGACAGCAAATTATAAAATCGAACAAATAAACAGAAATTCATTTTTAGAAAAGCTAGGATATGCTTATAAGGACCTGATTGGAAAGAGTATTACAAATATTATTTATCCTGAAGATTATAAAAAGACTATTAAAAGTTTTAAAAAAGAAATTGACCATATAGATCGAATTCAAGAAATAAGATTAAAAAATTCTACAGGAGAAATCATATGGACAGAAATTAAGACAAAAAAATTCAAGAATGAATTAAATGAAAAAAAGATTCTGATAATCTTTAAAGATATTTCAAAGAGAAAAAAAATTGAAGAAGAATTGAAAATCGGGGAAGAAAGATTTAAAAAAATTACCGAATCAATTCCTGAAATACGATTTTGGAAACTTTTTAATCCAAAAAAATATGAAGAAGCATTACAAAGCTCTTACGAAATGCTTCAAACTGTTATGGAAAATATCCCTCAATATGTTTATTGGAAGGATAATGATTTAAATTATCTTGGATGCAACAATAATTATGCTAATTTGATCGGAGCTGAATATCCTGAGAATATAATCAATAAAAAGGATAAAGATCTACTCTATGATAATCAACAAATACTTTATAATCAAAAAAAGGAAAGAGACTTAATTGATTCTGATAAAGCCGAATTTAATGTTATAGAATCATGGGCTCTGAGAGATGGAAAGAAAATATGGGTTCAAATAAATAGAATCCCTCTTTATGATTCTGATGAAAACGTAGTAGGAATTCTTGTAACTTTTGAAGATGTTACAGAACGAAAGAAATCAGAAGAAAACTTAAAAGAATCAGAAAAGAAATATAGAAATTTAATCGAAAGCTCACCATTTGCAATATTATTATTCGATATAGATGGAAAAATTATAGATTATAATTCTACCACTGAAAAGTTATTTGGTTATAAAAAAGGGGAATATATAGGTAAAACATATGAAGACCTACCCCTATTCCCACCAGAAATATTCTCTATTTTAAATAAAAAGTTAAGAGATTTATATAAGGGAAGAGAAATTGAACCAACAGAATTTCAGGTTTATAAAAAAGACGGAACTTATGCTTGGGTTAATGCCCAGTTATCCTTGATAAAATTAGCCGAAAGAACTTTTTTTCAAGCAATCGCACAAGATATTACTGAAAAAAAAGAAGCAGAGCAAAAGTTAAAATTATCAGAATTAAAATATAAAACACTTATCGAAAATATACCTGATGTTATTTACTCCTCATTACCAGACGAAATAAGTAGTACATTATTTGTTTCAAGCAAATGGGAAGAATGGACGGGATACAATCCCGAAGAGATGTACAATAATCCTGAATTATGGAAAGATTCTATCCACCCAGATGATCGAGAAAATACTCTTAAAGCTTATAATGAAGCTGCTATTAAAAAAGTGGAATTCATTATCGAATATAGAGTTATACATAAAGATACCGGACAAGAATTTTATTTGCGGGATCATGGAGTCCCTATACTTGATAATAATGGTAACATTATAAGTTATGATGGAGTAATTACCAATATTACTGAACGTATAAAAGCTGAAGAGAGATTAAAAGATTCTGAAGAAAAATATCGTAATTTATTAGATACCTCTACAGTTGGCATACTAGAAATAAATATCGAAAATATGGAAGTAACTTTTATCAATCATAAACTTTTAGAAATTACCGGTTATTATGAAGCAGAATCTCTAGGAAGTAAATTTATTCAAAACATTATTCATCCAGATGATTTAAACAAGGTATTAAAATCCTCGGAAGATAAAGATCTAGAATTTAGAATTGTCACTAAAGATGAAAAATTAAAATGGCTTCATGGACGTCGTTGGAACCAATATAACGAGGTTGGCGAACCAATCGGATTTCGATTATGGTTAGAAGACATTACTGAGAAAAAAATGTATGAGGAATTAATTTATGAGTTAAATATCAACTTCCTTAACTTCTCAACAGACACTCGAAAAAACATTGAACTACTCCTAAAAACTAGCTTAAAACTTTTAAACGGAAAAATTGCAATATATGCAAATAAATTAGAGCTCGATGGGAAGGAGCAATTCAGATTAATGACAAGCGAAGGTGAAGTTATAACACTTCCTATTTCGGAATTCATGAATAATTTCTATATAAGTGAATTATTCAAGGAAAATCACGATTTTCCTCAGATTTTTTATGATATTAATACAATTGAAAGGTCTAAACATGATAAATTCATAAAAGAAAATAATATCAAAGCGCTCTATGGAAAGCTTGTCATGTCACAAAATGAACTCAATGATATGATGTGTGTTTTATATCCTGAAAATCCTTTAATTACAAATCAAGATAAATTAGTGCTATTTTTAATATGCGATGCCATAGAAATTGAACAGAGACGATGGCAAGTACAGCAACACCTTGAACAACAAGCACAAGAATTAAGCGAAATAAATCGATTAAAAACTGACCTATTTTCAAGAACATCTCATGAATTAAAAACACCTCTAATATCTATTAAAGGCTTTACTGAATTATTGTTAAAACTCCATGCGAATAAATTAGATGAAGAAATTAAATCCATTCTCAATGAAATAATGGATGGGAGTAAACGACTCGAAGATTATATCAATAAAATTGTAGAAGGCTCAAAAGTAGAACAAGGCTTAATGAAATTAAACAAAAAGGAAGAAGATCTATATTCTATTATACGAGATTCAATTAAATCTTTGGAAGGAAAGGCAAAATTACATAATCAAACAATACTCAATAAAGTTGAAAAAGATCTAATTACCCTTTTTGATAAGGAAAAAATAGAAGAAGTAATTTCAAATTTATTGATTAATGCAATTAAATATACTCCTAAAGGAGGAGTAATAACTATTGAATCTCAAATTAAAAATGATTCATACATAATTTCTGTAAATGATACCGGCATCGGGCTTACCAATGAAGAGAAAAAGCAACTTTTTACTCAATTCGGAAAAATTGAACGATATGGCCAAGGATGGGATATTGGAATCGAAGGTACGGGTTTAGGTTTGTACATATCAAAAGAGATTATTGAACTTCATGATGGAAAAATTTGGGCTGAATCAAAGGGAAGGAATAAAGGAAGTACTTTTTATTTTTCTTTACCTCTAATATAAAATTTATATTTTCTTAGATGTTGAAATAAAATGATATTATTTTAATTTCTTTTGAAAATTAGCGTCTTGGGCTTCACTTGGATTAAAAAATTGCTTCCATTGTGGGTATAATATTTTTCCAAACGATTTATATAATAGAATCTCACGTTTAATAATACTCGCATGATTTGTATGGTTTAATAAATTTTTCATAGTTCTAATAATATTTATTAATTTGTCTCCAATTTCTTTTTCAATGTAATTATAAATATTGCATAATAAGGGAAGCATATCCTCGAATCCTGGTTTAAAGCTAGGATGTTTAAATGATTGAAATCCATGAATAAAATGAAATTCAGGAGGAACATCTAATAATCTTTTTTCTTTTTCTAACTTTTTCCAAATTTCTGTTCTGGGATGTGGATGCAAATGGAGAATAGTGTTTACATCCGCGTCTAAATCTATCAACTTCTTTATATCATTCCATACACTTTCTTTGGAATCAAAGTCATACCCTATTATATAATTAGGATTTGTCCAAATTCCGTAGTCAGATAATTTTTTTATCAAAACTTTTAAATCAACATTTAAATTCTTCGGATAACTTTTATTAAAGTTTTCAATTCCAAAATTTACCAAATTAATTCGAGCAGCAGAGTTGGATATTTTATCTAGATTTAATTTATTTAAAATTGATGTTATACTGTATAAATATAAAGCAAAGTCGCCATAATCTTCTCTAAAAAGATTGATGAATTCATACCACCAATCTAAAGAATAAAGTGACGTTGGTTCTTCGAAATAAATAGTCATTTTCTCTTTTTTTAATTGATCACGAAAATCTACCAAAATATCATGAACATACTGGGGACTGAATAATTCACCAGTATATTTTCTATTATATAAAACAGGAGTAGTGCAAAAATCACACGATAATGGACATCCAAGCTTAGTAATTACTCTATAAAGTTCAGTAGGTAACTCTCGATTATTATACCTCCAATATATTTTATTTGGGATGATAATAAATTTAATCGGATTATTTAAATCTTCATGAAATAGTTTACGAAGAAAAAATTCCCCCCGTTCTCCCATGCATATATAGTCGACATAATTTTTTGTTTGTTCAAACATAGCCCCAGGACCTCCAGCAATAGTTTTAATAGAACTATCATATTTTTTTACAGCTTGAGAACATTTTATAAAATTTGAATAGTCATTCGAAATGACGGAAAATCCAACATGAGTGTAATTATCTCTTCCTAGTTCGGAAATTAAGGATTCTGGATTAACAGGTTTGTCAATAACATGGGAAGGTGTATCAATATTTGCTGCTAGAAATCTTCCTTGAAGATTAACATCATCAACTTCAAATCTAATATTTACACCATCTGGCCAATCTTTGAGTTGATTAAAAGTTTCATCATTCAACCATTTTCTTATGTCAGGATAAGTCTTATTAAGCATTTGTTTATAATCAGAAGGGCGTCGATAAAGAAATTCAGAGCCTATTCCTTCACAAGCATAAATTTGTACAAAAAGAATTTTATTTTGAGATCCCATAATTATACAACATATGAAGGTTTAAATCAATTATTTAAAACCAAATTTAATACACTTTATATTTCAATTTGTATTTATAATTTATAATTATTCTCTCTTTTTCTTTCCTTAAATAAATAATCATCTTTCTTGAATCCTAAAAATTTTAGAATAAAGAATTAGAATTAGATTTACAAATTTCTTCCTAAACTATAATATAACAATAATGCTGAAGAAATAACAAGGATAGCAGAAAAAAGCCCCCAAATGGTTTTAAAGATTGGTACCAATATTTCGTTTAAATATTGTAAATATTGGGGCCAAGTATTAAATAAGACTACGCCATAAAACAAAATTAATAATTCAATAACAGCAATAATAATTAATCTTAATCTACCTTTCAAATTTCTTGCTTGAAAATGTTTGTATAACCGATTTGAGTAAAAAATTATCGGAACTGTAATTGATATTGTAAAGAAGAGATAAATAAATATAAGAAATTCCCAATTATATTCTGGAGCCCAAGAATTTTCTGGATTTAACGTAATTCCCCCTGGAAATATTATAATTAATGCAGAACACACGCCGTATACTAAAACATAAAGTATATACGGTTTCAATGGGAGCTCCGCTTCATATCTTAAAAGAATATTAATAAATAATACGATAAATACGGTTGAGAACATAATTGGGTAAATAGTTAAATAATAAAGGATATACAATAATAATGGTTCGTTCGATATTAAGGTAAAAACTAAATAAACTATATTTAATACAAACCCTATTCCTAAAATAATATAAAAAGCACCTAAACTAAGAGAAATCCTATCTACTTTTCTTTTCAAAACTTTATACGCGAGAATTATAAACATCACTGAGATAAAGGGCTGGGTAACAAATATGGGGAGAATTCGAGGCCAATCTTCAACGATTTGAAATAAAATTAGTAGGGACATAAAATTTGTTTAAATATATTTTTGAATTGCTTACTATTAGGTATAAGACTTTACATATTTAAAACATTAGTATGATTGACAATATACCATTGATATTTTTATCGAGTAATAATTCATTACCTTAAAAAATTATATCTTTAATCTAATAAATCAAGTTCAAAAATTGAATGCATTCGCGAAAGGGAGATTTTTCCTTTTTCTACTGAGAAATATATAGTCTTTACTTTGCTTTCTTCAATAGGAGTAAGGACGTATAAGTTATGGCGTTTAACAGCAGCATCTAAAGTATGTTTTGTAAGTAATAATCCCAAACCTTTATCTCTATATTTTTTATCTAAAACTAGTGTAAAAGCTACGAAGGAATCATATTTACCTTGATTATCTTTTCTAAAAGGATTAGGAAGTGAAGTAAAGCAACCTATTAACTTATTATTCTTCTTATAGCGCAAAAATACGAACATAGAAGGCTCTCCAAAGTCTTTAATAAATTGAAGGTAATTTTCAAAACGTTTTGCAACGCTTGGAGTAACTGTATCCTCTGGCATTAAATTACGAGCATTTAGACTCAAATAATCATTTTTTAATTTAACAATTTCACCCCAAGTTTCTGGGATATATATTTCATATTCACTGTAATCATACTTTTCTAACATGTCTTCTGTAATTTGTGTAAAATAACCTTCATAAGAATGAAATTTCGTGGAGATCAAATAGCCTTTCTTCAATAGAATTTTGTTATAAATTGGAGGATTTACCGGTTTCCCTACGAATAGGGACGTAGAACTACCTTCTTCCATAAAACCCCACCCATATAAAACAGTGGGAATATTGATTGGCCCTTTTATTTTTTTAAATCCATTATTTATAGCAAAATTTTTTATCTCTTCTAATAAAAATTCAATTCCTTTTACATTATGATTATGAACTCCAAAATACCCAAAATAGAGAATATTTGATTCATCATTAAATACTAAAACGTGACCAATTGGATTTTTATTATTGTCAAGTATAATTAGTGATTTTGCATTATAAAATTGTAGATCAGAAATAATATATTTATGGAACTCCGGAGTTATCGGAATCGTAGTTCCTAATTGAAGATATTTTAAAATTAAACTTAAATTGCTAATAGTTCTAATATTCATAATATTTTTTATTTGTACTTTCTTTTTCTTATTTTTATCTACTTCTTTCTAGAATAATTCAGAAAAGTTCTACTTTTATTTCTTTCATTCTTAAATAATCATAACCTATAATGCTGGGAGCTAAATTCATTTTCTTAATCTTTAAGATGCCAGAATATAATAAATCAAAGCTAAGAAAAGAGGCTGTAAGTCGAACAATTGGAGCTATTGAGACCAAAGGGTGTTGTCCTCTTATAACAGCATCTAATATATTTGGTTCTCTAGAATAGGTTTTACTTATATTTGGAAATTTCAATAGAATAGATAGCATCCCTTCTTTAAACTTGTTTTTGAAATTGGATGACTTTTCTATTTCAGATATTGATAATTTATGAGTTGAAAGATGATAACATGTCTCATAATCTATACTATCAGAGGTGAACCACCAAGTCCATACATAAGGTATGGCATAAGATTCAATAATTGGTATATCTCTTTTTAAACTTTCTCTTGCAATTAATATTGACGCAATAGGACCATCTAAACATAAAGCAACTATTTTTACTCCATTTAAAATATCAGAAATATTTTTTTCATCAATATTATAAAACGATTGAATATTAGCTTGGGGATTAACTTTTTTTAAGCGATTTTCAATTACATCTACTTTATATTTATTAAGATCTTCTATAGTGCAGAGTTGCCTGTTCAGATTAGAAACTTCAAACTTCTCATTATCGCATAATATGAATTGTTCACAACCAGTTCTTATGAGTTGTTCTGCTGTAGATCCCCCTATTCCTCCTAAACCTAAGATGGCAATTTTAGTAGTACGTATTTTTTCTTGTTCTTCACGATTAAAAAGGCCTATATTCCTTTGAATTTGTGAAATATAACTTTCAGTCCAATTTTCTCTTTTTTTAAACTTAAACAACTCCTCTTTTATGAATTAATTTTTTAAAAAAATAATTAAAATTCTTTATTGATTAATAAAATAGGTTATTGATATGAAAGAAATTGTTCTAAAAACCCATTACTTTTAACTTCACCATAGTAACCCAATACCTCTAATAATTCTCTAGTTTCTGGAATTAATTTAATATTTTCGTTAATTTCTGTACGACTATAATTAAAAATTATAGCATCCTCAAAGTAATTATTCTTTTTATTATACTTCCAACAAGGAATGTATCCATTAGGTTTAAATTTCATATTATAAAATAACCTTTGTTCAATAGGTTTATAAGCAGATACAAAACATTGAAAGTAATTAACTCTTTTTTTAAAAATAATTTCTCTTAAATGTAATAGGAAAGCTTGCAATTGTTCTGGATAAGATATATTATATTTTGTTTTTTCTATCGATTTACTATGGGGATTATATCTAAAATGAAAGAAAGCAGAATCCAATGAAAGGGTAATATCTTCATTTTTATATTTATCTTTCGTTATTTCAATTGATACTTTTCTCTTTAATCTAGCTACTTCGACTGAATTTATACGCTCATCTTCAAATTTATAATTTACTAAGTTTGTAAAGGAAAATTCTTCAACTAGTTTGGGGAAAGTTAAATTATATCTTTTTTGAGCGTAAGCAAAACCTCGAATAACAGGTAAGATAATTTTTGGCGATTCTTTCTTGCGATATTGATTTAAAATATTATCAGAATATGCAATATGGAGAAATTCAGATTCGTATTTTCCAAAAAAAATATCTTTGTTAGGATAAAATGCTATTGGTTTTAAACCGCATAATGATGTAGCAAATTGAGGAGTAGGATTATTTGTACGGACTTCACCTATCCAAATAGGGATTTTGTTTCTATAATTATTCCAAAAATAAATTAGCGAACCAGTAAATGCCTTTAATGAATCAACAATATGGCGATACTTTTTACGTATAATAAAACCATAAAGTAGTCCAATTTTTCTTTCAAATACTAAATTTGCACCAAAACAACCCGCGATTTCTTCATTATTTGAAATAAATAAAACCCATCTCACTTTATTTTCTTCCATTAATAAGGATATTTCCTCAGGATCTTCCATATTTTTAAATGGATATGTACTATGGTATACTTCTTTGAAAAGATTAGCAATTTTTTCAGAATCAGCTGGCTCAGCAATTCTTAGGTTAGTTATAATTTTGTCAGATGATCTTTTCTTCTTTAACTTAAAATCTAAGTTTAATAATGTTTCTAACCCAGATTCCATAACATCTTCGTATTGATTTAAGAAGTGATCAATACTTATAACTGGTTTTTTATGTATGGTTAAACTTTCAGAGACCAACCTTATCCTTCTTTCCTAATTATTTTTATAGGAATATATTTCTAATATATAAAGAAAAAATTATGCTATAGTTATGGTATAAGAGTTAGTTAAGATATCTGTTTTTAAATATTTAAAATTTATTGTTTAAAGCACTTTTTCGTGAAACTTGACACTACTGTTAAAGCAATATTTAATTCTTAAGGAGCCTCTGATTAGCAATTATAATTTCTCAAATATAACAGGAAAAAAAGGAAAAGCCTAAAATTAGCAATTATCTAACAATATTTTAATAATTAGCTATAGTTGTAAATAAATTTAAGATTTTCAAATTATTTTCAATATTCTTAAATAATTTTTGAAAAAATTAAAAATATATAAGGGTAATGTGATAACTAGTATATAAAGAGAGATTATTATCGATTCTTATGCAGTTAGAGATTTCAGAATTGGAAAGTACACTTATCCCTGCTAATGAATTGTTGCTCAAGGGAAAAAATACTAAAGCTATTAAATATCTTACTAAGCTGATAGATCAAGATCCTTCTAATGATCAAGCTTGGCTTCTACTGGGTATCGCTAAGCGGCGTGTTGGAAGGTTAGATGAGTCTTTAAAATATTTCACTGCTGCAGTTGAATTAAATAATGCTTTATTAGAAGCTTGGGGCTTATTAACTATAACCTATTTAGATAAAGGACACAAGAAACTCGCAGAAGAAACAATTGAAAAGGCAGTTATTTTAAATCCCCAAGAAGAGAAGTTTAAATTTTATCGTGAGAATTTAATACGAGTTTATGAAAAATTTGGACCCTTTTTTTAAAAAAATAAATTAAATTCTATATAAATAAGTTATATCGTCAATTTTAAATAATATTCCTTATGGAAAGAATTCAGGATGCTTTCTTTCAATATTGTTTAAGGTAGAAACTAAATGATAGAGAAGTTTTTCATCCTTATATTCATTGATGGTTTCCGATAGTTTGTCTAATAATTTATTAGCGAGTTTAGTATCCTCTCTAGAATAATTATGTGTTTTACCTTGGAAGATTAAATCGAATTCTTCTTCAAACCACCTAAGTTTATGCTTGAACTCTTTCTTTATTTCCTTATAATCATCAAAATTAAGACCCATACGTCTCCTCTAATACCAGAACCCTTTGTCAATAACTAAATGTTAATGAGCTAACATAGTAATCTTAGAACCTATATATAAATAAACGGATTTTCAATTTAGTAATTTGAAAAAAAGGAAAATCTCATTTTAAGATGATTAATTTTATTCTAGTTATGACTTTGACGGATTTTAGGATTATGTCGATATTTATAACTTACTTTTATTAAAAGAAGATAATTTTTATCGAATTCATTCCGACAAAAACATTTTGTCTCTTAGACTTCATAAATTAATTAAATTATTCAATTTTTATAGAGAAATCTTTTAAAAATTGGACTCCGAATTTCTTAAGAAGATGAGCTTCATTGTATTATTTAAACAATAAGATGAAAATAAAATTATAATACTATATAATTTTCTGAAAAAGAATCGGTGGTTTTTATAATAGATGATAATAATGATTTTGAGAAAGTAGAAATTGTTAAAAAATATTTTGCTCGAATTTTTAATGTTCTCTCTAAGGAAGTAAGGGAGAAGCTCTTAAAGTTAGATTTTTCTGAAAAAGACTTGGAAAAAATTAAAAAAGAATTAGCATTTTTGTCAGAAGAGAAACAAATAAAATATTTAGAAGAACTAGCAGAAAACAAATCCTAATTATTGATGAGTTGTTTAAACAAAAGGAAGATTTGTCTCTCTTTTTAATAATTTTGTTAACTGTTCAATTTTCTCATTCTTATCTTTTATAAGAGCTTTAAGTTCATGAATAATTCTATCTTTTTCTTCTATAACTTTTTGATTCATGTGACCAATTAAGGTAATTTCTTCCCTTAATATTTCAATTATTTTGTCCTTATTCCTTTCTTGTTTATCTATCGTTTCAAATCCTTTTTTCAACTCTAGAATTTGTTTAATTTTATCTGAAGTTAAAGCTTCGAATTTCTTTTTCTTATTTTCAATGTTTTTGTTAGTAATTTTAGAATTTTCACTCAATTTTAACTTCCACGCTAAATTAATTCGGATTCCAAATATCATATTCAAAACGAATTTATAAATGTTTTTACTAAAATCTCGAACTTATAGAAGGCAAGTTTTAACTTAAATTAGTGCTTCGATTTCATGCTTAAAAATTAATAATTTGAATCTTAATCTTTAAAATTACCTTAAACATTGATAAAGTAGCTTTATAAATCTAAAAAATATAATATTTAACCTAAACGTCTAAGACGGTTATTAACTAACAATAACAAATTTTTTAATGTAAAGTACTTTTCACTTCATAAGATTATAATTTTAAACTTGTTTGAAATAACCATGAGCGAGAATGTAGAAAAATATATTAAACGAAAAGTTTATAAATCTACTAGTTCCAGAATTGCTCAAAAGTTTGTTGATGCTGGATTAGAAAAAATTAGAGCATGTATTAATTGTGGGACATGTACTGGAAGTTGTCCTTCAGGAAGAAGAACTGCATATCGTACACGATCAGCGATTCGTCGAGCATTAACTGGGGATGAATCTGTTTTGCAGGATATAGATATATGGCTCTGTAGTACATGTTATTATTGCTATGAAAGATGTCCTCGCGATATTCCAGTAACGGATATGATTATCAAATTAAGAAATATTGCTGTTGAGGAAGGTCATATTTTAGATTCACATTTTGTATTGGCTAACAAAATATTTTATGAAACTGGGCATGGAGTTCCCGCTACTGGCGAGGATAACAAAAAGTGGAGAGATTTAAGAGAATCTGTCGGTTTACCACCATTACCTCCTACAGTTCATACTCATCCTGAAGCAGTTAAGGAATGTCAAGAATTAATGAAATCAATAGGTTTTAGAAAATTAATGGATAACATAGAAAAAATGAAAGAAAAAGAAAAAAAGAAGCCGAAAAGCTAAATAGAAAGGAGAATTGGTAGGAAGATAAAAATGGTTGATGAAAAGAAGTTTAGATATGGCTTTTTTCTTGGTTGTGTCGCTCCTAATAGATATCCTCAGATTGAAGTGTCTATTCGTGCAGTATTCGAACATTTAGGAGCAGAAATTTTAGAATTAGAAGGAGCTTCATGTTGTCCCGCTCCAGGAGTTTTTAGAGCATTTCATATTCCAACTTGGCTAGTAATTGCAGCTAGAAATTTAACCATTGCCGAAGAGTTAGGAGTAGATGTAATTACAGGGTGTAATGGTTGTTATGGTACATTAAGAGATGCTTGGTATGAATTGCTGCATGAACCGGAATTAAAGAAAATGGTAAATGAACACCTTGCGAAAGTAGGAAGACAATTTAAAGGAAGTATCGAACCAAAACATATAGTTCAGGTTTTTTATCAAGATATGGGAATTGAATATCTGCGGGGTTTTGTAAAACATAAATTCAAAGATCTTAAAGTTGCAGTCCATTATGGATGTCATATAGTTAAACCAAGCGATAAGAGGCCTTGGGGTGGAGAATATGAATGTCCAACTTTTCTTGATGAAATTGTTGAATTAACTGGAGCAAAGAGTATTGATTATCAAGATAAATTTATGTGTTGTGGAGCAGGAGGTGCAGTCAGAACAGCAGTTAAAGAAGTATCAGCAGATTTTTCAAGAGAAAAACTTACCAATATTAGAGATGCTGGTGCTGATATAATTGTCGATTGCTGTCCATTTTGTCATTTACAACTAGATCTAGGTCAAATGGAAGCAAATAACATCTATAAAGATATGATTGGAGAACCATTTAATATTCCTGTTATTTATATCACTCAATTACTTGGTTTATCATTTGGTATTGATCCTAATCGCTTAGGATTGATTAAAAATCACGAGTTAACTGGAGTTTCACCATTTATTCCAGTAGAACCCTTTTTAAATTATATAAAGGAACAATTGTTTGAGGAAGTATAGCATATGACAGAAGCCAAAAAAGAAACAAATGAGGTTAGAAAAGAAATAATTGTTACCGGTAATGAGAAACCTCAAGTTGGAGTCTATATTTGCCATTGTGGCGTAAATATAGGTGGTGTTGTTTCAGTTCCAGATTTAGTAGAATATTCTAAAACCTTACCGGATGTATCAGTTGCGCGTGAATATAAATTTTTTTGTTCAGATACAGGTCAGAATATAATTAAGGAAGATATCAAAGCAGGTTTAATAAATAGAGTTGTCGTGGCAGCATGTTCTCCTAGAATGCATGAACCAACATTCAGATTAGTTTGTAAAGAAGCAGGTTTAAATCAGTTCTTGTTTGAACAAGCAAATATTAGAGAACATTCGACTTGGGTTCATATGAAAGATCCAGAAGGCGCATTTGAAGCGGCAAAAGATCTCATTAAAATGTCAGTCGCTAAGGCTAGAGAATTAAAACCACTTGAAGTAAAAACTGTAAGTATCGAACCGGCTTGTTTAATAATAGGTGGTGGGATCGCAGGAATGAATTCCGCTATAGATTTAGCCACTGAAGGATATAAAGTTTACTTAGTTGAAAAAACACCAACTATCGGAGGGCATATGGCACAATTAGATAAAACCTTTCCTACAATGGATTGTAGTGCTTGCATTTTAACTCCCAGAATGGTTGATGTGGCAAGAAATGAAAATATTGAGTTATTAACTTATTCAGAAGTTGAAGAAATAACTGGTTATGTTGGAAATTTTGAAGTTACAATAAAGAAAAAACCACATTATGTTGATCAAGAAGCTTGTACTGGTTGTGGAATTTGTGAAGAACACTGTCCCATTGTTTGTGCAAATGAATTTGATCTTGGTTTAGCTACAAGAAAGGCAATATATATTCCTTTCCCTCAAGCTGTTCCTGGTAAATACACAATTGATATGGATAATTGTATTAAATGTGGAATTTGTGCTAGGTTAACTGTTTGTGAGCCTGATGCTATTAGATATGATGATGAACCAGAATATATCAAAGTTAAGGTAGGAACTATAATAATTGCGACTGGTTGGGATTTATACGATCCAACCGAATTAAAACAATATGGATATGCTAGATATCCAAATGTTATTACAGGTCTCCAAATGGAACGTTTACTAAGTTCTACTGGACCTTTAGTTGGAAAACCTGCACGACCATCTGATCTTAAAGAACCCCATAGTATCGCCTTCCTTCAATGTGTTGGAAGTAGAAATTTTAGAGAAGGGGGTAATCAATATTGTTCAAGAGTTTGTTGTATGTATGCGACTAAACAAGCACGACAATATAAGGAGAAACATCCTGAAGCAGATGTATATGTATTTTATATGGATATTAGAGCGTTTGGGAGAGGATATGAAGAGTTCTATGAATCCGCTGCAAGAAATTATGGGATTAGTTATATTAGAGGCAGAATTGCTGAGGTCAGAGAGGGTGAGGATCATAAAATTATCATTAGAGCTGAAGATACTTTACTTCAAGAACCAGTAGAGTATGAAGTCGATTTACTTATTCTTTCTTGTGGATTGGAAGCCAGAGCTGATGCGAATAAAGTCGCCTCATTAGTTAGAGTTCAAAGAGCATCAGATGGATTTTTCATGGAAGCCCATCCCAAACTAAGACCTGTTGATACTTTAACTGAAGGAATTTTTATAGCTGGAGTCGCACAAGGTCCAAAAGATATTCCAGATTCTGTTGCTCAGGCAAAAGGAGCGGCATCAAGCGCCGCGACATTAATGGCTAAAGGTGAAGTCGAATTAGAACCATTTTTTGCAGTTGTACGTCCAGACCAATGTATAGGATGTGGGATGTGTGTTGAAAATTGTGCCTATGGAGCTATTGAATTAATTGAAGATAGAAGCTTTGGTACCGTAGCCTCTGTTAACCAAGCATTATGTAAAGGATGTGGTGCATGTTCTGGTAATTGTAGATGTTCTGCCATTGACATTATTGGATTTACAGGCGAACAAATATTTTCAATAATTATGGAGGGTGAACTCTAATGAGTAAGGCAGAATTACAATCAAAACAATCAGAAAATAAAAAACAGTGGGAACCAAAAATAATTGCATTTCTTTGTAATTGGTGCTCCTATGCCGGAGCTGATTTGGCTGGTGTGAGTCGAATCCAATATCCCTCGAATATAAGAATTGTAAGGGTTCCATGTTCAGGTAGAGTAAATCCATTTTTCATTATTAAAAGTTTGTTAAGAGGATGGGACGGAGTTATCGTCTCAGGATGTCATCCAGGTGATTGTCATTATATCAGTGGTAATTTAGTTGCACGAAGACGCTTTGCAATTTTGAAGGATTTATTAACACTTTTTGGAATACACCCGGAGAGAGTCACATTTATGTGGTCTTCTGCATCTGAAGGGGATCGTTTTGCAAATTTAGTTAAAAAAGTAACCAAGAATATTAAAAATCTAGGACCAAATAACCAATTTAAAACCTCGTGGTGAATTAAATGGAAATTGAAAGTCAAAATAAGGAAATTGAAGAGATGATCAGAGATTTAGCTAGAAAGTTACTTGAAGAGAAACAAGTTGACGTGATTATTGGATACACGACAGGTACAGTCCCCTTAAATTCGTCACCAATAGTAATTGATAAAGTTGAGGATGTAGACAAATTAATTTGGAATAATTTATGTTATATTAATTTAGCTAATTATTTGGTACCTCGAATTCCAACTCTATTTAATGAAGAAGGAAAAAAATTAAAAGTTGGTATTGTTTCAAAAGGATGTGTAGGGAGAGCTTTAATTCATCTATCCGTAGAACATCAAATTGAACTTGAAAATATTAAAATAATAGGAATTCCTTGTAATGGAATCATAAATAGAAAAAAAATAGAGGATGAAATCGGAGAAAGAGAAATCTTTGAGATCTCAGTATCAGGAGATAAAATAATAGTAAAAGGGAGTGATTTTGAAAAAGAATTTCCTTTTGATGAATATTTGAACGAATTATGTAAAACATGTAAAGTTAAATCACCTCCAAGCGTAGCTGATATCTGCCTTGGAGAATGCTTAGAAAATCCTATTATTGAAGATGATTTCTCAGATCTTACTGAATTTGATTCAAAAACCCCTGAAGAAAAATGGGAATATATTAAAAATCTTTTGGAAACATGTACTCGATGTTATGCATGTAGAGAAGCATGTCCTATGTGTTATTGTAATCTATGTTTTGTAGATCAAAACAAACCTATATGGTTTGGCAAAACAACAGAATATAATGATATATTTGTATTTCATTTAGTTCGAGCAATGCATATGGCAGGACGATGCGTGGGTTGTGGTGCTTGCAGTAGTGTTTGTCCAATGGGAATTGACTTAAACTTAATAACAAGATCATTAGAAAAAATTGCAAAGGAAAGGTTTAATTTTACATCTGGTCTCAATCCAGGAACTTTACCCCCAATGATGGCTTTTGATATGGAAGATGAACAAGAATTTATGATGGAGGAAGATTAAAGGAGTGATTTGAAAAATGGAACAAAAGATATTAAAAAAAGACCAAATTGCAAAGTTATACGATGAATTGAGCAAAGATTATAATTTTTATGCACCAATTAAAGAAAAGAGAAATATTGTTTTTAGTAAAATAACGAATCCAGAAGATATAGTATTAGATTATTTAAATTCAAAAGTCCCACCAAAGGAAATCTTATTTCCGGAGACCGATATTCTTTTTGAGTACAAAATTAATGGTAAAGAGATAGAGATTGAGGAACCTAAAAGTTTTAATGAGAGTAACATAATATTTGGAATAAGACCTTGTGATGCACACAGTTTTGTTTTATTAACGAATTTTTTCTCTCAGGGCGATTTTAAAGATGATATTATCGTAAATCGAAGGGATAATACAATTTTGATAGGAATTGGTTGTAATACCCCTAAGAGCACCTGTTTTTGCACATCAGTAGATGGAAGCCCATTTCAAAAGGAGGATATGGACATTTTTTTGGTAGATTTAGAAAAAGAATATCTTGTTGAGGGAATAAGTGATAAGGGTAAGGATATAATTAAAAAACTTTCGTGGCTTGCCGATGCAACAAAAATAGATTTAGAGAAGGCTCAAAAGTTAGCAAAACAGGCAGAAGAATCAATTGTTACAAATTTAGATTTAAAGGACATAGATAAAATTTTGGATCCTAACTTTGATCATCCAATATGGAAAGAAATTAGTGAAATCTGTATTGGATGTGGAACATGCTCTTTTTTGTGCCCAACATGCACATGTTTTGATGTAATTGATGAAAACGTTCCAAATGAGAATCGTGGAAGAAGAGTAAGAATTTGGGATACATGCCAATCTTGCTTATACACATTACACACGAGCGGTCATAATCCACGAGAAAGTTGTATTGAACGTACCAGAAACAGAATATTACATAAATTTTGTTATTATCCCGAGAATTATGGTATGCTAGGGTGCGTTGGATGCGGTCGATGCGTTCAATTATGCCCAGCTAATAATGATCTTAGGACAATTCTTCAAAAAATTATTAAAATTGAACAAAAAAAAGAGGGGAAAATAAGTGCCTAATGCATATCTTCCAATGCTTACAAAAGTCAAAAGTATTGTATCAGAGAATAAAGTAAATGATATTAAAACGTTAGAATTGGAATTCAAAAATGAAGAAGAATATCAAAAT
>JBHLNZ010000034.1:0-10624 GCA_048941015.1 Promethearchaeota archaeon | reverse complement strand
GTATTGTATCAGAGAATAAAGTAAATGATATTAAAACGTTAGAATTGGAATTCAAAAATGAAGAAGAATATCAAAATTTTAATTATATTCCTGGGCAGTTTGCCGAACTTAGCCTAATAGGGAAAGGTGAATGTCCAATTGGTATCGCATCTTCACCAACAGAAGAAGGTACAATAAAATTCACCATTAAAAAGATGGGTACTGTTACTTCAGGATTTCATAATTGTGAAGTTGGTGATACTGTTGGAGTAAGAGGACCTTTAGGAAATGGATGGCCAATTGAAGAAATGAAAGGAAAGAATATAATCGTCATTGGAGGTGGATTTGCTTTCTCAACTTTACGTTCACTCGTAATTTATTTATTAGATGATAAATATAGAAAAGATTACAAAGATATTACTGTTATTTACGGTAATCGTGATATCGGAGAAGTTTTATACCGAGATGTGCTTGAGAAATGGGAAAAAAGGGATGATATCAAGGTTATTTTGACAATTGATCGTGAAGAAGAAGGATGGACACGTGAAGTGGGGTTTGTGGCAGCAATAGTCAAGAAGGTTGCACCTTCACCTGATAACGCTATAGCAGTAGTATGTGGTCCTCCAATTATGATTAGAACTGCCGTAGCAGAGTTAGTTAACTTAGGTTGGAAGGATGAGCAAATTTTAAACTCTTTAGAAATGAGAATGAAATGCGGAATCGGTAAATGCGGAAGATGTAATATTGGTAATAAGTTTGTCTGTGTCAACGGACCTGTTTTTACTTTAGCAGAATTAAAAACTTTGCCTGACGAATATTAAATACAATAAATAGATATTAAAAAATTAATTTTATCATAAATAGTAAATTAAAAACAATTTATTAGTTAGTTTCTATTTTTGCTATTTTAACTTTACTTAATTTCCTATTTATCTTTGATTCTCCTAACTTTTTGATTTTTTCTGTAAACTCTGTTATATCTTCTGAGAATTGTTTACCTTCACTCGCGGAAATTTGTCTAACTTCAATTCTTTCTTCTTCTAATCCAATCATTTTCAATAATTTTTGTAGATTTTCCATGCGGAGGTAAGCATTTTCATTCCCGCTTATATAATGACAATCTCCAAGATGGCAACCTGCAATAAATACTCCATCAGCACCATCTAAGAATGCCTGTAAAATATAGCTTTTGGACATACCTCCTGAACACATAACTCTTATAATTCTGAGATTTGGAGGGTATTGAAATCGGCTTACACCTGCTAAATCAGCACCGGCATAGGAGCACCAATTGCAAAGAAATGCGACAATACGGGGTTCCCAGATCTCTTCAGATGATTTCACAGCTTCGGTAATCATTGGCTTTATTTGTGCATTTCCAAAATGGTTCATAGTAATAGCAGAAACAGGACACTCTGCGAAACAAGTTCCACAACCTTTACAAAGAGCTTTAATTATTTGGGCTTTCTTTATTTCATTCTTATATAATCCCATTTGTTTTATACTCTCAATTAATTCAATAGCATTATATGGACAAATTTCTGCACATTGACCACAACCAATACATTTTTCTTCATTTACACTGGCAGTGACACCTTCAGTCATTAAAATCTCTTTTGATAAAATTGTCATTGCTCTAGCTGCTGCAGAATTTGCTTGAGCTATACTTTCAGTGATATTTGCTGGACCTCGTGCTGTTCCACATAAAAATATACCTTCTGTTGCAAAATCCGAAGGACGTAATTTAACATGTGCTTCCAAAAAGAAATTATCTTCATTAAGTGGAACTTTCAGAAATTTAGCTAACTCTGGATTCCCTTCAGGAGCTACGATTCCTGCACTTAAAACAACCAGATCAGTATTTATTTTAATTTCTCCAATATCCGTTTTGTTAAGTGAGAGTTGCAATTGACCATCATCTTTGCTAAGTTCAGGTGGCTTTTCTTCGTTAAACCTAATAAAAAGAATACCTTTTTCTCTAGCTAAATTATAATATTTCTCTTTAAAACCATAGGTTCTAATATCTCGATATAAAATGGTTATATTCAGATCCGGATTTATCTCTTTTGCTTTTAAAGCGTTTTTTATAGCTTCAGCACAACACATTCTACTGCAGTATGGATTTTCCTCGTTCCTCGAACCAACACACTGAATCATTGTAATAGATTTCAATTTCTTTATTTCGTTCTCATCTGTAAATAGTATATCTTCAAAGCTAGATTGAGTTATGATTCTCTCATCTTGACCATATAGAAAATCGTCTTCTTTAGGAACATATTCTTCAGATCCTGTTGCAAGAATAATTATTCCATGATTAAGATTTTTCTTTTCATTTTCATCATCTAAAGCTAACTCGGTTCTAAAATTACCCAGATATCCATTTATAGAATTGATATTAGCCTTGAGAAATACTTCAATAAATTTGTGATTATTCACTCTTTCAGTTAAATTGCTAACTAATTGTTGAACATCATTGTTCTCTAAAGTTTGATATATCTTATTAGCAAAACCACCTAAAGTATTACTTTTTTCTACTAAGTATACAGGAAATCCCTGATCAGCTAAGTTTAAAGCGGCTGTCATTCCAGCAACTCCACCACCAATAACCATTCCTTTATGAACAACTTCCACTTTTTGCTCTTGTAAGGGAACTAAGTTTCTTGCTTTAGCTACTGACATTCTAACTAGATCTTTAGCTTTTTCTGTCGCCTCTTTGGGTTCATGAATATGCACCCAAGAACATTGATCTCTGATGTTTGCTAGATCAAAAAGATATTTATTTAAACCTACCTCCCTAATAGTTGATTGGAACAATGGTTCGTGAGTTCTTGGAGTACATGAAGCAACTATCACCCTATTAATGTTATTTTCTTTTATTTTTTCCTTAATAATTGTTTGAGTATCAGCTGAGCAAGTATATAAATTTCTTTCAGTATAAACCACATCAGGTAATGTACTAGCATATTCTACAACTTCAGGAACATTAACAACTCCTCCGATATTAATTCCACAATGACAGACAAAAACTCCAATTCTAGGAGGTTCTCCACTAACGTCAATTTCTTCATAATGTTTCTCTTCTGCAACTAATGTGTTTCTCGCATCAGATAAAAGAACATTTACAGCTCCAGCAGCAGCGCTAGCTTCTACAACAGTTTCTGGAATATCTTTTGGTTCTTTAAATGTCCCGCATACATAAATTCCAGGTCTTGAAGTTTCAATGGGATTAAAATTATCTGTTTTACAAAAACCATACTCATTAAGTTCAACATCCATCTTTTTTGCTAATTCTGAAGCCGTTGGGTTGGGTTGTAATCCTACAGATAACACAACCATATTGAAGACTTCTTCAACAATTTCTCCTTCTTCAGTTTCATACCTAATTTTTAAATCATTAGTTTCGGGAATCTCTTTAATTCCAGATATTCTACTGCGAATATATCTTACACCGTACTCCTTCTTAGCTCTCTCAATATATTTATCAAAATCTTTTCCAAATGCTCTTATATCCATACTAAAAATAGTAGGTTCAACGGATTTCAAATGTTCTTTGGCAATAACTGCTTCTTTTGTGGTATACATACAACATACTGAGGAACAATACTCATGATCTATAGTTTTGTCTCGAGAACCTACACACTGTAAGAATGCAACTTTTTTAGGATGCTCTTGATCTGAAGGACGGATTACCTCTCCTTTAAATGGACCAGAAGCATTCAGAATCCGTTCGAATTCAATACTTGATATGACGTTAGGATATTCACCATATCCATAAATATTACCTTCTTTTGGTATATATTCGTTAGAACCAAAAGCTAATATCACAGCTCCAACATTAATTGAAATTATTTCATCAGTAAGGTTATGATCTACAGCCTCGGCTAGACACGCTCTTACACATTCAAAGCACTCACAACAAGATCCACAATTAAGACAACGGTTAGCTTCTTGAATAGAAGATTCCTCATCCATAGTGCTAGTAACTTCACTAAAATTGTATATACGTTCATCTGGTAGACAAATTGCAAATTCTCCTCTCTCTTGGCATGATATTTTATCAACATCTTGAATATCCTCAATAGAAATTACATCTTCTACATTATAATCTGGGATTGTTTCTTGTAATTCGGAAATATCTTCTCCTTTTAGAAATTTTTCTATAACGAAAGCTGCTTTATTTCCTGTCGCTATTGCTTCTATAGCAGAACCTGCGCCTGTGACTATTTCGCCTCCAGCAAATACACCAGGGATATTTGTAGCAAAATTTGTTTTATCTGTTTCGATATACCCCCATTTATTTATCTTTATTTTTTTTTGAGAAGCTGATTTTATAAGAGAGCAATCTGACTCTTGTCCGATTGAAATTATCAATGTATCTATCCTCATTTTAAACTCAGAACCTTCAATTGCGATTGGTCTACGCCTTCCAGATTCATCAGGCTCACCAAGTTTCATTTGCACACATTCAATTTCAGATAGTTTGGCTTTTTTACCACTTACATCTTTAGTGGGGACTGTTAAAAACTTAAATTCTATCCCTTCTTCTCTCGCTCTATTTAGTTCTTCTCTAGAGGCAGGTATTTCTGCTTCAGATCGTCTATAGATGATTATGACTTTTTTAGCACCTAATCTTATGGATGATCGAGCAGCATCCATGGCAACATCTCCTCCGCCTACGATTCCTACAACTTTATCTTTGAGATTAGGTACATCTCCACCTAAATTTAATTCTCTTAGAAAATCAACTCCATAAATTACATCATCAATATCTTCACATTGGAAATCCATCTTCCGACTATCATGGAGGCCTATAGCGATAAATATAGCTTTATATCCCTGCTTTTTTAAATCATCTAATGTTAAATCTGGGCCTATTGGCGTATTTGTTTTAATCTCAACGCCATATTTCTTAATATGTTCAATATCGCTTTCTAAAATTTCTGGTGGTAATCTATAATCAGGGATCCCAAATCTAAGCATTCCACCAGCAAAAGGTTCTTTTTCAAAAATGGTGACAGGGTATCCACGTCTTGCTAGATGATAAGCAACTGTAAGACCTGCTGGGCCTGATCCTACAATAGCAACTTTTTCTTCCTTTTTATCTTCTAAAAAGATAGGTTCATCTTCAAGATTTTCCCTAACATGATCAGCAACAAATCTTTTTAATCCACAAATATTGATAGCATCATCTATTTCTGCTCTATTACATACCGATTCACAGAAGCGAGGACAGATTCGGCCAATAACAGAAGGAAGAGGACATCGTTCTCGAATTAAATCCAAGGATTCTTTATAGCTTTTTTTAGAGATTAAAGCAATATATCCTTGAGCATTAACGTGAGCCGGGCAAGCATCTCTGCAGGGGGCAATTCCTTTTTTATCTATCTGCACTTTAAATGGCACTGCTTGCGGGAATTGAAGATATATTGCCTTTCTACTGTCTAAATTTTCATTAAATTCATCCGGTACCCGGACTGGGCATTGTTGAATACATTCTCCGCAGCCAGTACACTTATCTTCATATATATATCTAGTTCTTTTTCTAATTTTTGCATTAAAATTACCTGGTTTGCCTTCTAAATCTAAGACATCCGAGTAAGTAATCAATTCAATATTAGGATGTCTATCAACGGCAACGAGTTTAGGAGCCAAAATACACATTGAACAGTCATTAGTTGGGAAAGTTTTATCAAGTTTAGCCATAACCCCCCCAATAGAAGGATTCTTATCAACAAGATATACCTTGAGACCTGAATCTGCTAGATCTAATGCTGCTTGACAGCCACCAATTCCTGCTCCAACAATCATTACAGCTCCTATTTTATTAGTTTCGCTCATATCATTCACTCCATTTAATATAATAATTTTTTTAATTAGAATTCATAATAAGGCTTATTTTCAAACGTATTTCCATCAAATCATTAAGCTAGGAAAAGTAATTCTCCTATAAAACTTGCCAAATCTATAACTTTAATTTTATTTTTAAACTCTTTATGTTCATCATCTAATGAAGGTTCATTCAGGTAACAATCAAAATGTGTTAGGCATTTCGGACAAGGTACTATTAGATATTGTGCTCCTGTTTCTATTGCTTCCTTAATACGATTTTGTCTTAAAGTACGAGTTGATTCATTACAACCCATAAAAGCAGAAACTCCACAACAATTAGCATCGTCTCTAATATTTTTCATTTCTATCAATTCAACTCCCGGGATTTGTTTAATTAAATCTCTCGGGGCATCATATACTTTTCCACCTAAACGTCCTAATCTACATGCATCATGATAGGTTACTTTAATCTTTGTTTCTTGAGGAAATCTGACATTTTCAAGGATATTTTCTTGTAAGAAGAATTCAGAGAAATGTACAACATTGAAATCAAAGTCTTTTATTATTTTTGGATAATCAAATTTCCAAGTCCTATACCCTTCAGCACATCCCAATATAATTGTTTTAACACCTGCTTCTCTGTAAAGCTTAACATTATATTCCGCAAGCTTTTTAAATGTATTTATGTCCCCCCTCCCCCATAATATATCATGTCCACAACACTTTTCATTTAAAACGACGGGTATTATGTCATTTTCATTAAGGAGTCCAATTATAGTCTTAGGAGTACTTATATAATTGATTTTAGATTTATAAAAAATAGTATCCATGATTGGTAAACATCCAATAAAATATGCGAGTTCACCTGAATCTGTCGTCTTTAAAGAATTTTTTGTTAAAAACTCTAACTTATCGGGATGTAATTTATCATCCGACATAATTTTTGAAATTAGTGGAAAGATTTCATCGTGGGTTTCGCATTGAATTATTTTATCTATTTGACTGGAATTATTAAGAGCTATTTTTCTTAATTCTAATATTAATTCTGGAAATCTCACACCTGTCCCTTCTTGTGTCATTGGACAATAATTTGAGCAAAGACCACAAGTTAAACAATCCCATATATTATGATTTTTTAAGACCTCTTCAAGAGGAGAAAATAATAGATCTACAATTAATTTTTGGGGTTCAAACATACCTATATGGGAAATGGGGCATACATTAACACATCGATTACAACTATAGCAATAATTTGCCATAGTGGTTATTTTATTTATTATATCCCCTGAAATGTTGTTCACCTGTAGATTCTAAATAATTTTTTTTTTACTCATCATTCTGATTTAACAAAATGATTTTATATTTAAATTCTGTATTAGTTATAATTTACCTTATTTTTCTAATTTTTGGTTTTCTTTAATAATTATTTTTATTAAAAATGAATTTATAATGAATTTATTGTATAGAAAATTCGAGTATTTTCAATCAATCGTTTTTATTTAATATCACCTGTTATTTTATGATTAATAATATTATATTCGATTTAGGGAATGTGTTATTTAAGTGGAATCCTGAAAACTATATACATAAATTTACCTCTAACAAACAAGAAATAAAATGGTTTTTAGATAATATAATACATAGTAAGTATTGGGTAAATCTTGATCGTGGATTTTTAACATTAGACACTGCAAAAACTAAATTAGTTTCTCAATACCCTAGAAAAGAAAAGTTAATCCTTTCTTATTTTAATAATTGGATGGAAATGCTTACTCCCATTGAAAAGAATGTAGCGATTGTAGAAGAATTGAAGAAACAAAATCTAAAATTATATATTTTATCCAATTATATTAAAGAAGCATTTGATTATATTAGCGTAAAAAACAAGTTCCTTTCGCTTTTCGACGGTAAAATTATATCAGGAATAGAAAAAGTAAATAAACCGAATAAAAAAATTTATGAAATTTTAATTGATAGATATTTATTGAATCCCCTAGAATGCGTCTTTATTGATGATGTAAAGCCATTTTTAAGACCAGCTAAAAAAATGGGAATGAAAGTAATTTGGAATCTTGATAACACTAACTTAAAAGAAGAATTAAAAAAGCTAGGAATAAAATTTTAAATAAAAGAAGAAAAAGTATAAAAAAATTAACTTTGATATTGTCGTCTCTTACTTTTATCAAACAAATCTTTTAATTCTTCAAGAATAGCAGATTTAACGTTTTGTCTTTGAAATATTCTCTGCTCAAATTTTTGACTTTGAGTAACTGGAACATCAGTAGTTAATTTGAACTGAGTTGAATATTCTGGAGCGGGAAGTTGTTTAATATGGTCTTCAGCTAGGTTTCCTCCCATTTCTAAAGCTCTAATTCGATGATCTAAATTATTATATTGTGCCATAACACTTTCGGATAGTCTAATTATACCATTTAACGTACTTTCTAAAATACTTGCCATGCCTTCTAACTTATGATCAGTTAAAGTTGCCGTTTTCTGCATTGTAGTTTTAAGATATTTAGAGAATTTTGGCTCATTAGCAATTACGGAGTATATTGAACTTAAGAAGATGTCATATTCAAATTCCTCCCTTTCTTTGAATACTCCTTTTATTAAATCCTTTAAAAGTTCTATATTGAGTAAGACTTCGGAGTCATCCTTAATATCAGGATCAAATTTATGGATAAATATTAAAATATACGGTTCTTCTTCAACTTTATATAAGACATCAATAATCTGGTTAAAATAATTAATACTTTCTTCAAAACTCCCTGGATCTTGGAGATCGATGACATAAATAACTAAATCAACATTCAGGAAATATTTATCTGGATTTTGCAAGTACTTATTTCTATATTCTTCTTGACCTCCAAAATCCCAGATGGCTAATGCTAAGTCGGAAGTAACAATCTCTTGCCGCTCAATACCTTTAGTAGGATTTAACTTCGCGAGATCTTTAATTCCTATTTGCCCGCCAAATTTCTTTAAAATCGTTGTTTTACCAGCATTACTTAATCCTACTACAATTATCTTTTGTTCCTTGTAAATAAAAGAAAGAGATTCTTCACGAACTTTATCTATTATTTTGCTTATGGTCACAGCTTTTTTCAATTTTTCTTCAAGTTCATAATCCGTTTGTAAAAGATGTTCAATCTTATCTCGAGTTTTTGTATCTGTATATAAACTTTGAAAAGCTTCCTCCGGATCTAGTGAGGCAAACTGACCTATAGTACTAATTTTAAATAAGTCAAGAAATAAATCTGCATCAGCATCAGTTAAGAACTTGAAAGAGGAAGAAGATAGATTTAAAATTTCTTCAATATCACTTAGATTATCAAAATTAATGACTTTTTCTTTATCGAGAAATTTTGCAATTAAGTCAATTTTATTACTTTGCTTTTTTGGCATTTGGAATCTTTTCTGCGCTATTCTATGAAAAAAATATAAAACCCGCCTTAAATAATCTTGTATTAAAAATTAAAAATTAAATTTAATAGTTTTGGCAAAATTTCGATCAAAAAAAAAATTTAATTCATAATTTTACGTTAAAATGATTGATAGTTGGATATCTAAATTAAAATTTAAAAAATCATATGAAAAATTTGTTGAAAAATTAATAGCTAAAACATTTTCAGCTAATCAATTAACTATTATAGGCCTAATTTTTGGTTTATTTGCCGCATTTACAATTTTCATGAGTGGTATTTTTGTTGACTATAGTCTATTTTTAATATGTGTGTCCGCTATTTTAATGACAATTTCATTTTTTATTGATACATTAGATGGTCCCATTGCTCGATTAAAAGGACCAACGGTATTTGGAGGGATATTAGATATTTTTTGTGATAGAACAGTTGAAATTTCAATTATTATCGCAATCGTATCTACAGATACTTTTAATTTAATTTATCCAGGCCTATTTTCTTTAGCATCAATTATTTTGTGTATTTCTATGTTTTTATTAGTGGGAAGTTTATCTCAAAGAGGTAATGGTGCTAATAAATCTAAAGTTATTAAATATAGAAAAGGTCTAATTGAACGTTCTGAAACCTATTTATTTTTATTAGCAATCACCATTCTATTTTTCTGGAGGGTTTTACTCCTATGGATATTTACGATTCTAATCTTTATCACTGCCTTATTAAGACTTAGAGATGCATATATTTTATTCCAAAATTAGTTAGACTTGATAATATGAAATTTAATGAAAATATTTTAAAAATCTAAAAACTATATTAACCAAGATGAGCTCACAGAATCCTGAAGAAATTTTACAATTAATTCGTCAAGAAAATGAGGGAAAATTTGGGATTCTATGTTTAAATTGTTTAATAATAAGAGCCAGATTCAAGGAATTGGAGAGCTTTATAGCGACAAACAGGATAAATATCCTTGAAGATAAAGAACCTACTAAATTGGGTTACCTTGACAATATAAGTATTCATTTCTATGAAAAATATAAGAATATCGCCGAACTCCAGAAAATATATCCGAATTGTTTAGCATTTATAGCGGATATGCTTTTTAGAGATGGTAAAATTAGAAAATATTTATCTAGATTTGATTTTATCGCAAAACATGAATTAATTGACGTGTTCGCTGACTATTGTGCTGATTTAGGTATTTCGGTTTATGATACTTCCAATATTGATGAAGATAAATATAAATTAGATTTGTACTTAATTAAAAAAAAACCATTCTTAAGAACTGAATCTGTTCTTGTTAGAACCGGCCTAGAAATGACAGAAGAAGAATATAAAAATACATTCTATTTACTAAATGAAGCATCTAAAGTCGCTCTATGGACAGTTCTAGT
>JBHLNZ010000121.1:0-7441 GCA_048941015.1 Promethearchaeota archaeon | reverse complement strand
AAAGTCCTTATTGTAAAGAATTTTGATATTCAGGGATTAAAAGAGGCATTTAATAATTGTTGTGCTGTATTACATCTCGCGAATGTTGTCTGTGGAACTAAGGAACTATTTGAAGGAGTAAATATTAAAGGATTAGAAGCAGTTATTCAAGCTGCTAAGATGGCTGGGGTAAAAAGGTTAATCTATCCTTCTGGACTTGGAGTTGATAGATATGGTAAAGTAGAATGGGCTAATAATGAATATTTCCGTTCTAAAATGGAAGCTGAAAAACTTATTATGGAGAGTGGTATCAAGTACGCCATTTTTCGCCCCTCTTACATACTAGGACCAAATGATGAACTTATACCTGAATTGATTAATCAGATCTTTGATGGAAGGGTTCTCATTGTGGGAAATGGTGAAATACCTATGCAACCAATATTTGTAAGGGATGCGACAAATGCATTTTTAGCTGTAGCGGCAGGTAAAGGTAACGATAATTCAATTTTTGAGTTAGTTGGTCCAGAAATTATTAATATGAATCATTTAGTTGAGTTAGTTATATCAGCCATTAAAGAGAAGGGGATAAATATTCCTAGACCTGAAATTATGAATATTTCTTATGAAGATGCTCCAGAAAAATTAGATATTTGTAAAGAAATGGTTGATGTAATGAGATGTGATCTTACTCCTGATCCTCACAAATTAACTCACATTCTTGGTCTTGAATTATCGCCATTAAAAGAAGCTGTGAACGGTGCAGTGATTGCAAAGTTATTTCCAAGATCTCTTATCAGAGATAAAAGGGCAATAGTATTATTATCTGGAGGGATAGATTCAACAACAACTCTTTTTTGGGCACTTAATAAAGGATATGAAGTTATAGCTCTTTCAATAAATTACAATTGGAGACCTAAACAAGAAACAAAAGCGGTAGCAAAAATTATTGAAAGAACAAAAATAAATTTAGTAGAAATTGAGACCCCATTTATTGCACAAGCTACAGATATGCTTTCAGAAGGTTATCCTGCTCTAACAGCAGTAAATGCACCTGAAGGTTATATACCTCAGCGTAATATTATGTATTATTCTATTGCAGCATACTTTGCCGAAATCTATGGGTGTAAATGGATAATTGGTGGTCATATTTTCGAAGATACATCATTTTTCACTGATACTAAGAAATCTTTCTTTAAATCGCTTGAAAGACTCATAAATAAGTCAAAACATAAAAGTGATAAAATTGATATAAAAATTTTACTCCCATTAGCAAAAATGAAGAAAAATGAAGTATTAAAATTAGCTAAGAAGTTAAATGTCCCCATAGAATTAACTTGGAGCTGCTATAATGATTTTGAAAAACCATGTGGAAGATGTCATGCTTGTTTAAAACGAAAAGAAGCGTTTTTGGAGATTGAAAATTCATTATAATGCAATAAAATGGTGAAAGATAAAATCCTTAAATCCTTCTAAATATATAGAAAAAATTTAATTGAAATATTATGACAACATTCTGGGCTCCATTATTACATATATACCAACCTCCTACTCAAGATATAGAGATACTAAAACAAATTAATAAAGAATGTTATAAACCATTACTTTCAGTTTTAGAAGAACATGAGAATGCCAAATTCTGCTTAAATATTAATGGGATTCTTATTGAAATGTTATATGAATTTGATTTAACAGACACAATTGAATTATTGAAAAAGCTCGTATCAGAACACAAAATTGAAATTGTTGGAACAGCAAAATTCCATCCAATACTACCACTCATCCCAAAAAAAGAATCTGAACATCAAATTAGGATGAATGAAGAAATTAATAGAAAAGAATTTATAAATTGGCAACGAAAGGGATTTTTTCCACCTGAAATGTCAATAAGTTCAGAAGTTGCTAAATTTATTCGAGATTTAGGTTACAAATGGGTTATTATGAGCGGTATTGCGTGTACTGAAGAATGGCCATATGATAGAATATACACTTCTCCAAATGGATTACAACTTTACTTCAGAGATGATATAATAAGCAATAAAATTGCATTCAACAAAATTAAACCTAAAGATTTCATAATAGAAATAAAAAATATGTATAAGAACAAAAAACTTGGTTTTCAAAATAAAACTTATGTAATTACTGCATTAGATGGTGAAACCTTTGGTCATCATATTAAAAATTATGAAAAAAATTTTTTAGAAAAAGTAATTGAGTACTCAAAACTCGAAGATATAAAGATTGTCTTTATTTCGGACTTGGATAAATATTTTCCAATCGACTCAAAAAAAATTATTCCAAGAGAATCTAGTTGGAGTACGACACAAGAAGACTTAAATTTAAAAATTCCTTACCCGTTATGGAATCATCCTAATAACAATATTCATAAATATTATTGGAAGATTATTAACAGTTTAAACAACTTAATGAATCTTGCTGATAATATTGATTTACCTAATAACTGGGATATTGAAAATTATTACAAAACAGCAAGATATTTTTATGATCGAAGTTTACATTCTTGTCCTTTATGGTGGGCTAATCCAAATCGGGGAATATGGAGTCCTAATTTGATTTATAAAGGACTTGAATTATTAACTAAAGCCGCAATTAACGCTCAACTAGCTTTAGTTTATGCTAACAAATCAGAATTAGGGGAAGGATATTTTGATTCAATTTCTCTTTATCATGGATTACTTTTAATGGAATTTTACGATATTAGTAAGAAATATCTAAAGAGAAATGGAAAAAATTAAGCATTATTTTATATTTTTTTAAAAAAGTATAAAAATTGTTATTTTGAAGTTAATTTAAATAATTTTTCATTCCATTCATTCAATTTTTTCACATACCAGGCAATAGAATCAATTTTAGCATCCTTATTTTCGAAAATTACCTTTAAAAGTGGTTTAAAAACAGATTTACCTAAAAACGATCGTGGATTTTCAATTTGGGATATAGAATCAATAGATATCGCAATTTGTTTTCTTGGTTTCTACATTTCAAAAAATAATTCATTTTTTGTAAGTATTAACACCCCATTTCCTCGGATTTTCCAACTACCAAGAGATTCTTGACCAAAAAAATTTGCAGTTTCATCCATCAAAAGAATATCTTGCTTATAAAATCTCTCTTTGATTTTCCTGATTCTTTTTCGGAACAATTTTTTAAACATATAGAAATCCTCTTCTTTTTATGCTTCTCCCCAATTATTTTTATTATTTTATTCAAACATGTAATTTAAAATAATAATAAACTATATAATTTTTAATTTACATATTTAACTAAGTAAATTTATGAGCATTTGCTTTTAATAAATAAAGTTATATCTAATAATTTTAAATTTTAATAAAAAATGTCAAAAGAGAATGATAAAGAATCAAAACTAAAGTTTTGTGTTTATTGTGGGGCTAAATTGGACGAAGAAAAAGCATATTGTCCAAGATGTGGGAAATTAGTGATCAAAGTCAAGCCCTCTGGTGAGAAGAGCGAGAAGATAGTAACCAACAAAATATTAAAACCAAAAGAAGAAAAAATCATTTCAAGAAAGTGCTCTGGATGCGGTTCAATTATTAACTCTCCTATATTAGAACAATGTCCTATTTGTAATGCCAAGTTAGAAAAATTGCCTACACCAACACCTCCTATTCCTAAAAAAACACCCCAAATAAAAACGGGATTTATTTTTACAAGTAAAAAGTTAGAGCCAGAACAAAAATATCTATTAAAAAAAGATATCTGGAACCTTAGAGAAGGTTTGAGTGTGTTCTTTAACAGCATAATGGCATATATAACCATCCGCTTGCTTATTATTTTGTTATTTTCTTTTCAATCTGAATCTGCTTCCATAGATATTAATATAACAACAATATTATTAAGCCAAATTCCTGAGATAATATTTGGGGTCTATCCTCTGTGGTATATCTATTCAAAGAAACACAATTTTAAAAAACTTGGTTTTTCTTATGAATTAAAGACATTTCTCTTTTCAATTTTTATTGGAGTCTTTGCTGGTATTGTATTATTGATTTTCAACTTTTTTTCAAATACTATTATTGAGCTAATGTATAATGCGGGAATCGATTTTTTTGACATTTTAGGATATATGGCTCAGGAAAGTCAGGTAATTAAAGATGCTAACTTCTTATGGATTATCTTGTTAATGTTGCTTCTTAGCTTTTCAGCATTTTCTACCGAAATAGTATTTAGAGGCGTCCTTCATAACACATTAAGAGAACGTTTTGAAAAAGATCTTTTTGGAAGAATATCAACTATCATATTAGTTGCTTTAATTTATTCTGGAATATTTTTATTATTCAGTATTCCAACAGGTGTCTTTTTCTTTATAATTGATTTTCTTATTTTTATTATATTAGGAATTATTTATGAAATAAATCATAATATATATAATACAATTATTGCGAGTGTGTTTTACCACATAATCATAGTTTTAATTATTTTCTTCTTCTAATTTTTAATCCATTTTCATTTTACTTTAACATATAAATTTAATAATAAGAAAAATCAAATATCTCTAGTGGTATTATTAATCATTATTATTCTAATTCATACGACAAATTCTATTTAACTTGGAGAAAAAGAAATTGGGTAAGACTATTTATAGAAATAAAGGCAGTAAAGACAATATCATCATATCAATAGCAGGAGCACATGGAATTGGAAAGACAACTATTTTTGAACTTTTGAAGGAAAAACTTAAAGATAATCCAAAGTTTAAATTCTTTCCTGAAAGGTATGTTAAAAAACCACCCTTTCCCTTCGGATCCTCCGATAAACAAGTTGGTTTCAGGAGTGAGATTCATTTTCTCCAGCAAATGATAAAAAGAAATCAAAAAATTATTAATTACGACAATCGCTATAATGGGCGAATTATTATTTTAGATAGAACTCCCTTATGCGTTCTTATTTATTCAAAAAGCCTTGATCTGAAAGAGAAAGACTATAATCTCATTTTGGATATGTATAAATCTGTAGATTGGAAGGAAGACTTTATAATTTATCTTTCTGCTAAGCCAGAAACAATATTGAAGCGAATTATACAAAGAGGTTCTTTAGAATCATTTCGAAGAGAATGGAATGAATTTGAAAAAGATTATTTACTAAAGATTCTCTCCTATTATAATCAATTTTTATTTCATAATAATGCAGATAAAAAAATTTTTGTACTAGATACCGAAAACCTTACCCCTCAAGACGTTCTTTTGGAAATTGAAGATATAATAACTCAATTATCAGGGTATTCATTTAAAAAGTTGGTTAAAACTCCTTCTACTCAAATGAGCTTATTTAAATTTTTAAAATGAAACAACATAAAATATATTAATCTAGTCTTTATGTTTATATTTAAGATAATTTAAAATTTTTATAATCAAGTAAATATTAAATTAATTTACAGATGATCAAAAATGTCTTCCCTTGCTCAAGATATTCGAGATAAAATGATGGAAATAATGAGGATCGAAGAAGATAAAACAGATTTAGAAAATTTAGCTGTTTTATCCAGAGTAGGAATGAAAATCGCATCTTCAAATTCTTCTGAATTAGATGCTGATGCAACATCTGCTTCCAGTACAGCTTTAATTGATTTAGGTTTGCGATTAAGCGAAGCAACTCTTCATGGAGCCCTCACAGAAATCATTCTTCACAATACTTCGGGGTATAGTATCTTACTTGCTATAAATGATGAATACATAGTGTTTGGAGGCTTAAAAAATGTTTATAGAATTGGTTATTACTTAGGCTATCTTCGAGATCTAGCAAAAAAATTAAACCATTTAATATCTGGGGATGAGATCACTGAAATGACGCTTTCCTTGGAAGAATCAGAAAGGAAAAAATTGCGAGGATTTCAAGAAGAAGAGAGCGAAGTTCTTGTAAAGCCGAGTCTTGAACAAGATAAAGCCGCTTTGGATGGTTTATTAGGGTTTTTAGATAATTGGGAAAAAGAAGGCACAGAGATTGAAGAACTCGAAACATCAAGCGAAAATAATATTGTATCGATTCCAAAATCAGTAGGATTAGGTTATAAAAAAGATTTAGGTAAAACTGAAATAGTTGGGACCCAAATTTCTGAAAAAGAAGCGCAATATGAAGTATATGATGATGAGATACCTCCAATTCCTCTTGATGATTACACTCCTATGGAGATTGAAGAAGATTCCACTGTTGAAGAACCGAAAATTGTTCAAGAACAATCTACTTTTGGTGAATTACCATCTCTTGATGATTTAAAACCTCCTAGTTTTGAGGAAGAAATATTAGAACCCGCCTCTGAATATGATACCGAATTTGTGCTTGATAAAGAATCTGAAACCTTTGAATCGGTCCTCAAAGATCTTGGGTGGGACGAGGAAGAAGATTAATTTTAATCTATTCATCTCTTTTTTAATAACTATTAAATAGTTTTAACTCCAAATCTTAATTAATTCAAATTTTAATAAAAATGTGAATTGATATGAACGAAGTAGAGGAAATCCAAAGAAATGAAACTACCACTGGAAGAAAATTAAATTTTGCTGTACCAAGAGTTTCAACTGCTATCGTCCTCGGAATAGAAGGATTTGCTTTATTTGCCCTATACTACCTTGGATATGGAGTCCCTCCCTTCCTTGTCGGCTTTGCTCAATCCATGGGCTTTCTCTCCATTGCTGCTGGGCAATTCTTTTTTGGATGGATAAGTGATGCAAAGTACACAAAGTGGGGCAGACGAAAGCCATATATAATTATAATGGCCCCTATACTTGGGATCTCTTTCATTTTTCTTCTGATGCCTTCCTTAGTATTGCCCGATCTCAATGATAAAATGGCCTTATTCTTTTGGGTGTTAATTTGGGACATAGTCTTTAGAGTATCTTATTCATTCACAACCGTATATCAAGCATGGATGGCAGAACAATTTCCTGTAGGAGAACGACCAAAAGTTTCTCAATATCAAAACATAATGAACTACATTGGAAATTTCATAATGCTTGTTTTTACCTTGTTAGTTTTAACACCTGCATTTGAAGGAATTGCGATCAATCCTAATGTCCTTCCTGTTTCTGTATTTTTACCGATTTGGTTATTTGGTATATTAGTAATATGGTTTTACGCTTCTGCCGTATTTACGATGCCTAAAGAACCTCATTTTAAGATGGAATCTAGTCTCTTTAAAAATTTGGTAACTATTGTAAAAAACAAAAATTACATGCTGATTCAACTAATGCAGGGATTTGCTAGTTTTGCCTGGGCAATAATCACTACTGTAATGTTAACATTCATAGAATCGGTATTAGGGTTAAGTGGGATAGAATATTATATTGTGGCAATAACTCTGGTAATTGGGTTTATACTTACCCTGTCTATATGGAGAAGAAACATTCAAAAAATGGGTAAAAAGAGAGCACTCTTGTTATTATTCTTATTTGCAATAATACTTTTGCCAACATCGTTATTAGGTCTTTTT
>JBHLNZ010000120.1:3526-7441 GCA_048941015.1 Promethearchaeota archaeon | reverse complement strand
AATTATTTTTTTTATTTCTTCCAAAAGAAGTTGTTTTTCGGCAATAAACCAGTGTAATTTTGATTTTTCTGGATGTTCATTATAGATTATTTTAGCAACGTCTTTAACTTCTTCTTCTGTTGGTTCAAGCAACTCACCATTTACATCCTCTCTAATTAATAGCACTAAATTGTCTGTTTCTAATGGTTTTATATCATAGCCATTCTTAATATTTTTGTTAATTATTACACAAAGCTCTGCTAAATAATAAACAGATTTTTCATAATCTTCTCCCGATTTATATCTTTGAAATGCCAATACTTCCACATCTTCCTTAGTGAACACTTTTTCAACACAACTCCTTTTTAAAATATTAAAGAACTATATTTGTAAAAAAGATAAATTAACATTTAATTATTTGTATTGATATTTATAGCTGTTAAAACCACAAAATTAAAAATTAATTCAATTTTTATTTATATACTAAAGCATAAAAAATATTCTACTTGCGCCTCCGTGGCTCAGTGGTAGAGCAGCTGACTTGTAATCAGCCGGTCGTGGGTTCAAGTCCCACCGGGGGCTTATTTTTAATTTTTAAAGTGATTGGGTCTGTATCTAACTTTATAATAACTTTTAAAAAAAAAGAAAATTAAATTATTAACTTATAAATTTTTCTCAAGCTCGTAATCTATTGGATTAATCGTACTAAAGATAAGATAGGCTATTCCTAAAGTTAGAGCACATATAAGACAGATAATGTAAAATATCTGATGATAGTTTGAAATAAACAATGCTGCAATGGTGAATATCCACGCTCCTAAAAGTGTTCCAATATTTTGACCTAAGTTTACCAAAGAAACAATGAAAGCAAAATAAGTACTTTTTAACTTAGGATAATATGCTTTCGATAAATCTCCTCTAATAGTTTGATTCACAACCATTAAGGCATTTTGAATAGCACCAAGTATAATTAAAAATGTGAAACCAAAAATTAATGCGACGATTGCTTCACTACTTAATGTAAAAGGTATTACTAGAATAAGGCAATATGGTATAAAAGTTAAAAATATTCTTGTAAGCGTTTTCCTTCTTGATCTATCGCCTAAAATCCCTGAAACAAATGAACCAATTACAATCCCAATTCCACTTATAAAATATAGAATATCACTCCATCCCAATAAGTTAACAGCTGTTCCTGAAGTTATGGATAATATTGTTTCCTGAACATTGATAACGCCTAATCCTATTAAAATTAAATAATTGAAGAAAGTCCCAAGCATAACTCCTTGAATCCCACCAGCAAATGTGTAGGTAAAAACTTTCCAATTTCGTTTTTTGGTAATGATTGTCAATAAATCTTTACCGAATTCACGTAGATTATCTTTTTCTATAATTGGTTCTTTAATAAAATATGGAAAAATGCTAGAAATTATAGCTAAGATTCCCGTTATAATCCAGAGAAAATGCATTGCATCTAATTGTAAAAATATTAAACCTAAAAGTAAACCTCCGGCGCCATATCCGAGAAACATCATTGTCCAAGTATAGCCCTGTACCCTACCCAATTTTTCTTTTGGAGTTACATCTAATATTAAGCCATCTAAAGCGGTATCTGAAAAAGCTGTTCCTAATTGAGTCATAAGGTAATAGATTCCCATCCATAGATATATTGATTCATCACCTGGCATGTAAAAAGCCATAATAAACCACCAGATACCGCCAAAGGTGCCAAAACTAGCAATCCAAGGAAATCGCCGTCCATACTTTTTAGTACCCCATCTATCATTGAATATTCCTACTATCATTTTAACTGTCCAAGGAATGTTCCCTATTGAATAAATTATTAACCACTTGGCAATATCGTAGGAACCACCTAATTGATGTGCAATAAAAGAGGGCCAGACAAGAAAGGGGATTCCCTGAAGGAACCCTTCACATAGGTAATAAAAGACAAAAATTAAAGTATATGACCTTTTATACTCTATTTCTGAATTCATAAATTAACTTAGTTTAAAGACCTAATAAAAATTATGAAAAAAAAAAATGAATTTTTTGTTAAATTTTAATGGGTAGATTTATTTCTTAAAGCGCAACTATATTTGAATAATAATCTCATATATCATTAATTCTGATCTTGGATGAATAAAATTAATCGAATTATTTTTTGTATTATCGATGATTTGAGATCAGAACATCTTTTTGAATATATAAATAAAAATTTGCTTCCAAATATTAAAACTTTAATGAGTAATGGAATTTATTCTAAAAATTGCATAACAGATTTCCCAGCTGTAACTTATCCAACTCAAGTATCAATGATTACCGGAACTTATACAGGAAATTATCAAAAGGAGTTATGTCATGGTATTCCTGCATTTAGTTGGATGGATCGCACTCATTCTCCACCGATTCTTAGAGATTACGGAACTTATGGTTCAGATGAATATATTCAATTATATAAACTAAATGGTGATATTGGAAAAAATTGTAGAACTTTACCTGAAATGATTAATGAAGGGAATAAATCAAGCATAGGCCAATTTATAAATCGAGGATCTCATTATTTTTTCCCAGAAAGTAAAATCAAAATGGCTTTGTATTATTTATTGATAAGATATTCGGGTAATGTGAAGAAATTTATGTTTCTTGCTAACAGTTTTCTAATAAAGAAGCTAATAGATAATTTTGAGAAACCTAAAAAGTATTTTACAACTAATGAACCACCTATTTGCTCTCTTCTTTTATTTTTTACGTCTGATATATTAATGCATTTATTCGGTTATGATTCGAAAGCATATAAATTGAATTTAATGCTTATTGACAAACTTTTGGGAGTTCTAATAAAGAGATTAGAGAAATTGGGATACTTAGATGATACAGCAATAGCTATTTCTGCTGATCATGGAAATTATAAAGCAAATAAATTAGGAGATCTTCGAAATTTCTTTAATCAATATGGATTAACCCATTATCATCCTTATAGAAATAAAAATGGCAATATAAATGTATCTGAACTCGGAGGAATTGGTATTTTTAATTTTAAATCTATTAATAGTGGTCCAAAAAGGGATTGGACTAGACCTAATTTAAAAGAACTTGAGCATTTTGGAAAAAAAAAAATAAATCTTCTTCACAAATTATTTGAAATTAAGGATAATTATTTAATGTTTTATGCTGACGACGAAAATGATCTCAAAAAAGGTTTAATTCATTTAAATAGAAAAAATAAAACAACAGGAAAAATAGATTCCGGATTTATTGAATATAAAGGAATTGGAAGGGATTACAAGACAAGATATTGCTCAGAAAGTAAGGATTCTGATATTTTTAATTACTTTAATGATGAGTTAGCATGTAAACTGTTAGATGAGAGATTTCATTCAACTCAAGAGTGGTTAAGCCACACTTATCATATTAATTATTCAATTTATCCTGATTTAATTCCTCGTCATTTTAAAAACCCCCGAGGAGCTGATATTATCACTTGCACGCAAGGTAATATCGTTTATAACATAAAGCATGGGAAAAGGAAGGGTGAAAGCCTTTATCAACATGATATAGGGCTAAAAAAAAATATAGTAGTCCCCCTTCTAATTGGAGGGTCAAATCAAATACCTATAAAAGAGATTCCCTTCTGTAAAACGACAGATATAGTTCCCACATTATTAAAAATGTTAGGAAAAAAACCTTATAAAAGTGTTATTGGAAATTCATTAATTTAAGATATTTTTATAGAAAAAAGATAATATGTGATAAATTTGAATGAAAAGTTGAAAAAAAAATTATTAAATACGAAAGATGTAACTCGGGTAAAAGTGAGATTTAATGATACCGACAGTATGGGAATAGTACATTTTAAGAATTATTTAGTATACTTTGATGATGGTTTTGTAAGTTTTATGAATAAATTATTATCCCCTAAACGAATCGAGGAGA
>JBHLNZ010000120.1:0-3426 GCA_048941015.1 Promethearchaeota archaeon | reverse complement strand
TGATTTTGGTGATTTGCAAAGTGAAAAGAAATATAGTTCATTTGGAACCTATGGTAAATCTAAACTAGCTTTGCTCCTTTTTACTTATGAACTTAGTAGAAAATTGAAGGATTTTGATGTAACTGTAAACGCACTTCATCCAGGAGTAGTAAAATCTAATTTAGGTCGTGATCAACCTGCATTTTCAAGATGGTTTCAAAATGTTTTCTTTAAAAGCCCTGAAAGAGGAGCAGAAACTTCAATTTATCTTGCATCTTCACCTGAAGTCGAGGGAATTACAGGAAAATATTTCATTAATAAAAGACCAGCAAAATCTTCTATAGAATCTTATAATAAAGAGAATGCAAAGAAATTATGGGATATTAGTATTAAACTGACAAAATTGAATATTAATTAATTGTTCTTTTAAATAAGAATATCTACGATTTTTATTTTAAAAATGATTTAAATCAATAATAATTAGATAATTTAATTATTATTAATAAAAGGATGAAAATGAAATGGAACCAAAAATCGCAGCCGCTAATGCACTCGACGTTGTGTTAGAGGCAAGGATGGGAGAATCAATTTTAATCATAACTGATGATGTAAGAAAAGAAATTGGTCATGCATTTGCTGAAGGAGCACTTGAATTAGGATTATGGACTCGAATGGTCGTTCTTAAAACCGAAGAACACGTATTTAGAACAGAAATCCCATCTCATTTACTCGAGATGATCAATTCACCAAACCAACCTGATTTATTTATTAATATATTGAGAGGTCCAGCTGAGGAAACTCCGTTTAGAATTAAGATAATAAATTTAGAGACTCGGAAAGGGCGCTCTCGTTTAGGTCACTGTCCAGGGATTACGATGGACATGTTAAGTGATGGCGCTTTATCTTTAACAAAAGAAGAAAACAAACTGATGCAAGAAAATGCCAGAAAACTTATTAGCTTATTACAAGATGTTGATAAAGTCCATGTCACAACGCCTAGTGGAACTGATTTTAGTATTAGTGTACATGGCAGGACTTGGTTTTCTGACACTTATGTTGACTGGAATAAAATGAAATGGATGAATTTACCTACTGGTGAAGTACTTGTAGGACCTGTGGAGACTTCAATGAATGGAACTCTAGTTTGTGATTTGGCAGTAGGAGGTATAGGCCCAATAAAAGCACCGATTGAGATTAATACAAAAAATGGAAAAGTTGTAAAAATTAATAGTGAAGATTCAGAAGCGCTTGAGATAGTAAAAAGCACACAAGCTACAGATCAAATGGCGAAATATGTAGGTGAGTTTGCATTTGGTTTAAACCCTAAAGCAAGATTAGTTCAAGAATTTCTTGAATCTGAAAAGGTGGGTAATGCAATACACGTGGCATTCGGGCATAACATGGATTATCCCGGTGTAGTTGCGAATAACTCTGCTACACACCAAGATTTCTTGGTTAATAAACCTAGAGTGGAAATTACCTATTCAAATGGGGAAACCAGAATTGTTATGGATAATGGAAAGTTAAAGTTAGATTAATTTTTTTTAACATTCTTTTTATTTTAAGATTTTTGGAGCAGGAATAAAGACCTTCCGTAAATCTGTCTTTTTCAATTCAATTGCTTTTTCAGGACATTGAATAACACAAACTCCACAACCAATACATCTATCTTGATCAATAATTGCAGTAGACTCAGAGAGATTTGCTGCCTGCATAGGACAGTTTTCTGTACAAGTTCCACACCCGACACATAATTTCTCATTTACTTGCGCTCTATAGCTAGTAAAAGTATGTGTTGGAGATGTCCCTTTATAGAATGCTTGAAAATTTCCACAACAACATTGGCAACAATTACATAATGCTAGTTCTTCTAATTCTGGATCGCCTTTAGTATGAAAAGCTTTATGAACTAAGCCATATTTTTCTGACTCTTTTAAAATTTCAATAGCTTCTAATTTAGTTATTTCTTTAGCAAACTCATTTTCAATAAGAAAACGGGCTGATCTTCCAAACGTCAGACAATTCTGACGTGGTGCATCAATTTTACATGGATCATTTAATAAATCTTTAAGATGTCTGCAATAACAATAAGAAACAGCAATAATATTAAACTTATTAATAATTTTCATAACATCTGACTCAGAAAATATTGATTCTTCATAAGATTCTAAAGGTTGATCTATAGGTACAACTTTATCGATTGGAGGGACATTTCTGAATGCTTCCATGACAATGTTATAATTCTTTTTAGTAAGTTCATTTGAATCTTCAAACAATTGATCCCATAATTGTGCAAGTTTTATCTGTTTTGGTCCACTTTCTCCCCGCATTAAAGTATGTTCTAATAATCCTGGTAAGAAAGCAGACAATCGATAAACCATCTGACCTGTGGATCTACTTGGAATTCCAGTTATCATCCCAATATGCATTAATTCTTTCAATTTTTCTTCAAGAATATCATCATGTAAATTAATTTTATTTTTAATCTGCTCAATATTTAAAGACTTCTTAAAGATTAACAGAAAGTTTAACTGCTTTTCAGTAATTAATGTTTTTAATAGTTTTATAAGTGTTTCATTAATGGGAATAGGTGGACCTCCAGCTTTGATAATATTTCTTGCTAATTTATACCAAAGTTTTTCATCCATTTTCATCAATTTGATATTAAGTTATTTTCAATCTAGGAGGACGGACAAAAACCTCTCTATTACCAGTTCTATTTAGCTTTATAGCTCCTTCAGGGCAGAGATGAACACATACCCCACATCCTATACATCTTTGTTCATTAACCATTGCTGAAGTTTCTATTAATTCAATAGCTTCCATTGGACATCTCTCTATACAATTTCCGCAGCTTACACAGTTATCTTCATTTACGCTAGCTAAATAGCTTGTATAACAATGATATGGGGTAATTCCTTTCCAAAATAGGGAAAATATACCACAGCAGCATTTACAACAATTACATATTGCTTCTTCATCTAATTCTGGCTTTAAATGAACATGAAACGCCTTATGTACAAGACCTTCATCTGAAGCTCGATCAATAATTTCTTTTGCTTCTTCTTTAGAAATTGGATTTCCAAATTTATGCTCTATAGCAAATTGAGCACTTTTACCGAATAAAAAACAATTTAAACGTTCATTAGTTACTTTACAAGGATCATTTAATAAATCATTTTGATGTCGACAATAACAATGAACAAGGGCAATATCATTATATTTTTCAACTATTTTTGATGCTTCTTCAAGAGGCATTACTTTATCAATAGGAACATCCACAATTTCTTCTTCAACAGGAACTACTCTTGTAATAGGAGGGAAAGCTTTAAATTGGGCGACAATATTATCATAATTTTTTTGCGTCCCTTCACTCATTTCATCAAATAATATATCAAACAACTTGGAAAGTTTTTTTTGTTTATCTCCTATCTCTCCTCTCATGAA
>JBHLNZ010000033.1:0-32581 GCA_048941015.1 Promethearchaeota archaeon | reverse complement strand
ATAATAAATTTATTAAAAGCAAAAGATAATTTTAATAATTAAAATAAATTTAAATTCAATAATATTAATATTATCTGTAGCAATAGATATTAAAAATCGGAATATAATAATTCATGGTTTATTGAACGGAGCCTAATCCTTGAATCTTTTAACTTCAAGCAGAAAATTTAAAGGAGAATTAAATAATCAAGAAATCCACATTAATTCAAATGATGAACGTTTCCAAGAATTATATGATCTTCTTAAGAATCCTAAATTACAGGAAGAAGAAATTATTATCTCAATAATCTTGCCTATGTATAATGAAGAAAATACCATTAGAACAGTTTTAGAAAAACTCCCTCATCATAAGTCCATAGAAGTAATTGTTGTTGATGATCACTCAACGGATGATAGCTTATTACAAATTGAGAAAGCTAAACTTAATGGAGATATTAAAGTTATAAGTCACAAAAAAAATAAAGGATATGGTGCCGCTGTACTTACAGGAATCAAACATTCAAATGGTAATATTATGGTTACAATGGATTCAGATGGCCAACATAGCCCTGATGATATCATTTCTTTAGTAAAACCAATTATTGATGGGGAAGCTGATTATACAATCGGATCAAGGTATCTAGGTACCTACTTTTATCAGTTACCTGTGTCTACAAGATTAGGTGAAATTCTCATTGAAAAAACGATTCAAATTTTCTTTGGGAAACGTATAATGAATAATCAAAATGGTTTTCGTGCTTTCAATCGAAAACTCTTACCAATATTTGATAATATTAAATTCCAAGGTTATGCCTTTTGTACTGAACAAATACTTAAAGCCTCTTTAGAAGGATACAAAATTAAAGAATGTCCAATTAAAGTATATGATCGGGAATTTGGTTCTTCTAATATTATTTTAAGTAAATTAGCTTATCACCTTTTCTTATGTGTTCTCCAATACTTACTCAAAAGACTCAGAATTACAATATTTAGAAAAACCACGAAAGGAGATCTTGCTGTTTATGAAAAATTGTTAAAAAAGAGTTCGATATACAGAAGTTTAAGATATCAAAAAGAACTTCAAAAAATCAACTCCGTTTTCTTTATTGAGCGTCCTTCTCTTGTATTTTAGTTATTAATATTATTACTTTAACCCTTTCGTCAGTTCAACGTACTTTCGACAATTAAATAAATTTATTTATCTTAAATTATACCTATACTAAATTAACAAATCTTTATTTGAGAGAAGTTAAAACTTAAATCTTTTATATTGGGGATTTCTTCTTGAAAAAAAAAAAATCTTTAAATCTTCCCTCTCCTCAATTAAAAGAAGCTTTCGCCCCAAGAGCCAATTTTATTGATTTTTATAGATATATTAATCGATTAATTGAAAATAATAAAATTCTGATTTCCATTATATTACCTTTATATAATGAAGAAAAAACTATTAATCCAATTTTAGAAGCTCTTCCAGTACATGATTCAATTGAAATAATTGTTGTTGATGATCACTCTACGGATAACAGTTTGAAAAGGATAAACAAAATTAGAAAGTCAAAGAATATAAAAGTAATCTCTCATCAAAGAAATGTTGGATATGGAGGTGCAATACTTTCCGGTATTCGATTTGCTAAAGGTGAGATTATCGTAACTATGGATACTGATGGCCAACACGATCCCGATGATATCTTTTCTTTAATTAAACCAATTTTAGATGGAGAGGTTGATTACACTATTGGTTCAAGGTATTTAGGAAATTACTATTATAAATTACCACTCTCTACTAGATTCGGTGAGGTTTTAACTGAGAAGTTGATTCTAATGTTTTTTGGGATAAAAATTAAAAACAATCAAAATGGATTTAGAGCGTATAGGAGAGAAATTATTGAGATATTTAAAAAAAGCCTCTTTATAGATTATGCTTTTTGTACTGAACAAATATTAAAAGTTATATTACATGGCTATCGAATAAAAGAATGTCCCATTAAAGTGTATCAACGTGAATTTGGCTCTTCCAAAATAATTCTTCCAAAAATAGCATTGAATATATTTTCATGCCTATTAATTTATTATATAAAAAGAATCTTCGTGATTTTGCTTAGGAATAGAAGAGTAGTTATTTAACTTGAACTTTTTTAAGGAAAAATAATTTTTCTTCTCTAATAGTTAAATCATAAAGTTTTTGAAAATTTCTTTCTATTAGAAAACTATGAAAAGAATAATAACCTGTATTGGAATCCGACCAGATATTATCCGACTTTCCCAAATTATTAAGAAATTAGATACTTATTTCGAAAATATTATTGTCGATAGTGGACAACATTATGATTATAATCTCAATAAAATTTTTTATGAGCAATTAGGAGTTCGTATTCCTGAATATAACTTAAATATTAAGAGTGGAACACATGCCACTCAAGTAGCTAAATTGATGATTGAATTTGAAAAAGTTTTATTAAAAGAAAACCCTACCTTTGTAATTGTTTTAGGAGATAATAATAGTAGTTTAGGATTTGCTCTAGCTACCTCTAAATTAAATATTCCTTTAGTTCATATCGAAGCAGGCATGCGAAGTAAAAATTGGATTATGCCTGAAGAAAAAAACCGCGTAGTAATCGATCATCTTTCTGATTTAAACATTTGTTACTTACCAGAACATAAGGATAATTTAATTAGAGAGGGGCTAAATCCACGGAGAATCTGGGTGGTAGGCAATCCTATTGTTGAAGTTGTTCAAGCTACAAATCCTTCCTTCAAACAAGAAACCCCATTTTTTTTAGTAACTTGTCATAGAGCTGAAAATACAGAAATTAAAGAAAATCTTACAATTATATTGAATTTTTTAGAGAAGTTATATGAAAGAAAAAAAATTGAAATTAAGTTCATCTTAATGCCAAAAACAAAAATAATGATGGAAAAGTTTGGTTTAGATTTTACTCAAGGAATAAATCCAATTGCTCCACAGGGATTTCTAGAATTTTTAGGAATGGAAAAAGAAGCACAATTAGTTATAACTGATAGTGGAACAGTTGTCGAAGAGTGTGCAATTTTGGGAACTCCATGCTTAACAATAAGAGAAAGTACAGAAAGAATTGATTTAATTGAACTTGGTATTAATACATTAACGGGTTTAAACGTAGAACAAATGCTTGATGCTGCCGAACTCTCACTATCCAGAAAAGTTAAATCAGTTACTCACTATGGAGAGAGAATCGCAGAAAAAATATGTAATATTCTAATCGGAAATTCATTAAATTTCTATAGAAATTCAGATAGATAACTAATTAGGAATAAAATTCTTTCATATAATTTCTCAATTCCATAACCACAGTCTTTAGATCCATCTTTTTATCTAAATTACATAAATTTCCATACTTCGTTGCTAGACTGCGATCAATACCTTGATTTGGAACATTAACGCGATTTATGGTTAAATTCTTTTTGAATACTTCATTAAATATATTCATAAGCTCATACTTATTTACTATAACATTCGGAGTATAGTGATGTATATAAGAAACCTTTATAAGATCATCATATATATTAGAAACAATTATTTTTTCACAAAGTTGAGCAAATTGAAGAGTTGTAATGCCATTCCAGATATGATGTTCAAATCCACCGATAGTACCCCCATTTGGTTGACTTAAAAACCATTCTAATAAAAAGGAATTCTGTTTTTTAATTTCTGGTCCAATTATAGAACATCGGATTATTAATGCTGATCCATCAAAAACTTCTCCTAAACTTTTTGATTTTCCATAGACATCGAAAGGATCATGAGGGTCATCTTCATTATATAAACCATTTTTACCTGAAAAAACACAATCAGTGCCGATCTGAATTACTTTTATATTATGTTCTTTTGTATATTTTGATAATTCCCAAGGAAACTTTGAATTAATAGCAATTGCACGTTCTACACCTTTAGGATCATCATCTTTACAGAAGGGTTTCGTAATTCCGATGCAGTTTATAATATAATCGATATCCAAACTGACAAATTCTTCTTTCTCTAATTTAGTAATATCGTTAGCATCAAAAATTAACACATTTTCCTTTAGGAATTGTTCACTTCTAACAGTGCCATAAATATTTAATTTAGAGTTTTTTGATAAGTAATCAAATACCATTGAACCTAACATTCCACTAGTTCCAAGAACTAATACATTTACGATTAAAATCACCCTATTTATTAATTTTAACGATCTTCAACTTCCCAAATCTCTTTTCCCCAATAATCAACTGGATACCGATAATCATCTCCTTTACTTTCCTCCAAGGAACTGGTTGAAAAAAATAATATCCGTGTATCTTCTTCTAAGGGGCGAAAACCATTTGCATATTTAGGAGGAATGAAAAGTACTTGTGGATTCTTATCGGAAAGGATAAATCTATTAACCTGTTGTTTTTTTGAAGGAGATTCATGATCATCTAATTCAACAGCAGCAACAATAGCAGACCCTTTAGCAACATATACATATTTCGCTTCATTTAAATGACCATGGAATGCTCTAATTGTAGATGTTGAGAAGTTCTGAACTTGATAAAATCTTTTTACGCCATAAAAATTAAATTCATTTGCAAAACTTAATGAACCTCGATCATCAATCGCTATTCCACCAGGTATTAAACTTAAACTTTTTTTACCAATTGTTTCAGCTATTTTGATTCTTTCAGCTAATTTTAAATTAGAATAAATACCCTTATGCATTTCCATTGCAGATGGAGATTTCATAATTTCTATAACAGCATCGGCAACATGATATTTATATTCAAAACCTGTATTAACTAATTTTGAATTGTCAACCATATAGCTTCGCTTATCAATAATATTAGTATCAATATCCACTTTGCAATTGGTAATTTCTTTAACAATTTGACTTAAATTAAGTAAACTTAAATTATCTCCTCTTACATTGTAAATCCCATTTAGATTATTTTTAATAGCATGGATAATGGCTCTTGATATATCTCGGATATGAACGAAAGGGCGTTCTTGTTGACCCCCAAAAACAGTAATTTTATTAAACTTAGCAGCTCTCGCAGCAAAAACATTCACAACCAAGTCATAACGCATTCTTGGACTTAAGCCATACGCTGTTCCTAATCGTAAGATACAGAAATTGTCATTACAAATTTCTCTTACAATACGCTCTTGAGTATATTTAGTTTGTCCATAAAAATCAATTGGAAAGCCTTCATCTTTTTCTTTCACTATAACGTTCGGTTCACTACCATAAATACTACACGTACTTACATGGACAATTTTTTTTTCAAATTTCTTGCATAGTTCAGCTACATTTCTAGTTCCTATGCAGTTAATTTCAATAGCAAGATTTGTATCAATCAAACAAGCTGGATCTCCAACAACTGCTGCTAAATTTATGATAGTATCATGGTTTTGGATCAATTTCTTGATTTCATCTTTATTCCTCACATCTGCTTGAACAAATGGATTTACAGGGACAAGTTCTTTATATAAGTGATTATCAAGGATTTCTGCATTCCATCCTTCTTCTTTTATATTATCATATAAAATACTTCCGATATACCCAAGACCACCCGTTATAAGTACGTTCTGTGTCATATTTCATCATATCACTAAAAATTTTTTCCAAATATAGAATTTATTTTTTATACTAATTAATTCAATTTAATGATACAATTAATAAAAATTAATTAATGTTTTTCATTTACTTAAAGACAACAGCATGATAAAATAATTTTTTTTTCATACTTAGAAATCATTATATTAGTAAATTATCAATTTTTTTGAAACAAGAAATAATATGAATATCCTAGGGCTGCAAGAAACCGACTGGCTAACTAGAGGGCCTCATACGCAACATCATATCTTTGAGAGACTCTCTAAAAATCCTAAGATCAAAATTACTGTGCTAGATTACGATATTGATAAAATTATTAAATCAAAGTCCTTATTAATAAAAAGACAAATTTATTCTCATGCAGACCGAGCAGTAAAAAATTCAAACGTTATAATTATTCGAACAGCACATCTTCAGGTCCCATATTTAAGAAGAATAACTTCTTTGGTAACTAATTTCATCGAAATTTTAAAATTTATAAAAAAGAATCATGTTGATCTGATAATAGCTTTCTCAATAACTAATGGACTAGAAGGATTGATTCTCGCTAAAATTTTCAATATACCCTTTATTTTTTATTATATTGATTTATTACATACGCTTGTTCCAGTTCATTATGCTCAAAGTCTGGCAAGGGCATTCTCAAGATTTTTGTTTAAAGCTTCTGATCATGTGGTTGTTGTAACTAAATCACTTCAAGAATTTGTTTTAAGAGAAGGAGTTCCTCATGAAAAAGTTAATATCTTATTGAATGGCATCTCTTTAGAAAATACAGTTGTAGATAGGGAAAAGTTAGAAAAATTAAAATTAAAGCATGCAATTAAGGATAATGATTTTATCATCTTATACATGGGTTTTCTTTATAATTTTGCTGGATTAAAGGAAATAATTGATTATTATAATTCAGAAGTAAAAAATGGCAATTTTGCATTGAAATTTATTATTGTTGGAGATGGTGACATATATCATCAGTTAATCGATTATATTGAGAGATTAAAAGCGGACTGGGTAATTTTAACAGGCAAGGTACCATTCTTTGAAGTCACTGAATATATTGAATTGGCAGATCTATGTCTTATGAGTTTTGAATTGAACGAGATAACAAAAGATATTACTCCAGTAAAAGTGATGGAATACATGGCAATGAAAAAGCCAGTATTATCAAATAGCCTTCCAACAGTTATTTCTGAAATAGGTAAAGATAATGGAGTTATTTTTGCAAAGAACCAATTGGAATTAATTAAAAAAATAAAGCAATTAAGTATAAAAAAAGCTAAGTTAAAAGCGATTGGAAAGAAAGGATTTGATTTAATAGAAAAATATTATGTTTGGCCAAAAATTCTGAATAATTTAAAAAAATTAATAATAGAATTAATTAAAAAGAAAAGAAAATTCTAATTTTAAATTTGAGAGTAATAATGTAATGATCAATGTTGCAATGCTCACTCCATTTTTCACAGGCAAATTAGGTGGTCCTTATAATGTTATTTCAGAAATCGTTCCTTATTTAGAAAAAAACAATATCTCAAGTAAAATCTTTACAACTTCAGCAATTACTAAGTTTGGAAAAAAAAGAACTGTATTTTTTGAAGAAAGGAGTGAAAACTTCAAAATTTTTAGATTTAATTCATTTTTACGATTTAGAGAATATAGAATTTCATTTAATTTTCTTCGATATTTGTTAAAAAAAGAAAAAAACATTGATCTAGTTCATTCACATGCATTAAGGAGTTTTCAAGAGGACGTTGGCTCCTTTTTTTCTTTTATAAGAAATATACCCCTTATAATCTCCCCTCATGGAGGAATTAGCATTAATTGGGATTATAGTGATAAAATTCCAAAAATGATTTCTGATATAACAATAGGACTATTAAAAAAGAGATTGAATCCACACTATATAGCAGTCACCAAAATGGAAATACCAATTATAAAAAAATTAGGTGTAACGGAAGATCATATTCATTTTATACCCCATGGTGTAAACACAGAGATTTTCAGACCCGTTGACTCAAGTGAAGTAAATCAAATGTATGATTTAGAAGGTTATGATGTACTATTATATGTGGGACGAATAGCAAAAGGTAAAGGAGTCGATAAATTAATCAAAGCTCTAAATTTAATAGTTAATCAGGAAAAAAATGTGAAATTAATAATTATAGGTGGAGATGCTGGATTTCTCCCCGTTATTAAATCATTAATTTATAAGTATAATTTACGAAATAATGTTATTTTTACGGGATACATTCCCAAAGAAGGTTTAGCAAAATTCTATTCTGCAGCAGATTTAGTAATATATCCCTCAAGACAAGAGATTTTTGGTCTTGTTTTAGTAGAAGCAGGAGCTTGTGCTAAACCGGTTATTGGATCTGATATAATGGGTCCTAGCGAAATAATTGTTGATGGTAAAACAGGATTTACAAGTAATTTTAAAGATATCAAACAATTAAGTGATCTAATAATTGAATTACTGAATGATAGAGAATTAATTCAACAAATGGGGAAAAATGGATTAGAAAGAGTTAAAAAATACTATACTTGGGAAAAAGCAGCCAATCTACACATTGATCTCTATAAACAAGTTCTAAATTTAAATTAAATTTGATAAAACATATATTGTATTTTCGATATATACATGAGTTTTCGGAAAAAAATGGTTAATAAATTAAAAGAAATTACTGCGAATTTAATTTGGAAATTTCTTGAAAGAAATCCAAGTTTGAAGAAGAGAATATTTAGATTTTATGCCTGGCGTATCTTTGAAATAATACCATTTTTTAAAAAAATTCTCTACCAGATTTATGATAAAGTCTGGTATATGGAATTATTAGTTGATACAGATAAATTTGATGTTAGTAATTATCAAAAAAAGACTTATGCTATTGCAAGTAAAAGATTAAAATATTTTAAGTACATTAAGGAAGTAAATAAAATAAATCAATTAAAAGATAACTGGGATTTACCAAATCAACTTAATAAAATAGAAGATTCAGACGAGTTTCAACTTCTTTTAGATCATTTTATAAAGGGTATAGATTGGAGAAAAACAACATCTTACTCTAAAATTGTTAAACAATTTTCTAATAGCCGTCTTCTTGTTGGTTTTAAAGATGAGAATGAATTCTTAAATGCATTGTATAAATTGGATGAGTTCTATAAAAGTTCAAATTCTTTAAACACTTTTGAATTATTAAAAAAAGTCAAGGTTGGAATAGGAAGAACTGGTGAATATATTATTTTTGAAGGTTTATTGACATTTTTATTATTGAAAATACTTAACCAAGAAAAAATAATTATTGAAATAATTATAAGACATCCATTATGGATAAAATTTAGCAAAGAATTTTTGAGATTTCAATATTTGCATGGTGAAATATATCATCCTTTAATTCATCCTGATTTAACTTTAGAATCATCATATACTGATGAAAGATACAAAATAATCGAAGAAAACTTAACTTTTAAGAATGGAACCTTATTGGATATAGGTGCTAACCTAGGATTTTTCTGTCATAAATTTGAAGATTTAGGATTTGAATGTTATGCTGTTGAACTTAGACCTAGTAATGTATATTTCATGAGAAAGTTAAGAGATATTGAGAAAAAGAAATTCATTATAATAAATAAATCGATATTTGATTATAAAGATAAATTCGATTTTGATGTTGTATTAGCATTAAATATATTTCATCATTTTCTTAGAGAGAAGGATTTATATTATAAATTAATTAAATTTCTTGATAATCTTAAAATTAAAGAAATGTATTTTCAGCCTCATAATCCCAAAGAAAAGATTATGAAAAATGCATATAAAAATTATAATAACGAGCAGTTTGTTAATTTTATCATAAAAAACTCATGTTTAAATAACTTTAAACAAATTAATGACATTTCAGATGGTAGAGCTAGACCCATATTTAAAATAACGATATAAAGCTCATTCATTTTTCAAAAATTTCAGTTAAAATCCTTCCATCCATATCTTTTGGTACTTCTTGGTTCAATATTGAAAGTATTGTTGGTGAAACATCATAGGGGGTAATTTCGCTAATTCTTTTCCCTTTCGCAATAGAAGAACCAGCAATGATAAAAACACCATATTTCTCAGAATGAGAACCAGTATGTCCTGGATTAAAATCAATTATCGATTCTATATTCAAGGTTTTATTATTCGGAAGTTCAACTTTAAGATTCTTATTCTCCCCAAAGAAATCGTTTAAATAAACAATCAACTTTTTCTCATACACCTTAATATCAAAGATTTTCTTACCATCACATCTTATTGAATCAAGTACTTTATAAAATTCATCAATGCTTCTTGATGAGTTAGGTCTTATTCTAAAAACTACACTCCCCGTCATGTAGATACCATATACATCATAGTAAAATCCTAATTCTCTTAATAAATATAGTACATTAATAGTTCGATAATTCCTTTCAAGTTTCTTATTTTTCCTTTCAAAACCATGATCAGAACAGACAAGTATATGAAAATCGTTCTTTCGTGCAAGCTTTTCTATCTTTCCTAAAAAATTATCAATTAATTTATAAGCATTAGGTAAAACATCAGAATATTTTGATATTTCTCCCCTATCTCTCATGTATATGTGTCCAAGAGTGTCAAATGAATAATCAAAAAATACAGTAAAATCCAATGGGTATTTCTGTAATAACTTTAAATATAAATTTGTATGAATGATTAATTCAATTTCTTTTAGAAGATACATCCTCTCTTCTAATCCCCGTCTGAAAGTTAATAAGAACACTCTTTTTACTACCTTGAGCATTTTAATCGGGGGAAAACCAAATTTAATTAGTTTCCAAAAAAATTTTATCAAAAATGATATCGAATATTTCTCTGATCTAGCTCTTTTATCTAATTCACTGATGAACATCAGATTTTTAGGATAAGTTGTTTTTTCGAGTAATAATGGATTAGGAATGCAGAAACCATCGAATTCTTTAACTGACCACACACTTAAGGGTCTATAAACACCTATTCTAAACCCCCTTTTGTGTAATATATCCCAAATTTGATCAGTTTTTAAATGCTCTTCTTTAGAATAAAAATCTAAAATTCCATGTTTTTCTGGCTTTTTCCCGGTAAATATAGAACAAAAAATCTTAGGTGAGCTTAAGAATCCTTCAGCTTTAAGGATTGCTGAGATTCCCGAGTCAATTATTTTTTTAAAATTCTTCAATTGGTTAGTATTGATAAGTTCTTCAATTAAGTTCCAACTTAATCCGTCTAGAGCTAAAAATATCATCTTTTGCATGAAATATCAATAAAGCTTATCTTTTTTTCAAAAAAAAGTTTTCAAAATAATTAATTAAATATTTAAAATGAAGTAAAGTCAAAAAATTTCTCGATTTTTTATTTTCCAAACTAAAGAACAGCGGATTGAAAGTTAAGTCATATGTTTAACTTATAATTTTTATCCCAATAAAGTAAAAATATCAATAGTGTAAATATTGACAATTTGATTACCAAAGCTTTTATTTTTTTATAGATTTCTTAATAAAGAATTTAGTTTATTATATTTTAAAAAATATTTTTGATTAAATAGGATTCTTGGTCATTGAATGAAGCGTTCAGAAGAAAATTGGAGTGGGAAAAACATTCGTATTGAACACCGAAAATTTGCTAAGAATGCAATCTATTCATTATTCAACAATTATGGAATATTTATCTTCCAAATTATTGTGTCTTTTTTTATTGCTAGATTAATTTCGCAAGAGATATGGGGCATTTTAATCCTTGCTTTAACCTATATTAACATTATTTCATTAATTTTAACCTTTTTTCCACCAGCCTTAACTTTTTCAGTAAATTATTATATTCCAAGATACATTACCTTGAATAAAAATTATAAATTAAAAAGCATTATAAAGGTAGCATTTTATATAAAATCCTTATTCTCGTTGATAATATTTTCTATAAGTGTATTAATCTTTTCTATATTGCATTCTTTTTTTTCTGAAAGTTTACAAAACTATACCCATATATTATTCTTATTATCACCACTTATTATAATAATTGGTTTAAATTCTTTATTGGATTCCATTTATCAGGGTTTTTCAAGATATAAACTGATTTTTTTCCTAACCATATTAAAGTTTTCTTTTAATATCTTCGCTCTTATAATTTGTTTGATATTTGGAATAAAAAATCTCGAAATTATTGCTTTAGTAAATTTAATCTCATATATAATTCCATTTTTGTATAGTCTTCTGCTTTTCTTAAAACTCTATATAAATATAAAATATTCTAATGAAACAAAAGTATCTTTCAAAAGAACTCTTTCTAAATTATCAAAATATGGAACTCCATTAAGTGTTAGTTCATTTTTAAATGAAATCTGGAAACAATTTCAAGCACCTATAATAGAAGAATTTGAACCTCTTAGCGTTATAACAGGATTTACTCTATCTAAATATTATTCTCATATCTCTTTGACTGCAGCATCTTCTTTTTCCAATCCACTTATTACATCCTTTTCTACTTTGGATGTTAAAAATGAAAAAGATCAAATTAATCAAATTTATAATATGACTTTCAAATATTCCTTATTTTTAATGTTATTAATTTCTGGTTCATTATTTATTTTAACTGATTTTTTTCTTGTAATCGTATATGGAAATTCATATCTGATCTATTCTAGTATCGTTAAATTATATTTAATCAGTGTAATTTTCACAGTTTTAGGAAATATCTTAATTCCATTATTAAATGCAAAAAATAAAGTTAAAATTCTTCCAATTTTAACGATTATTAACTTAATTATTATTATAAGTTTATTCTTTATTGGAATTATATTTTACGGTATAATCGGGGCGATTTTTGGTATGATATTATCCAATATCATAGTCTTTTTAATTCAATTATTTTTAAGTATTAAAATTGGAGATGTTAAAATAAAACTTAATAAAATATTTTACCAGTATATTAATTTTTTCATATCTTTAGTAATTGCTGTGATTTTAGAAGAATTCCTATTTAAAACACTACGACTTCAAATTCTTCTAAATCTAAATCTATTATTTTTTCAGAATTTGCAGATAATGTCATTAATCTCTTTTTTAATAATTTTTCTTCTTTTAAATCGACTTATTAAGATATTTTCACCCAAAGAAATTGAAGCATTGGAAACACTACTCACTTCTGATAAAATACAACATAGGATTATTCAAAAAATATTAAAAATGTTGAAAAAAATATTATAAACAATGATCTATAAAATCTTTTTATAATAACTAAACAAATGATCGAAAATTGGCAATTTATTTAACAAAGATTTGTCATAATAGAACATAAACTTACTAAATACCCCATTTATTATTGGAATTCTTCTAAAAGGATTTATAAGACCTCCAGATGAGTAATATCTTTTAACTAATTTAAAACCTAGATGATTTAAGTATGAGTCTAAAAATCTTTTTGAAAAAAAGTTAAGATGCTCAGGGGGAATATACATATGCCATTTGATATTTAGTTTTGTTAAAAATTTTACTTTTAAACAATTAAATATGGGAATAAGTATAACAAATAATCCATTTTTATTAACAATTGAACTTACTCTTTTTAGAAAATCAATTGGATTAACAATATGTTCTAATATGTTATACGCTGAAACTATATCATATTTTTTTTCAAAATGAGTATTTTGAAAATTACTATTATAAATTTTTAATCCTCTTTTACTTGCTATTTCCGAATAATAATTAGATATCTCAACACCTTCTCTTTCAATAGTTTTTTTAAAGTGCATCAAAAAATCTCCAGTTCTACATCCAATATCTATTATTGAAATAGGTTGCTTATCAATTAATCCAAAAATCATCTTTTTTTGATCTTCCCAATATTGTTTAATTGAAAAATCTAAAGGAATATCATTCTTGTTCTTAGCTAGTTTTTCGTATAATCTATTTAATGATATTTGATGTTGATTTATATCAAAAAATTGACTTGAACAATTATCACAGATATATAATGTAAAATCTTTATTTGAAAAATAAGGTGAGCTAAAAGATTTAAATTTGAATACTTTTTCACTTTTACAAAATTTGCAAATCATTATAGTATCTTTATTTTAATTACTTTGAAGATAATTAATCGTTAATTCTATATTAAAAATCTTAAAATATATTTATTTTAGGATTTTATAAATAATATGAGGATTGCTTTAATAACAGATGCTTTTTTTCCATTAAAGGGTGGAATTAGTAATCATATGAATTCATTATGTAAATCGTTTAGAAGCAAGAATCATAAATTGTTCGTATTTAATCCTTATTGTAAGAATAATCTAATATACGATAATTTAACTGTGAGTTTAAAGAATTTAAAACTGAGCAAAAAATTTCTTTCAACTCTTATTATGTCAATTATAGAATTATTTAGGGATAAAAAAGCAACTATAGACGATAAATTTAAGATATTGCTTCATTTATTAAGTAATCCAAGAAATATAATTATCATAATTAATAATATTGCTAATATATTACCTCTTTTAAAAAGATTTAATATCGATATTGTTGTAGGAGGATTTCCTTCAAATACACTTCCATTAGTGTTTTTAATTACCAAGATGATTAAGAAAAAGGGCTTAATTTTTACGTATGGCAACGATTTTTTAATAAAAGACAGTTTTTTGGATAGAGCATTTCATTTTAAATCATTGTATTTTAAAAATATTGATGGAGTCATAGTCTTGGGAAAAACTACTAAAACTATCTTTCTTAAGATTCATAAGATTAATGAAGAAAAATTATATATTCTTCCTTTAGCTATTTTTCCAGAAGATTATAGCGTAAAGCAATCAAAAGAGGAATTAAGAAAAAAGTATGGAATTTCTAAAGATACATTTGTAATTTTAAGCGTTGGATGGCATGTTCCCAGAAAAAAGTTTGACTTAGTTATGAAAGCGATCAAAAATATCAAAGAAGGAAAACAAGACATCGATATAAAATATTTTCTAGTAGGAGATGGAATATCCACTAATTATTTAAAATATTTATCAGAAAAATTAGGATTAAGTGATATAGTTCAATTTTTTGGTGAATGTGAAAATCATATCAGAAATGAATTATATAAATTGTCAGATATTTTTGTAATGGCTTCAGTAACAACAAACGATTCAATTGAGGGTTTTGGTTTAGTCTTCTTAGAAGCTAATTATTATAAAGCTCCTGTTATAGGCTCATTTTCTGGAGGCATCAGAGATGCTGTAGTAAATAAAAAAACGGGATTACTAGTTAAACCAGATAATATAGAGGATCTTATAGCAAAAATAAAATTTTTATATGAAAATGAAGAAAAACGAATTAAAATGGGAGAAAATGGATATAATAGAGTAATAAGTGAATTTTTATGGATAAAAAGATACAGTGATTTTATTCAAATCTTAGATGATGTTATGAAATTTAAACCAAAAAATTAAATCCTTATCGAGTAATTATTTTATATAATATCAATGAATCTTTTTCTACATCATTCATATTTAACCGTAATTCCGCCAAGTTATTAACCTGTATAGCGGTTATATTAAAAAAATCCAAGTTTACCTTTTTTGTCTCAACTAAATTAATAAAATACTCAAGATTTCTTTTAAAGTCCCATCTTACATAGGCATATGGATATTTTATGCCCATAAGATAATTTCTGTCATCCAATCCTTTATCAAAGAGGTTAATTTTATTCAATTCCATTTTATTTTGATATTTAATATTCGCAATCAAGCTGTTAATTTGAGGAGTTAATGTATCGTATATAATATTATCAAATGTGATATCTTTAATTTCATTAGGGAGCGCTTCTGAACTGAATAAGTAGGCACTCGCTCCTGATAGTTTGATTAGGTTTTTTAAGAGAATTGTGAAAATATTCTTCCCTATAATCAAAATTTTCTTGCTAAAATCAAGATTTAACATTCTTAGGATTTTCATTCCATATGATGCATACGGTAAAATAGCGAATGTTTTTAGATCATCTTTATTTGGAATTTTTACAATCTGATTAGTAGTTAATGTTGTAATAAGATCCTGAGAACATAGTATATATCCTACATACTCATTTAATTTAAAATTATATACGTCTTGGTCAATAGATTTGATCTGCCCACCACAAAATATAAAATTATCTATGATATCTCTTTGGAAAATGACATCATCTCTTAATGTAGAAAATAATGCGTATTTATTCTTAATTTCAATAGATTCTAGCATCGGCGTTTAATATTTCTTTACATTTTTTATTACTTATTTATTTTAATAGCTTTTCTTGTTTTAATAGATTCAATTATTTTAAATATAAGATCCATTGCTTTCATCGCATCATCTACTCCTACCAGCGGATCTTTCAGACCTAAATTTAGAGAAATTATATTGGCTATCTCATTTTTATGACCTTTATCCTGTGTATTAAGCTTGTAATTTCCAACATCAAAACCACTAGTGTTCATAAATTTAAAATCATCAATTATTATTGCTGAATCACCAGAATAGATTTCAATACGTTCTTTTGGCATATTTGGGCCATTTAAATCGGTATATATAAGATTAGCTATAGCTCCATTCTCAAATTCTATTAAGGCTACACAGCTATCATATACTTCTGTGTTTTTATGGCTCATATAACCTCCATACGCAATCACCTCAGTTGGATTTGAATTCATTAAGTATAATACCAAATCAACAAAATGGCACATTTCTCCAATAATTGGACCTCCTCCTATTTCAGGATCAAATACCCAATAACTTCCTGGAATAAATTGACTAGATATTCGATAATTAATAATTATCGGATTTTGACGATTTTGCAACAAATCTTTACATATTTTAATAAAAGGACTATATCTTCGATTAAAACCTATTTGATAATTTTTTTGAGAGTTTTTTACTATATCGTATACTTTTTGACATTCTTCTAAAGTTATTCCCATAGGTTTTTCAACAAATACATTTTTCCCTGCTTGAATAGCATCAATTGTAATTTTTGCGTGTAAATCATGTCTCGTATAAATAAATACTAAATCAATTTCGGGATCTTTCAATATTTTTTTATAATTTGTAGTGGTATACTCTGGATTATAGGTGCGTCGGCAGAAATCCGCAGTTTTCTGAGAATTGGTCGATATTGCTTTTATTTTACAAAACTTATTGCTTAAAAGTATTGGAAGATGAGTTCCTTGTGCAAAAGAACCACAACCTATTAATCCTACTATACACTTCTTTTGGACTGCTTCACTCGCTTTCATATGATAATTATCAATTTGTAAAGTCTCTTCTTGATTAAAACTCAATAAGATTGCTATATTATTTATTTGATCCGAGTCTAATTTTTCATATGCGCTATTTGCTAACTCAGCAGGAACAATATCAGAAATTAAAGATTTTACGTTTAGTTTGCCCTCAGAGATTAGGTTTAAAAACATTTCCATATTTCTCTTTTCTGTCCAAGGCACATATCTTTCCGGATAATCGAATCCTTCATGCTCATAATATGGATCATACCGCCCTGGTCCATAAGAACGCGAGATTAATAAATCTGTTTCTTTATAATATATTTTATTTCTGTCAATACTTATAGGAAAAGCACCAAGCATAACAATTTTCCCCTTATCACGTATTAATTCAACAGCATCCTCCAATGGTTTATTAGACTTCGATGATGCGCAAATGATTATAGAATCTAAACCTTTTGCTTCGGTATACTTATCAATAATTAGTTTGGAGTTATGATAATAAGGATTTATAATAATATCTGCTCCCAATTTTTTTGCTAAGTTTAATCTCTTATTAATTAAATCGAGAGCGAATACTTTTGCTCCAGAAATTTTAGCTAGTTGGACAACAATCAATCCAATTAATCCAGTTCCAATTATCCCAATATTCTCACCTTGGTTAATTTCTGCACGGTGACTACCATGTAAAGCAATCGCTCCCAAAGTTGCAAATGCTGCTTCTTCGAAACTCACATTTTCAGGTATTTTCGCTGTTAAATTTTTAGATGAAAATAACCTTTCAGCATGATGAGATCCACCACAAGCTACTTTTTCACCAACTTTAAATTCTTTTATGTTTGAATCTTTAACAACACCTGAACAGCTATAACCTATTGGTGTCAGATTATGAGAAGGATTAACATAATTCTTAAAACTACCCCTTTCTTTATAAGTTTTAAATAATTTGAACAACCCTCTTAATGTATTCTTTTTAAATTCTGACATTATTCGTTTTCTAAGATATTTTGATTTAATAATCTGCTTATATATTGGTAAATTCATTGTTTTTTTCCATTTAATTATAGATAGTTCAGTTCCAGAGCTAATTAACGCATATTTAGTGTCAACTATTACACCTTTTGTTTCTAATTGAGGTTCTCTTGCTTTTTGTAAAATAACTTTACCTCTTGGATTAATATACAATTTTTTCATTTTTTCATAACCTTAAAAATAATTGGGAAAACAATTGAGAAAAGTTATAGTTTATAGAATATCAATTAAATAATATATTTTAGTAAAATTTATTGATTAAAATTATCTATTATTCTATAGACTTGATTTTTGATATTATTTGAAGACTGTTTTTAAATTTAAAATTATGATTTAAATGAATATTTAGAACTTTAATTTCACATTTCTGACTATATATTGGAGAAAAATATGTTTTATTAATTTTCATAGAAAAATCATTATCAGATGAAATAGTTAATAATAAATTATTATCAATCTGTACAGTATTTTGATTCATTTTAAGATCAATATCATTGTTAAAATGAAAAAACAAATCAACATCGTGGGGTTCTTCATCTTTTGCTTCGTTTTTATAAAATATCTTATCCGTAATTATTATTTCATCTACACTTTTATTAGTATTAATTACTCTTTTCACTAAAAAACCTTTATAACCATTATGTATACAGCATAACTCAAAATTAGACTCAATTTTATTTACTTTCCTCTTTAACTTTGGTTTATTAGCCCAACTAAACCAACCTTCTATTTTTGCTTGATTGTTGTGATTAATTGATATAATATTATGAGCAACACTACTTCTAAAATGAGATCTCTCCTCCCAAGATCTATTATAAGAATAAGTCCCAGAATCAATTAAGATGTCCTTACCCTTATAAGAAAAGATAATATTAGTAATGTCACTATGAGAATGTGGAGCATTCTGTGGACCAAATCTTCCAAAATCTACAAAAAGATAATTTCCATTTTTCTTCCAATTATTTCTAATTATAAAATATCCAGAATTTTCGAAAAATTTAAAATTTACATTTGATTCAATTGATTCTAATTTATTAAAGTCCTCAATACCTTTAATTCCTAACAAGAAAACTGTAATTATAGCAGGGTGATTTGTAAGATATTTTATTCCTTTGTTACGAAATAAAACTGATCCTAAACTTAATAATTCTAAAAAGCCTTTATGTCCCTTATTACTGAGAAACAAGGCTCTTCCCTCATCAGAATCTCCAATTAGAGGGAATTTATGATTTGGTTTAATGGAATAAAACAAATATTCAAACATTTTTGCAATAAGTGCTTTTTCTGGCTCATGTATTAATTCAGGACTTATTATAAGAAAAAGAGAAAAAAATTCTAAAACAAATTTATGATAATTAAGCGATTGTTCTATATTAACTCCATCAGGCCTGATTTGAAGCTTTATATTTTTAATTATTTCCTGCGAGAATTTTTTTTGCCATTTTATTATTTTTGAATTTCCATTAAAAATCTTAGAGAATAAATATGCGCCACACATATCTCCAATAGTATGATTAAATGAACGTTTAGTATAAAAATTTCTGAGGAAGTAAGCGTGTTGAAACATAGATTTAAAAATCTTAGCGAAAAACCTTTTGTTATTAATATTAATCGATCCCTTGAAGAAATATAAACTTAATATCCAAGAAATCAATCTTAATGAGATTTCTAACCCAGATATCCAATTTACACCATACAAGGGAGGATTTTTTTTTATCCAATCTAAAATAATCTCTTTAAATCTTATCGCATATTTTTCTTGTTTAGTAATTAGATATGCTATACCTAAAATTTGCAGGAATTGGTGTCTGTTTAATTCCCAAACCAATTTTATGTCTATAAATTCATCCTTATATTTAGGTCTAATCTCGATTTTATCGGATCTTTCGAACTTCCAATAAAAGTCATCTGTAAAGCCATAAAACCAATCGAAATTTTTTTCAAAATGATATTCTTTTTCAAAAATTGGAACTTTATTATAACATAGTCTATTTGCTTGCTCAATATATGTATCTAACTCGTCTTGACTGTTTTTTTTAAGATATTCTAATAAAATCGTAATTTCATCTGTATTTGAATATTTAAATATATCTGTATCAAAAAAAGCGCTTCTAAGCTTTTCAAAATTCAAATCTTTCCCAAAATAACGTTTTACTAAATTATCTGATACATATGAATTGATTAAATATAGCTTTCGTTTATTTAGAAAAAGCGAATATATTTTTTTTATAATATATGGCTTATAATAATTAATTAATTTGAAATATGATATCCTTTTAAGTTTAACCATTAAATTATGTATATTCATCATAGAATATTTTCGATAACAATATAATTGAATATCTCTTTTTAATTAAAAAATTTTTTAAAAATGTCTGCTAATTCGTTTGAATTCTTATCCCAAGTGAGACTTTTTAATTTATTGGGTAAAATTTCTAAACTAATTTGTTTTGACTTAATTTTTTCGATTAAAAGTCCAAACTTATTTAATCCCGCATTAAAATCATTAATAGGGATTGTAAATCCCATGTCATTTTCTTCCAAAAATTTCGCTGTGTATGAATCTTCTTTTCCTAAATACATAATTTTTTTTCTCATACTCAAATATTCGAGAACTTTAAAACTTAAGGTAGGATAATTCAGATCTTCTCCTACATGTAGAGCTAATGAAGAATTATATACTTCTTCAAAACACATATCGCGTGGTACAAATCCTTGTAAATTAAAATATTCAATAACATCATATTTTTTGATTAGATTTTCTAGATAACCGGAATCATATCGGCCAAAAATTTTGATTTTTAGTGAAATCCCATCTAATTTTCCAAATTTTTTAGAGCTAGAAATTATCTTTATTAAAGGTTTGAGATTTCTTAATCCATATAAATTGCCTGTAAATGTAATAATTATCTCATTTTCTAGTTTTTTCTTTAAAGCTATTTGACTTATCTCTTCAAAATTAACACCATGAGGAATCACTTTAAGATCTTTATTTTTTAATTGATCTGGGAACTTCTCAATTAAAAATTGTTTCATTCCATCACTAATACAAATAATAGAATCAGCTGATTTAAGAATTTTTTTTTCTATTTTTAAATAAGTTTTATCAATAAAAGTCTTTGCAGTCTCTTCTAAATATGGATTATAAGACCAAGGGTCTCTATATTCAATAATCAATGGAATTTTATAGATCTTTTTTAATAAAAATCCCAGTAATAAGGTAAAAAAAGGGGGTGCTGAGGCATAAATTAACCTAATGTTATTTCTTTTTATCAGCTTGCGACATGTCAAAAAAGCAAGAGGGATCCAATGAAAAAATAGAAGAAAATTAATAATATCCAGATTTGGTGTGACCTTCTTTAAATTAGATTGTATTCCTTCTTTAGAGAAACTTAAATTAAAAACAGGATGATTTTCTATTAAGGGAGAATCAACCTTCTCTAAGAGTTTCCCATCTTTTAAAGCATTTTTATTAACTTTAGCCCTAACAACAAAAATTTTATAACCTAATTGAATTAATCTTTTTGCAAATTCAGCAGCTCTAATACTTAAGATTTTACTATAAGGTGCGAAATGATAAGATAAAAATAATATCTCTTTAACCATATTTAATAAACCATATACTTAGTTAAGTAATAATTATTTTAAGCTTGTAAGATGACTCATAAAAAGTTCTTTATAATCTTTTGGATCCTTTTCAGGTCTCTTCAAATTAGATCTTGAACCCTGCTTTATTTTAATGATTAAAATAATAGGACCTTCTGATTTTTTAATAAATTTAATCGAATTATTCAATTCACTTATGTTTTTAATATATAATCCAAATTTATAATTACAAGAAAGTGCAATTTGTAATAAGTCAGAAGAATTTGAATTTGTGGGCTGACCCCCAGTAGATTCATGAGCACTATTATCAAATATAATATGTGTAAAATTAGAAGGTTTATATTTACCAATCGTAGTAAATGCACCCATTTGCATAATAGCCGCTGCATCCCCATCAAAAACGATAACTTTTGTATTCGGTTTTTCCAGTGCTATACTAAGACCAATTGAGCTAGCGCAACCCATAGATCCAATATTATAAAAACTTAGATGGTGGTTCTTTTTTCTTGATTCTCGATATTCAAATAATTCTCTAGAAGTATATCCCGTAGTAGATACAATAATTTCATTACCATCTAAATTATCCATTATCAAATTAATTGCTTCTTCTCTTGTTATAATGTAATCATTATCTTTTTTCACTTTTGCATCATATTTTTGGAATAAGTTAGGTCGTATGATAAAAGCATAAGGCCCTTTTTTATTTTTAAAATACTGTAATACTTTATTAAGTTCTAACCTAATCTTTTCAATATTTTGTTCTATTATACTATAGGGAATTTGAAGTGTATCTAATAATGATAAGGTTATTCTTCCCATTTTCTTATGTTGTGGAGCATCTTTTGTCTCAGGCTCTCCACGCCATCCTATCATTAAAAGAATAGGTATAGAATAAACATCAGGATCACATAGAGAAGTAAGGGGGTTTACTGTCTTACCAAGACCAGAATTTTGCATATAAACAACACCTATTTTTTTAGTTGCTAAATGGTAGCCAGCAGCTAAAGCAATTGCCTCACATTCATTACATGCTATGATATGTTTTAAAACTCCACCATCGTTATCTATAATAAATTTGATCCATTCCTTAAAAGTGGAATCAGGAATTCCAGTAAAAAAAGAAAATCCTTTTTCCTTTAAAATTTCAAAAAATTCTTGACATAAAATCATAAGAGTTAGCTCAATTTATTCAATTTTTCACTTTTCAATAAAATATTTTTTAATTCTCTCTAAATCATTAAAATCATCAATTTCCATGCAATTAATATCGTTAATATAAATCGGTTTTAAATCTAATTTGTATAATATCTCATTTAAAGCATCTTCAGCATAGCAATTTACTTTATTCTGCTCTATAAATTTTTCAATTTTATTAAGCCAAGTTCTAAAAAATTGTTTTGATAATTTGTATAAAGGCGCTAAAAATGCACTATTAGGTTCAAAAATGTCGACTCCTATTCTTATTATTTTTTCATTAACTATTAATGCTTTAAAATCTTTTCTGGGAATTGAAATTTCTTTATTTACAATTACACAGTTCTTTTCTTCAGAATTAATTATTTGTTCCAATACTTTTTTGGTAAAAATTAAATCTCCATGTAATAATATTATGGCATCATTAATAATATCTTTAAGTAGATAAATAGAATATATATAATTTGTTTGATTATAAATTGGATTTTGTATATATTGTACATTCAAAATCGGGTAATTCTCATTCACATGATTCTTTATCATATCTTCAAAAGGACCAGTTAACATAACTATATCTATAAAATTACACTCAATTAAAGTTTTTAATTGAAGATCTAATATGGTTTCTTTTTTAGTTATCTTAATGAGACATTTTGGTTTATTTTTAGTTAGATCTCCAAATCTTTTTCCAATTCCCGCATTTAAGATAATAACTTTCATTTAATTCCCTCCAGAATCTTTCTGAGTTGAAGTTCTGTCAATAATCGGGGATTATTTTTTACTCGATTTGGGGTAAATCCATTTCTAATTATAATATCAATATCTTCTGATGAATTAATCCCCAATTCACTTAACTTAGTTTCTAAATTGATCTGTTTCATAATATTGATAATCTTTTCTTCAGCTTCTTGAAATTCAGAAACTCCAATAATAGAAATTAGTTTATTCATCTCAGATTTTACAAACTTCACTCCTCTTGGGTCTAAAACATCGTTTTGATTAACCTCTGAATTAAAAACAATCATGGAAGGTAAAGTTAAAGCAACAGCATGCCCATGAGGAATGTTGAAATATGAGGTTATTGGATAGGATATTGCATGACAAGCGGTTGTTTTAGTAATATTGATTGCTTTACCAGCATAATTAGCTGCTATTGCCATATTATATCTTGATTTTCTTGTTGGTTGGTTCACTGATTTAACTAAATTAGATATAATCAACTCAATTGCTTTTTTTGAATAATTTTTAGATTCTTTTGTAGAATAGGTATTCCAGAAAGATTCTATTGCTTGACTTAGTGCATCCATACCGGTATCTGCTGTTATCTTCTTTGGTAATGTTAACGTAAATTGAGGATCAACTATGACAAAATCTGGCATCATAAAATCCTTATCAGCCAAGGAGTACTTTGTTTTCCCAATATAAACTACGGCAAAGTGAGTTGCTTCGCTGCCAGAACCAGCTGTTGTAGGAATCCTTATTAACGGAATTCCTCTATTAGTTATTTTTACTTCCTTCTTAATTATTTTTTCTGGGGGTTCATTATTTTTTGATAATAATGAAATTGATTTAGCCATATCAATTACAGAACCCCCTCCTATAGCTACAATAACATCAAAATTTTCCTGATGTATAATGTCTAATCCTTTTTTTACATCTAAAATATTTGGATTTGGTGTAAAATCATTAAAATGATAATAGTCATATCCATCTATTAATTTGAGAATAATTTGCTTGATTTCATCTTGCTCAAATGATTTCCTTCCTGTAACTAAAAAAATCTTTTTGAAATTATTATTTTTAAGAATTTTCTTTAACTTTTGAATGGAATTATAACCAATATATTCTAACATTCTTAGATTCAATAAAATTTAAACAATTAAATTACATTTAAGTTATTCTTAAAATAGCTTTTCAACTATTTCAACATCTTTTTTATTATGTATTTCATACCATCCTTTATGAACTTCCAACAAACTAACTCTAAATCCTCGATCAATCACTTCTTGAATAAAATCAGTAAATGAAGCTTTTTCAAATGATTCTGCTTCGTGAAACCTTCCCATATGGCTCATCTTAGATTCATGATAAATTTTCCGTATAATATTCGCTCCATATTCAGAAAAGTAAGCAATTCCAACATATTCATAATCTGCCATATTTTTATCGATAGTCTTTCCAATTCGTATTGCTTCATTTTCCTTTAAATGCAGCATTCTATGTTCTGCACTAGGTTTATTTTTTGCTAAAACTAAATCAAGTTTTTTATCTAAATCATGTTTATGGTATGTATATGAATTATCAACTACTAAAACAATGTCATGTTTAACATTTAAAAGATTTTCAATGACTTGTTGGTCAAATAAGATATCAGAGTTTAAATATATAAATCCATTGACCATGTCTTCTTCAGCTTTAAATAAAGAATGTAATATATGAGTATCTTCATAATCATTATTAATAATATATTTAAATCCTTCAAGATTGATTAGTTCTTTCTTGTATCCTTTAATAACTGTAATATCTTCAATACCACAATTTTTCAAGTTGTCTTTCTGCCTTAATAAAATTTCTTTCCCTTTAATTTTTATTAAAGCTTTTGGTATATCAAAATTGATATCTTTACCCGCAGCAGGGATAATAGTACGAATTTTTCCTCTCTTATATTTTAAATCTTTTTCTCTTACCTCAATAAAACCCACGTCTTCAAAAATCGTATTTATAGGAGTACATAAGGATTCTGCTTCGAATGCTCTTTTACTTTTCAAAATATTTAAAGCTGTTTCTCGCATTACTTTATGTGCTGCGCGTAATAAATGATTTGCATAAATAACAATATTGAAGCCCTTTTCTCTTAGTTGATTTTCATAAACGGTATTATATGTTGTCGGAACACATATTAAAGGTTTTTTCACTTCTAATTCATCTAAAAGTTTATGATATTCTTGCGCAAAATTAAAGATATCTTCAGCATTATCTTTTTTAGAATGAATCATAATAGCATCAGCTCCCGCATTTAAATACTTTTTAGCTCTAAAGATTGCATCTTCTAAACCTGCTCCGGAGATAAAACTTTCAATTCTGGCGGCGATCATAAACTCAGTAGATAATTGAACACTTTTACCCCTTTCTATTTTTACGGTGAATGTATTTGGATCCTCCTGAGTTTGCTTAGACTTAGGATCTAAACTATTCCTTTTAGGAAAAGTCTTATCTTCAATTATTACCATTGAGACTCCCATATCTTCTAAGGCTCTTACAAAATATTCAAAACTGGTAGCATCTCCACCAGTATCCCCATCAACAATTAATGGTTTTGTTGAACTATGGATAATCTCTCTAATTGTGTTATATCTTGATTCAGGACCTATTATATCCGCATCGGGATATCCCTTTGCGGCACTATCCGTCAAGCTACTCTCCCAAATAGCATCAAATTCGTAAATTTCATTTCCTTCTTTTATATGAATATTATTTGCGATGATTGCACTTAAACCATTATGGGCTTCAATTGCTCTAATAAATTTTTTTTGCTCAAGTAAACGTTTTAATAACTTTCTTCTTTCTTCGGGAGAAATTCTATTTTTTAAACTCATCTTTTCTATTAAAATGGAAATTTCTATTTTATAAAACTTTTATTTAAAATTTTGGTTGGAAATATTGAATGGGATTAATTGATGGTTTGAAAAGTTAAATCTTGAGAACTACTATCTTTTTCTTATATTAAAAAAATCTAAAATTCTTTCACTAGTTTTACCATCTAGATATTTATTGAAACGTTCTTTAATTAGATTGCGTTTCTGCTCATATTTTTTATTAATATCCTCGATATCTCTAATATTATTGATAAGCTCTTGGAATGTAAAGATTAATGGTCCAGGTGCAATATCTTCTAAATTATAATACATCCCTCTAACTTTTTTATATTCATCAAAATCATAAGGAAATAGTAAAATTGGTCTATTCAATAAAGAAAAATCTAACATTGTTGAAGAATAATCTGTGATAAGAATATCAGTTATTATGTATAGTTCTTGAATATCCGACTCTTTAGGGACTATTTTAATATTTTTATATTCATCAAAGTTCACATTTTGGATGAAATAATGCCCTTTTAATAGAAAAAGTAATTTTTTTTCTCGTAGCAATTTTTCTAATTCATTTAAATCTTTCATTGAAATTGAGAACATTAAAGAATGATCATCCCTAAAAGTAGGGCAATATAATATTACACGTTCAATATCCTCTGGAATTTGATATTTTTGTTTTAAATCATTAATAAAATTTTTGTCTTCATTAAATAAAATATCATTTCTCGGATAACCTAAAGCGAGAATTTTGTCAATTGGCACTTTAAATGCTGAGCTTAAAATTCTATGCTCATTTTCATCTCTAGTTGGAGTTAGAATATAATTAAGATAATCGTTATATCTCAATTTTAATCTAAAATACTTTCCCCATTTTGTATAGGTTAAAAATTCAAGATCTTCATCAAAAATTATTTTCTTTATCGGAGTCCCATGCCATGTCAGGACAATGGTTGTTTTTGGTGAAAATTCAATTGGTAGAACATCATAAATACCATGGGTAAAAAAAATAAATTTTGCTTTTCTTAGCCATTTAATTGTTATAAAATTTAACATATGAATCGCATTATACCCTTTTCGCTTAAGTTCTTTTACTAATTTCCTTGATTTTGCAACCCACACAACTTTATAATCTGAAATTTGATTAAGATACTCAAAAAGATACTTAGTGTTATCAAGATAAATATTTCCCCCATATCCTCCCATAATTATTAGTTTCTCGTCAATTTTATCGCTAAATACTTTTGAAATGATTTTCAAACCAAAAGGAAATATTATATCTCTGAAAAAGCGATAAAATTTACTTTTTCTAACAAAGGAATATTTTTCGAGTTGTAATTTCATATTGATTACCTATAATGACTATGATAAATTTATAATTGAGTCCAATCAATTCAGTTTTCATTAAAATATACTTTCTTAATGATTTCTATAATTCTCTTAGCTGCAAATCCATCCCATTTTTCAATCTCTTGTCCTATTTTATAACTATTAGAAAAAATATCATCTATATTTTTTTTAATTTTTTCTAAGTTATTCCCAACTATTGTGTTTGTACCTTTTTCGATGGTTATTGGCCTTTCTGTATTTTTACGCATGGTTAAAATTGGGATTTTCAAATATGATGCTTCTTCTTGAATACCACCAGAATCGGTTAGAATAAATTTTGCATTATACATTAAATTTAAAAAATCTAAATAACCTACAGGATCAATTAAAATAACATTTTCCTTATCCAATTTATTTAAAAGATCATGTTTAATTAGACTTTTTTTGGTTCTGGGATGAATCGGGAAGATAACTTTAATTTTATGGCTAATATATGTTAAAATTTCTACAATCTTAAGTAAATCTTCCTTATTGTCAACATTCGATGGTCTATGAATTGTTACCAAAGCATACGATTTGATTTTAATATTGAATTTCTTATAAAAGTCTAATTTTTTTGATTTTTCTATATTACTTATTAATGTGTCTATCATTACATTCCCTACAAAGTATACTTTATTTTGATCAACTCCCTCTCTCTTTAAATTAACTTCAGCGCTTTTCTCTGTAATAAATAAAAGATCAGAAATTTGATCTGTTAATAATCTATTAAGCTCTTCAGGCATACTTGTATCAAAACTTCTTAAACCTGCCTCAACATGAGCTACATCTATAAACAATTTTTTGGCAACTAAAGCACATGCAATCGTAGAATTAACATCACCAACCACTACAACTAAGATTGGTTTTTCCTTCATTAATAATTTTTCAAATTCAATCATAATTTTAGCAGTCTGAACCGCATGACTTCCAGAGCCAGCTTCCAAATGGAAATCGGGTTCAGGAATTCCTAGCGTGTCAAAAAAGACTTTTGACATATTATAATCATAATGCTGACCAGTATGAATTAATTTAAATTTTAAGCTAACTTTTTTCATCTCTGAAATTAAAGGAGCAATCTTCATGAAATTAGGTCTTGCACCAGCAACAAAATAAATAATTTTTGACATTGTTTTTTTTAGAATAGTCTTTTAAATTAGAGAAAGTCAGAAATAATTAAAAATTAATCTAAATTTCAGTTTAATCCTATTTTTAAGAAACCTCATATAAATTAAAATCTGTTGAAAGATTTCCGCTAGTTAATTTGTAAAATGAAGTAGAATTTTGAAATTCTATGGTAAAGTTTTCGTTATAAAAGGATAAATTTATGACTAAATATTCGATTGAATTTCCTTCTGTAAAATTTATGAATTCAGAGAAAGTTAAACTAATATTTGTGGGAATTAAATACAATTCATAATCAAAAAGCAAATTATTAGGCGAAAAAGTTTCGTCATTTTCATTGATTGCGATGTTTGACTCTTTTTCAATATTATTTTGAATATAAAAGATGCAATCAATAATAGAATCATCCCATCGATAATCTATATACACATTTTCACGAGCATAAAAATGATTTAACATCAATAATGATATCCCTATACACATTATAATGTAGAAATGTTTAGAATCCCTTAATTTCGAATTATTTCTCTGAGTTTTCCTATTATTTTTAAAAAAAGTTAAGTTTATCTTTTCTTTTATTTTCTTGAACAGTAAACTTAACCATCTCAATGAATATCCTGCTAAAATTACGATACTTGGTAAAAAAGCTTCAGCAATTCTATTATAAAAAATTAAAATTAAACGCGAGTATAAAAAATGGGGTAATATTAAAACAAAAATACCAACTAAAATTACACAAATAATCAAAAACAAATTAAAATCATTATTAACCGTAACTTTACGATTTTTAATTAGAAAAATGATACTTATAACGGGTAATACTGAAAAAAAAATAACATATAAGCCCTCTAAGAGTATATTAATAATAATTAATTGATATGGCTGAAAACTTCCTATAAAAGAGGAAAGAGTAATAGATAGTCCTGTGTTGAAACCCTCGATAAAAGATTTAATAATGGTAAAAAGATCCTGATTATATATTACAATTACACTATAAACATAAACAATTAAACAGATTATTGATAAAATCATAACCTGAATAATTTCTTTTAAAATGATTTTATATGTCTTATAAGAAATAATCATTTTTATTAGATAGAAAATCCCCAATGCGAGTATAAAAAAAAATGAATATACTGGATTGGTTAAAAATATAGTTGATAAGATTATACCAAGAAAGTAATTTGGAATATCTGTTAAAAGTACAACAAATGATAAAAAAATTAATAGTATTGCAAGGCTTGATGAAATAAATTGAATTACGCGATATATGAAATAACTTTGTGAAATAATTAATAATAGGCAGAAAAAAGTCGCAAATTTGCTTTTAAATAATCTTTGAGAAATTGAAAACATTATTAGAGAATATATCATGATAAAAGGAAAAAATGAAAATTTCATAAAATAATATGAAATTCCAAAATCTTGAAATCCTAATAAATTACCTGAACAATAAATGACAAATCCCCATGGATATTTTGGTCCCATTATCTCAGTGTTAATTAATCCATAATTATTAAGATAAAGTACATTTTCAGTCCAATAGTAAGGATCTGCCGCTAACAAAGCGGATGTTTCATTTACAAAAGGAAAGAAAGATATAAATTGAAAAATAAATATTCCAAAAAGAATTAAAATATTAATCAAATAATCCTTTTTATTAGATTCTATTTTATGTTTGATTGATACAAAAATCTTCTGAATTATTTTTTTTTTAATTAAAAAAATTAAGAACATTGAAGTTAAAATGATAATCGGTAGATAAGCTGTAAAAAAATTAAACATTCTGAAAAATGTAAGAAGATATCCGAATTGGATGTAAAAAATAATTCCAATTGTAAAGGATATTAGAATATTCTCAAGCAATGATAAGTTCCATTTTATTTTACTCCATTTTTGAAAGAAATAATTAAATATACCTCCAAATCCGGAAATAATGGAAAAAAATAGTAGAAAAATGCAAAATATCTGAATTAAATAAATTATTGACTCATCCAAAAAGATTCACTAATAAAAAAATAAATTTTTATTAAAAATTTAATGTTATTAAAATCGCCACATTTCGATTATAAATTTATCAATTATAAATGAATGTGATAACAAATTAAGGGATTAATTCTAGCTGGAGGGACGGGATCTCGATTATCTCCTTTGACAAAAGTAACAAATAAGCATCTCTTACCTGTTTTTAATGAGCCAATGCTATATAAGGTCATTAAAACACTTATTAAATCAGGAATTAAAGATATTACAATTGTACTTGGTGGTGAAAGCGTTGGAGATTTTATAGAAATTGAAAACTTTAGTAAATAATACAAAACGATAAAAGAAAGAAATGCAAATTTTTTTTTCATTTTATGATAACTTTTAAATAAATCACCGTTAAAATATTAATTATGTCGAAATCTAAATTAATAATAGGAATAATTTTACTCGCTGTTGGCATTGGTTTAGTACCAACAGGATACACTTTAAATCAAATGATTGTCAATCAAGTTGCTGAAGGAGTTCCTGAAGCTCTTTTAAGTATTCAAGACGAAGCTGTTCCAGCCTTGGAAGAACAGTTACCTCCTTTAGGTACACCAGATGTACTTTTGGGTATTGAAGCAGAAGCACTTACTACGTTAGAAGAACAATTGCCCGTTCTAGCAACACCTGCAGTCTTAGATGGTCTCAAAGATGAAGCTGTAGGACAACTACCACTAATCATTAATGGTTCAGGAGCAGCTCAAGCGATAAATCAAACAATTGATGGTGTCGCTTTATACATTGGTTTAGTTGCTGCTAAAGAACAATTTTTTAATAGTCCTACCTTTCAAGCAGATTACGGCACTCCTCAAGGAGTTTCAGACTATTATGATACGCTATACGGAGACTTTGATGCATTTACTCTTGGTTATACTGTAACTGCTCAAAATAATTTATTATATGGTGTGGGGCCTTTACCAGGATTAATTACAGATCTTGAATTAGGCACAGGTCTATTGGGTTATATGGAACTCTGTCTTAATGTAACTTTAGGCGATCAAACATTAAATGCAACTATGCAATACTATTACAATGCTACATGGACTCAACTTGGAGCTCTTGCTAATTATATTAGTGATTATCTATGGGAGGTTATAGTAAAAGCAGGTTATTCACCACCGTATACGATAGAACAATATGCTGAATTAGTATTTTACTCTCAATGGGCAAATGGATCCGTTGTTGAAGATGGAATTGATTTAAGCCTCTTTAAGGATACACTACCACCAGATACCAAGGGTCTTGAAGCAGGCGTTCCAACTCCCACTAACATAACGGTACCGATATGTATGGATCTATGGGATGATTCAAATTCTTTTTCCTTTGTGAATGATAGCGGGATATTAATATGGGTTGGTGCAATGCAAGGAAATGGGACTCTTCAAGGTTATTTAAGCGGAGCTTTTTCCCTCACTGGAATGCAATTACCGATACTATTAGGTTGGTTAGGGAACTTTATGACGAATCTCGTTCCACTATTACTTTTCGATGAAACAGGTTATACAGTACCAGAACTAGCACAACTCGCATTTTATGAACAATGGGCTAATGGTACAATACAGGGAGCAGCAGTTTTACCTGGTGGATTTTTAAGTGAACTTAGTGCCGCTTTTGCAGGAGCTCCATATTTCGAAGTAGGATTGCCAAGTCCCAGTGGCCTTTCACTTACTGAGACTATAAATTTATGGAATGAAGCAAATGCTTATACTTTTGTAAATATGGATGGTATCCTGATCTGGCTCGAAGCAGTTACAAATACAACTCTTCAAACTTTACTAATAACAACTTTTGGTATTTCCAGTGGTGAATTAACAAC
>JBHLNZ010000119.1:0-7581 GCA_048941015.1 Promethearchaeota archaeon | reverse complement strand
TCCAAATAGAATCAATCCAAACATATTTGAAAAAAGATGTAATTGATTCCCATGAACAAAGATTGCAGTTAATAATCTCCAATATTCAAAATTATTAAGAATTCTATCATTAATTTGAACGAATAAGTAAAAAATCTCAAAATTAAAATAGATTACAAAAAAGAAAACTACATTTAGTAGAATAAGAGTAAAAGTTAATCGTGCTTTTTTAAAATTATTCGAATCTAAAATAAACATAGACTAATAACCCTAAAATATAATGTTAAAAAAATTAAATTATTTAATTTTATTATAAAAAAATATAATAATATGTTTTATCTTTAATTTATTGATTATTTTGGAAAATAACAAACTATTTTATTCAAAAATTCAGCTTCTCTTCTCATTATTATATAATGGATATTTAAAAGATCTAAGATTATTCAAAGCTTTTTTAGATGTTGAATTAAGTGAATTTATTCCAAATAGTTTAAAAAATAAGGTAAGAATATATGATGATGCTCCTGTACTTTTTTTCTATGAAGAGAAAAAGCCTGAAACACTAAGGACTATTTCCGCCCCTCACATGATAAGTATTATGTTACAAGAATTAATTTTAAAGGAAGATGATGATTTGTTAATTTTGGGGGCAAAAAGTGGTTATATTGCGACATTAGCGCACAAGTTGGCTCCAAACGGTAAAATAGTTATCCTTGAAGCTAATCCGGATATTGCAAAAATCACTTCTGAAAATTTAAAAAAAATTGATCTTAATCATAATGTTAAAATTATTGTTAAGAACCCACTAGATGGAATGCCTGAATCTGGTCCTTGGCAAAAGATATTAGTAACAGGAGCAATAAAGCAACAGAGAATTTATCCCTTATTACGACAACTTGATGAGAATGCAGGTGTACTATTTGCTCCAATTGGTGAAAATCTCATTCAAACTTATACACAAATAATTCGAATAGGCGATAATTATTATGGAAAAAAGCATCTTCAAGTTAGATTTACTCCTTTAATAACTCAAATGGAGCTTGGTCAATTAGAATTGATTACAGATCTTGAAGATTTTGAAATATCAATCAATTATACAAAAGATATTTTCAGTGAGCTTAAATTAAAACCGTCTGAGAATACAGAATCTTATGAAATAAAACCATCTAGAATATTCCTTATCTTTTTAGAGCACATTGATAAAAATATTAACCTCCTTAAGAAGCAGGAATCTATAAATCAATGGATGAATTGTATCGACAATTTTGAAGTTATTATTGAGATTTTAAAAAGTTTGGATAAATCTAATGAAATAAGTGCTGATAATATTATAAATTCTTTAAACCAGATAAAAACATATAACTTGATTAGAAAAGAAATAAACTCTAATACTGAGCTTAACGTTAAAGCAATCTTAAATAAAAAAGTTGAAATTATTCAAAAACAGATGGAGGAGCTTAGTAAGTTACGGCTTCTAATAAGGAATGATATTGATCAACTAAAAGGGAAATAAATGCTACTAAACCCAACTTTTATAAGTTTAATCCTCTAATATGATTTTTGGATAATTATTTTTTCATTACAGAATTTGTAAGAAATGAGGTTTAGAAAATAAAGATTATTAGGGTTAATAATATCGAAATTAAATTACATTCTTCTACCGTATTTTTAGTAATTATTGTAATGTACTATGCAATAAATTTTTATTTAAAGGTTGTTCCAATAGTAAATTTCTTCGGATTAATATTTTTTGCTATATTCACCGCAATTATCATTCTTTTTTCAATCTTTTTTCATGAATTAGCGCATACTATTGTTTCTTTACATTATGGTTTAAATACAAAAGAAATTGAATTAAATTTTCTTGGAGGTTTTACTAAGTTAGAAACAGAACCTATTACACCAAAAAGTGAAAAACATATCGCTCTAGCAGGTCCACTTTTAAACATAGTCATAGGGGCTATAATTCTAGCTTCCTTTCAAGCATTTCATTTAAGAATTCATAATTATTTCCTTGCATCTTTATTTTTTGCTGGAGTTTCAAATGTCGCAATAGGGGTTTTTAATTTAATCCCAGCATATCCTTTAGACGGTGGGCGAATTTTGAGGGCTCATTTCTGGTCAAAATCAAAAGATTATCAAGATGCTACATATCTAGCATACAAAATATCAATATTAATAGGTTACAGCTTTACTTTTTATGCTATTTATCTATTTTTTATTTTAGAGTTTGTAAATGCTTTATGGATATTATTAATTGGAATCCTAATAATATATTCAGCAAAATATGCATATAATAACTCGAGTGATAAAATAATTAAGAAAGTTTATGAAAGTAAGCTTAAAAAACCAATATAAATAATTAAAACACCAACAATGATCAGAATGTAGTTATAAGGATTTGGAAAGAGTCTATAAGGTGTTTTATCCTTATAAGCTTTGAATTGATCACCCAACCTTGGAAAAAGAATAACCTTCTCTTCAATTAAAATTTTGATTTCAATTAAAATATAAAAAATGGGACAAAATATTAATCCAATAAATGAATCTAATATTAATACAACTCCAACATATATTAATATCCAAGAAGTGTAACTTGGGTTTCTCATTATTTTGAATATTCCTTCCCTAATAATAACAAATTTTAATTCATTATTAGTTCTATTTTTATATAGTTTTCTAGCCATTGAATATATTTTTATGCCTAATATTATGAATATTATTCCTAAAGGAAGGAACCAAATCCAGTATCTACCTAAATAGCTCATATTTTCAGGAAAAATGAAAAAAAATAAACTTGAATTTAAAAAAGGAATTAGGAATAAACTTAAAAACCATATTAATGTAAATGATTTGTAATAAATAGCTTTATATTTCTCACTTTTGTCCTTTATTGAAGTTAAGACTACAATGTCCATAGAATAGCTAATTAAGAGAGTAATGATGAAAATAAACGTAAGAATGGTCATATAAAATCAGAATTGCTATAATATTCTATATCATGGGATTTAAAAAACAATAGCATTAATATTTTCCGTATTTCATTGTTGCGTTTATAAAAGTTTCAACGTTTTCAAGAGGTATCTCTTTAAAAATTACAGTACTAGGTCCTAAGATTAAATTTCTATTTTCTCTAAATATTTCTATAAGTTCTTTTACGTGATTTTCAACTTGAATTTCTGAACCATAAGGAAGAATATAACTAACATCACCAAATCCAACTACAACAAAATCGGGGAAATTTGCACTTATGTAACGAGGATCGCAACCACCTTCCCAACCTTGTAATCCTTGAAACCCAGCTTTTTGTAGTAAGGAGATCATATCTGTAGGGTCCCCATCTGTATGTAATTGGGAAATCATACCAGCTTCAATTATTAAATCATTAATTTCTCGATAATATGGTAGAAAATCTTTTTCCCAGCGTTTAGGAGAGATCATAGTTCGTCCTTTAAAGGCGATATCATCTAATATATTAACAATTTTTGCCTTTCCATCCGTAGCATTGATTAAACCTTCAATATTTATTCGAGTTAAATAAGCATAAAATTTTATTACTTCCTTATAGAGTTTAGAATCTTTTTGGAAGTTTTTGCTAAAAATATTCATTCCCATGCTTTTCCATGTTCTATCAAAAATTCCGTCGACCATTGATACAGGGAATATGAATGGAGATAATTTATTATAATTATTAATAACTTTCTCAATTTGCTCGGTATTATCAACCTCTTTTAAATTAGCCCATAACTCATTTAATATATCTAGGTTTTTTATGAAGCCTCCCTCATAATAATCGCTTTTCCGTTTAACAGCTTGCCCATCTTCCCTGATTCTTATACTTTGATTATTTTTTAAATTGATTTTAACTGGTTTTAGTTTAAAACTCGAAGGAAATGGAGCAAAAACTGAATCAAATCCAAGAATATGGGGAATATCAAAATAGAGGTTATTAAACATATGTCCAGAGTAATCTTTAACTATTGAATCATAATATTGATGTATAAATTCATCTCTTATATATTGAACATGAGTAGGAACACGGTCTAACTTACTACGATCATCTTCATTATAAACTGCAAGATATCTCTGATACGCTTTCATATGAAAATATCAATAAAAAAAAATTTAAAATTTAATTATATTTTTCTTTGAAGGTATTAAGTTTTTCAAGAATTTCATCTCTTAAAGGACCTACAATCAATTTATCAGAGATCTTATTCTTTATATCTTTCGCAAATTGCATAAATTGATGAAGAATAGGTCCAGGAGGAAATTGATCTCGAACATTTTCAATGAAATTAGATAATTCATCGCCAGTGATAGTTTGTTCAACCTTTTTGAATATTCTTATGAATAGATCATTGATAGTTGCCTTCTTTTCAGGACTAAGAATAGTCACAGCATCTGTAAATGGCTGAGCTAAGGTTTTGGGAGAGCGTAAAGTCTCAGAACTTTCTCTATCTTGAACTATAACCTCAGGTTCGAATCTTGGGTATTCTCCTTGCCCAGAACAATTATAATTTAAATTAATAGCTTCATTTCCTCTTAAAATTGGTACTTGTACATGTAATTCCACTTCTTCTCCTAAATTTACAATTTGATACTTCTCGATCTCGATTTCAGATAATTCAAAACCTTTCGGAATTTTTTCCTTAATAATTATATTTTCTAACTCTACAGTTCCTTTATTTTGAATTCTGATAGTAATAGAGAACTCACCTTCACTCATTCCTGGTTTAATACTTTTCAATGTTTTCAATTTACGTTTAACGTATCTAACTTCAATTTCTGGTTCTTGATCAGGAGCCTTTAAAAAAGCTTTACCTTCTATAGGACTATTAACTTCAACGGTTACAAGTGTTTTATATAAAGTCTCAGTAGGAGGTCTTGGATTCCTAGCCTTTATAGGATATGAAATTTTAATTGCGGAATTAGGTATAAAATCATTTTTTAAATTGAATAAATCAATATTTAACCTATGCTCAGAGTCAGGATTTTGATTATCAGGATCTAATACTATTTTTTTTGTAAAATCTGCTCTTGAGCTTATATCAATATCCCCCATTTTTATTTTTACATGATCTAATAAAGGTGGAATAAAATCTATAGGAATTTTATCAAATAATTTCAAAGATTCTATGTTTGAGCTTCCATTATTAACTATTGTATTAACAATTCTCATATCTGTGTTTGCATAAGCATCAACTTCTGTGGGTTCGATCTTTTTCTCAATAGTAGCACTTAGTACATTGTAGATCGTTGGTTCCTTATTGATCTCTCCAATTACTCTTGTAATGACGACAAATAATGGTGTGAATTCTATTGATGACGTTAATTCAGGAACATTTTTAGATTCAACTTGAAAACCAAAATTCCATGACTGATCAGGATTTAACAATCTGTTAGGAGCTTGAGAAACAACCATCTCTGTTCCTGTTGTGATTCTATGCTGTACCTTAACATTTTCAAGTCTTACTTGAAATTCTGATTCATTTATAAAGTCAACACTGCAATTCCATATTCCAGGTTGAGAGCTCTCATCTCTGTCTATTCCACTCATGGAATCAGTGAGGCCTCTAACCTCTGGATTTATCATTGTCAATTTGTAATTATTTATTAAATACGTTATATTTAATGCCCCTAAAGATTTTGAATTCTTATCTTTGACATTAACAACACAGGAAACCTCGAGTTCTGTTCTTTGTTTTCCTTCTAAAGAAACAATATCCCAACTCAACTTCCTATTTCCACTTTCTTCTCTAATACCAGCAACTCCTAAATTTGGATTCTTTATTTCTATATTCTGAAAAAAGGAGGGAATCTCTCTGGTTAACTTAATATTGGAAATGGATATATCCAAAGGATTATTAAGAATTAATCGTAGCTTACAATTATTATCACCATCGGAAAGAAATACATTATTAACCTTGTCAGATATTGATTTTTCAGTATCAAAAATTTCAACAATCTTCAATGATTGCTCCTTAAGATTATGAATATCATAGTCTATTTTAAATTCATCAGCAGGATTTAAAATCCCTATAGATAGATCTCTTGAATTGATTGTAGTGTTAACAATTTCTTTAAGATTTGCAGCTAAATTCCACAATCTACTTTTATTAGATGGATTTTTAATGGTTAACTTTCCATTTCCATTAATTGCTTTCAATTCCAAGCTTCCATCTATTATTATGTTCTCTTTTTCAGCAATATCAACAATAATCAAATCAGACATTTAAAAATCCTTGAATTCTTAATTAAAAATTATACAAAAACTAAACTACCAAATAATAAAAAAATATACTGTATTAATATAAATTTTGGGATGTAAATATTTTTTTAAATGTAATTTGGTTATTTTATTAAGTTGAAATGTCAAAAAAACAAATATTTTTGGGAGATCCTCGAAAGATATAATTATTTAATGAAAAAAGGGATTAAAGGGCCAGATTGCACTGATCCTGAAAAATGTAAAGGGGATTGTTGTTCAATTAAAATTGATGTTCCAAAAGTATTAGCTAAAGAATATATTGAAAGAGGGTACGCGTCTAAAAATGATTTTATTAGAAGCAACAATTTTTCTTTTCAATTAAGGTTTGATGAAAATTCAGGGAAATGCTTTTTATTTAACAAAGAAAAAAATGGATGTGAAGTACATTCTTCTGGAATTAAACCACCTCAGTGTTGGATATATCCAACAAATTTTTCAAATCCACAGGCAAAAGAAATAAGTTGTAAGAAGCTCTCTGGATGGGAAATACTTGATCCTAAAAAGACGTTAAAAGCTGAAAAATTATTACAAAAATATGTTTTCCTTAGTAAACTTGAAGCTAAAGAGGAATCAAGAGAAGTTCATAAAAGACTTAATTTTATTGATACAGGAAATAGCAAAAATTTGAAATTTTTAACGAAATTACTAAGAAATATAGCACCAAGTAGGCTGGGTGGATTTAAGGATTCATGGGAAAGTTTTGAAATACTTTATGCAGAAGGTTTGTCAATGCAGATGAAGAAGTTTTGTCTTCTTTATAAAAAAAATTGTAATTATCTTCCAGATGACTTTTTTGAATGTAAATCAATATGTAATGACATAATTGAGGCATTGTTTGATTTTTTAAATAGGTTTTTATTGAAATTTATTTTAGAAAATGGCCTGGATGTTGCTGGTGAATATCCTCTTTATAAATTACTTAAATATATGGAAAAAAGGGTGTGATATCTTTCGAATTGATTGATTTTTGTTTTTTGTCGGTTTTCTCTGAATCAAAAATTAATTACTTAAAATTAGTATTATCTTGATATTATCTGCATATTACATATTTTTATGTTGATTATGGACAATTATACAAATAACATTTAAATACTACATTAATAATATCTTTAAGTAAAAAATTAATGTGATCACATGCCTTTTGGAGAAAAATCTCTTGAAGAATTAGCAGCAAAAGTTTTTTCTGAGAAATATAATTATTTAAACGGTCCACAAAAATTAAAAGGGAATTCAGGAAAAATATGGACTTTTAATGCTATTGTAAATAATGGAAAAAATGGTAGGTTTGGAATATTTATTCGTGATTGGAAGCGAGAAATTTCAATAACTCA
>JBHLNZ010000118.1:0-7603 GCA_048941015.1 Promethearchaeota archaeon | reverse complement strand
TATTCGACTCCAAAAGGAGAACTAGTTGAAATTTGTTCTGATATGAAAGAAAATGAGGCAATTATTATAAAATACAAACAGTTCTTGAAACAACAGTTTTTAAAGAGATTAGGAAAGGAATTAACAAAATTAAAAATTGAAATTAGAGAAGAAATTATCGATTATCTCTCATCCGTCCTTAATCCAAAAGAATTAATAAATTACGCTAAAAGAGATGAAATATTATCTAAAGTTGAGAAATTTATATCAGAATTAAGTTTATTTAAAAGTGAAATTAAGTATAAAAGATTTATTGAAAAGATTTCAAATTCAGTTTCGATAATTCTTAGACCTATTAAGATGATTGATCAATTTAAAGCAAGGATGAATCTTGTAAATGAAAATAAGTTAAAGTCTGAGGATATAGCAAAACTAACTAGTCTTAAAAAAAAAACGCATTATGATATTTTAAGAGAAAGGTTTTTTTTTCAGTATATTGTTGACTGGTTTTATACTATTTATTTAAATAAAAAAAAGGGGGTTTAAAAAAATTTCATTTTAGATATGACTTTCGAATATGCAAGTATAAATACTAAGTCTAAGAATATAATCTTATACATTCCATATATTATTTAAAATTTAAATAGAAAATTGATTTTTGTTTTAATTAATCTAATTTAAAAATATTTAAAGGTGAATATTAAAATTGGCATTAGAATTGGGACTTATTGGCTGGCTTGATGGAATATCTGCTGCAGGTGTACTGGTAATTAATCTGATTATTGGAATTTTTTCATTTTATAAATCAAGAAAATTAAAAGCTAAATTGCTTACTGTAACTGCGTTAACTATATTCTTTATTGGATTACTATGGCTAGGTCCAACGACAGATTTTATTAAAATTCTTATTACAGGTACAAATATAGAATCTGTGTGGTTCTATCCAGTAACTGAACCGGTAATTTATCCAATCTTAAGTTATATGTGGGCTGCTCCAGGTATATTTTTTGGCATGTACATCGGAGGGGAGCTGCTTATGCCAAGAAAAAAGTGGTATTTATTGACAATCTATCTTATTATCACTATAATTTATGAATTTTTTCTTTTTTATAATCCTTTAGGCTCTTTTGAATATAATGTACCCGTACCTCTTGGTTCAGATATTATAGATACTTCTAGTAATTTTTCGTATCCAACTGCCTATTTTCTAATTGTTTTCATATTGTCTATCATTCTATTTAATGGAATTGGTTTTCTAAGCAAATCCTTCAAAGCAACAGGGATTCTAAAGAAAAAATTCTTAGCTCTTGCTTTTGGCTTTATTCTTTTCGCTGTAATTGTAACTTTAGATGCTTTAATCAGTCCTGGTGTATTTTTATCGGTTGTTAGATTTGGTATAATTGTAAGCAGTATCCTATTGTATATAGGGATTAGGACTTAATGAATAATAAAAATAATTTAATTTTTTTTCTTTTTAATTTTTAATATAGAAGTAATAATATCATAATTTTGAGATATGATATAAGAGGCAATATATTCAAATTATCTTCTAATTTCTTGAATGTAATCAAAAATCTTATCAATACGATCTTTGATCTGTCCAAATAATCCTTCTTCTTCTGAAACTACAGAATTTATTGCTGTTTTTATTCCATAATGACTTTCAGAGACTAATACTCTTATGGGAAGTGTGAGAATCTCACTAAATAACATTAAAATTTCTTGTATGATTCCAATTACTTTTGGGAAATTCTCTTCAGTTTGCTTTATCATAGATTGGTCTGATGATATTAATCCATTTTCACGTTCTCTTCTTAATTCTTCCCAAACATTATCTTTTAATTCTGAAAAGTCAATACCTAGATTTTCAAATGCCATTTGAGCCCCATCGAAGAGAAAATTAATATCATCTTTACCAGAAAATTTTTTGACATTTTCTACCATTTCTTCAGGTGCTAAACCATCAAGAAAAGAAATTAATAATTGATGATAATCATTTATTACATCTATTGGAATAAATAATAAGGAAAATTCTTTTAATTGCTTGAACAAATATCCTGCAATCTTCGCAAAAGTTTCATTTGCTAAAATTTTTTCTACAAAACCACCATATTCATTGAATAAATGGACAGCTAAAAATCCGATTATTCGAATCATGTCATCTTCATAATTTCTAAAGTAATCAAAAAAGTGTTCTGGTTCCATGTGTAATTTATCTTCAATAAATTCAGCAACTTTTTCTTTTATACCTTCTAAAGGCTGATCTAATAGATCTTCTATCTTATCTAAGGATAAGAATTCTTGTATTTTGTCTACAATATCAAGCTTAGTTTCTTGAATCATTTCTTCTTCTGTTATTTCTTCGAAAAGAACTCCAGATTTGATTCGATCCTGAATTTTAACTGCAGTTAATTCCTTCCATTCAACAATATCATAAATTTTACATATAAATTGAAGGCCATCTTCTCCTTTTGTGATACATTTCTTTTCAACAATATTAATCCTGTAATCGTTCTTCTTAGCCTTTAAAATAAAATTCGCAACGCTTTCTAACATACCTGTTAAACCACATGCTAAACCCTCAGAATCTTTTTCCTTTAAATTATTGAAGTTAAAGGTATCTTCATCATCTAATCCATAACCAGCACATATTGGACATCTCTTAATCTTTATTATGTAATCATTATATTTTGAACCTTCTTTAGGAATTTCTTCATATGTTAATTCTCCTTCTTCTAATTCTTTGCCAAATACAACCACCCAAAGAAGTTCAAAATATTCAAGTACTTTTTTGGGATTTCCTGGCATCCATTTGAAGATTCCTGAATGACGTTCGCAAGATTCATTCGCTGCTTTTTTTCCGAGTTCTCTTAGGATTATGATACTATCATCTTCATTTTCCGTAATTTCATTAACTTCTTTTAAAATTTCTCTATAAAGCAGGGTATAGAATAAAGAAATCGTATTTCTTCCAAAAGCTTTTGTGATTTTTTTTAATAACCACTGAACTGCTCCCATTTTCAACCTCCTCCTTCACTGAATTTGAATTGGTGAATACAAGCTTTATTTCCAAAAGTGCGGGATTCTTCAATATTTAAAGGTTGGAGAGAAACAGAAGAGATTTGTTTTGATCCTGTATTTATAAGATTAAGAAATTCTGTTATCATAGCAATTATAACTTCACATCCTGCCGTATCAATATCATCAAATTGATACTTACAAAGAGGACAATCATTGTCTCTTACCATTATTTTTTTATCAAAATTATCGATTTCTATTGAGACATTGCTATTAAGAATAGTTTTATAGATCGTAGCTATTACATCTTTCATGTTTGATTCGTTTACTATATCTATAGGTTTCCAATATTTTATATAAGTGTGAGCAATATTTCTACCTATTCTTTTCATTCTTTCTCTTACTTCAGTAATTCCGTTCTTTTTCATAAAGCGCTGTAAATGATAAACTGCATTTCTCATTTGATTCATTGTAGCTTCAGAAAGTAATAATTCAGTTCGTGAAAAATTCATAAAAATACCTTTTCTTATTATTAAAATTTAAATAATTATTGAAAAATAACGATGTATATTAATATTTTCAATTCTATTGATAGATGATTAGTATGTTTTCGGAAGCTTTTATTCAAGATTCAAATAATTATAAAAAATTTAAATAAAAGAAAAAGTAAAAATTTCAATGAAAATTGAAATAGAGATAAGAGTATCAAATTACATATCATTTATAATTTCGCGGAGTAAAGGCTCACCAGCGGCTCCAATCATGATGCCATTTCTTACAAATGGTTGACCTTGAATTTCAATTGTATGGTCTAGAAGTTGACCATTTTTGAAAAATAACAGGGTTGGAATAGCAGTTATTCCAAATCTATTTCCTAAGGGACGATTTTGATCGAGATCAACTTTCAAAACATGTATTAATCCTTCAGATTCGAGTTTCTCTAATATCGGACTAATAAATTTGCATGGCCCGCACCATACAGTATATACATCTATAATTACTTTACCTTGTTTCATCTCATCTGTAATTTCAAGACCAAATTCTCTTAGTTCTTCGATATTCAACAATATTCATCTCTAGATTATTTTTTGTGTGGAGTTTTAATATAATTTTTTTTTGAAAATTTTAAAATATTTTCTTTCTGTTATTCAATATTATTAATCATACTTTTTATTCTTTATATTTATAAAAAATCAACATTAGATCACGAAAAGTAATGAAATTTAGTACATTACTAAATGAATTGAAACTAAGTTTGTTTTAAAAGTTTAATATCTTTTTAATAAGGGTTATTTTACTATTAAATAACTAAAAATAGTGAAAAGAATTAATTTTAAAATTAAACAATAGTTATTAATATATAAGTTAATAAAACAATCAAAATGATTATGGCTACAATTGATTTTGATTTTAGAAACCAAATCATTCAAAATGATATAGGAAGTACTCTTGCATATTGTTATCAGTGTGCTACTTGTAGCGGAGCATGTCCGGTAGCGCAAATAACGAATGGACGCTATAACCCCAGAAGATTAATCCTAGATGCTCTATTGGGATTAAAAGATAAGATTTTTGGTAAAGAAAATCTGTTTAATATATGGGGTTGTACTGTTTGTGACACTTGCGATGAAGTTTGTCCACAAAAAGTTGAACTTACTGAGATTTTCACAATATTAAAAAATCTTAGTGTTGAAAGAGGAGAAGCCCCGGATTATTATACTATACAAGCATCAACAATATTGGAGAATGGGAAAGCTATTCCAATGCAACCTGCTATTGAAAGGAGGAGAGAACAGTTAGGCTTACCTAAGGTCTTATCTCCCGATGTTGATGAAGTAAAAAAACTTCTAAAGGCTACAAAATTAGAAGATAAAATAAAAAAAGAAGAGTAATACTTTGATTACTCTTTTTAAGAAGTTTGATTATCAAACCGAATAATTTTTATTTAAATATATATAAATTGTGTAAGTTAAGTATATTTATAATTAATATTTGAGGCAGTTTATTATGCGAAAACCTATAATAGGAGGAAACTGGAAAATGAATAGGGGGACCCCCCAAGAAGCATCTGAAATGCTTAAAAAGTTAGTGCCAATGGTGAGGAAGGTAAAAGATATTGATGTTGTAATTGCACCCCCATTTACTGTAATTTATAATGTTGTTAGCCTATTAAAAAAAACAAATTTAAAAGTAGGGGCTCAAAATATGCACTTTGAAGATAAGGGGGCTTTTACTGGTGAAATTTCACCAAAATTTTTGAAAGATTTAGGATGTGAATATGTTATTTTAGGACATAGTGAAAGACGAGATCTTTTCAATGAAACGGATGATATTATTAATATAAAGATAAAAAAAGCATTATCTTCTGGATTAAATCCAATAATCTGTATCGGAGAGCACTTAGGGGAAAGAGAAAGAGGAGAAACTAAAACATTTGTTGAAAATCAGTTTAATGAAACATTTAAAAATCTAAGGAAAGAAGAAATGAAAAAGGTTGTTATTGCTTATGAACCCATCTGGGCAATTGGCACGGGTAAAACTGCGACTCCTGAGCAAGCTGAGGAAATTCATGAATTCATTCGTGAATTAATAAATGATAAGTATGATAAAACTATAGCAGAAACAGTAAGGATCCAATATGGGGGTTCCATAAACCCATCCAACGCTAAAGATCTATTTGAAAAAGAAAATATTGACGGTGGATTGGTTGGAGGAGCATCATTACAGACAGATTCTTTTTATAAGATAATCAAAGCTGCTGAAAATTCTATTTTTTTAAATTAAAACTTATTTCGAACTAAATAAGAGGATTAATTTAACCTAAAATTTGATTAAATTTCATTGCTAACTTTCCAGGAAATTCTCCTAAATAGGATAAAGGATCGGCGATTAACAAGTAAAAGTATGGTTGAAATAAATCATATATAGTCGGTCCAACTCCTGATTTTACAATATAAACCCAGACTTTTTCATCTCCCAATGTTGATTGCCGAAAATCCCATTCTAATGCTGAAATCTCAGGAAATAACCTAATATTACGCAAAATTATATCAATGTCATTCATTGTATATCTTTTTCCTAGATTTTTAATAGGTGAGAGATCAAAAGAAGTAATACAAATTCCTTTAAGCCCATAGTCCTTCATTTCATTTAATAATTCATTACCTAATTGATCAATTTCTTTTTTATATCTCTTAACACGTTTTTTAGCTTCTACATCTGTAAGAATTTCAACTATTTTATCTGATTCGTTTTGTAACATTTCTAAAGCTGAATCTAGAGGAATTTTTTCAGCGATTATAAGATTATAAATCAATGTTATTTTTTCTTTTACAGATTTATGTAATAAATATGATTCTGTTTGAGTAGTGATTAATACATCTCCCTTATAATTAGGTTGATTTTCAGATTTTTTAGCATAATCATTAGTGCTAAATTCTAAGATCTCAATTTTCTTATCAATGTTTCTCGCGAACTCGAATAAAGCAGAAACTAACCCTGCATTCAATTCAAAAGAACTTGTTGGATCTAATTGAATTTTTTTTTCTTTACTATCTTTAGAAAAGTCGAAAAATCTTAAGTAAAGATTTTCTCCTTTTGGAGGTTCTTTTAAAACCAAATGGTAATAGGGAAAACCTGTGTTTGTTATAATAGAAATATCATAAAAAGTCATGATATAGAGAAATTTCTAGATTTAATTTTAATTTCCTTTAATAGAAGATTTAAGTCTATGTATTTAAATCAATTTAGTAAATTTGATATTAATTTTTTGAATAATATACCGAGAAATAGTAACCAAATATTTAAGTAAAAACAGAAAAGAGAAAAAATTATCTTTTGCTGAGTCAAAAAATAATTTTCAAGGTTCTTTAATGTTTTATTAATTTATTATCAGAGCTGGTCTTCCTGGTAGTGCTTGAGATGCTTTCTCTTCTTTTGATTCTTTTTCATGTTCAATATTTATTTTACACTCATATTTTCTCTCGAATATTGGTTTTACTTCATTGAAAAATTCAAATTCTTTATCAGCTGTTAAAGGTGATTGAGGGTATTTTCCAAGGTTTTTTAATACTTTTCCTACGGTTTGAGCAATAATCTTTCCGTGTGGTTTAAGCATCTTTTCAGTCATCAGGATTTTAATAATTTCTTTTTGATCTTTCGTTTGCTCGATCAAACTAAGCAATCTAGACATAAAATTAAATTTCCAGTTATCAGCAACGATCATATTGATTTCTTTAAAATTTTCTTTTTTAATAATTAAGAGTATATGATTAATAGAGTCTAGTGTGTTGCTAAGCAGCTTCCATTTATAATCATTATCAGCAGTAAGATAGCTTTTATCATATCTTGGCCAACTTGTTAAACTTAAATAGCTTTCTTTTCCAAGAAATTGCCAAATTTCCTCAGTCATATGCGGTGCAATAGGATGTAGCAATAGAGTCAATTTTTCTCGACAATCCTCAAAAACTTTTTTATTAATACCTTCCATTTTGTATCTATTTAATTCTGATGTTAATTGAATAATCTCGTTAACAGCGTCTCTAATTTCAATTTTTTCAAAGCTTTCAGTTATACGCTTTATGGTATTATTTAAATTATATTTCAT
>JBHLNZ010000117.1:0-7625 GCA_048941015.1 Promethearchaeota archaeon | reverse complement strand
TCTGCGGTGTAGAATCAATTGCCACTGATGATACATTTAAAAACATAATAGCATATCAATGGGTTGTAGAAAACCAACATCTTCTGATTGTAGTAAATTATAGTTTGCAGACATCAAAAGCTCATATAAAAGTAAAGGGTTTAAACTATGGTATTACAAAATGGAAATTTTTGGATGTATTAAATAAAAAAGAATATATCTATGAAGGAAAAGATTTGGATGAGTACGGTTTATATGTTGAATTAGAAGCCTGGAAGGGACATATATTTGAAATTCAAAAATTATAACCCGATTTTTTAATGAACTGTAACTGTTTTTGCTAAATTTAAAGGTTGATCTGGATCTAAATTATGCTTCAAAGCTGCGTAATAAGATAATAATTGTAAAGCTGTAATAAACGTAATTGGGCTAAAAATTGTATGATATTTATCTGCAGGTTGGGGAATCCTAATTGTCATATCACTTAAATTAGTAATTTTTTCATCATTTTCAACTACGACGGAGATTATCTTCCCTCCTCTTGCTTTAAATTCCATTACATTTCCGATTAATCTTTGATAAGTTTCATCGGGAGGTGCTATAAAAATGATTGGAAAGCCTTCTCTCACTAAAGAAATTGGTCCATGCTTTGCATGAGCAGCGGAATAACCTTCTATAAAACGACATGCAACTTCTTTCAGTTTTAATCCCCCCTCTTTTGCTGTTGCTATAGAGATTCCGCGTGCTAGATAAAAAAAGCTATGACTTTCTTCTAAATTGTCAACAATATTTTTAATTAAATCAATATTAGTAGCAAGAAATTTTTCAATTATATCTGGGGTTGATTTTAACGCATTATAATATGAATTTATTTGTTCTTCTGAAAATAATTTCCTTAATTTCGCAATTTCAATAGCAATTAAAGATAAAGTTAAAACTTGAGTACAATAAGTTTTAGTGGCTGCAACTCCAATTTCTGGTCCTGCTTGAGTCACTATAACATGATCTGAATATCGGGTAAGTGTTGAGCCGACTACGTTTGTGATACATAAAATAGTTATTTTTTTCTTTAGTTTTTCTTTTGCCCATCGTATAGCTTCAATCGTATCTACAGTTTCACCAGATTGAGATATAGCAATAATAACAGAATCTTCTTGTAGCGCGTTTCCAAGCTGAGTCTGAAATTCTGAAGATTCTATTGCTTGTATATATTTGTCAAGGAATCTGGTTATAATAAATTTACCTGCTAATGATGCATAAAAAGAAGTCCCCGCAGCAGTGATATAAATATTATTTGCTGACCATAAGATTCGCGCAAAAGTCTTTAATAATTCCTTAGATATTTTCATGGTTCGCCTCATAGCAATTGGTTCTTCATAAATTTCTTTAAGCATGAAATGTTCATATCCACCTTTCTCCGCAGCATCGATACTCCATTCAATTTCTTGCATCTCTTTTTCTTTGGGAGTATCACAGTTAAAGAGCGTAAAGAATTCAGCAGATCCTGGTCTTAGAATTGCTAATTCATCATCTTCTAAAATAAAGCATTTTCGAGTATACGGTAAAAAAGCAGGAATATCCGAAGCACAATAAGCTGTTTTGTCTTCTTCTATTCCAATTACGATTGGTGATTCTTTTCTAACCACTATTATTTTATCTGGAAAATCTGCATGGCAGATTGCGACACCATATGCTCCATTACATTTTTTTATAGCATCAACAACAGCATGCTTAAAATCCAATCCATTTTTCATAAATTCTTCTATCAAATGAGGTATTACTTCTGTATCAGTATCAGATTTGAAAATATGGCCTCTTGATATTAAATCTTCTTTAAGTTCAATAAAATTTTCGAGAATCCCATTATGTATTACAGCAACCTTATTTGAGCAATCAAGATGTGGATGACTGTTAATTTTTGTTGGTGCTCCATGAGTAGCCCATCTAGTGTGAGCTAATGCAATTTTTGCCCCATTAGGAAATTCATCTAATTTAAGTTTTTTATGGATATCATCGATTTTACCAGCATCTTTTTTAATAATTAATTTTGAATCATATTGGGTTACAATACCACAAGAATCATATCCACGATATTCTAATCTTTTAATCCCTGCTAAGGCAATTGATCCAATTGAGATGTCTTGATTAGTTACAATTCCAAATATACCGCACAATGGGTTTAATCACTTTAAGATATTGTAAATTTTTACAGATTGAAAATCTATAGTTAATTTAATTTTGACTATATATTAAAATTTTGAAATTAGTTTTAATTTGTATTAATTTAATGTAAATAAATTAAAAAATAATGATATGTGATTTTAATTTAAGTTAGGATTTTTCAAAAAGTATCTTAAAGTGGGAGCGTCATTGAATCAAAATCTTAAACCTAGGGAATCAGAATTACTGGGAAAATTTACTGAAGAAGAGATCTTTGATATTCCAAGAGCATTAAAGAAAGCAATAAAACAAAAGGATCTCGTTAATAAAATAGCAAAAGAACTAGTGAGAAGAAAAATTAAACATATTTTTTTAATTGGAGCTGGGAGTTCCTATCATGCAGGGTTTGCTATGTCTTATATGTTTAATAGAATCACAGGAATTCCTACATTTACAGAATTTTCGATGGAGTTTCAGTTCTTAATACGACCTATACTTAATAAAATTGATTGTGTCATTGGACTATCACAAAGTGGTGAGACTAAAGATACTATTGAGTCTATAAGAATCGCAAAAGATAATGGCTGTATTACTATAGGAATTACAAATAATTTGAAATCCAAATTAGCTAAGATATGTAATTTTAGTATAAACTTAGAATGTGAAGAAGAAAAATCTGTGTTAGCAACCAAAACTTATGTATCAGAATTAGCAATATTGGCTATGCTTTCACTTGAAATTGGAAGAGAAAATAAATCAATCTCGAATGAAGATTATAATAAGATCTGGGTTGAATTAATAAGAATTCCTGACCGGATATATTCGATATTACCAATATTACATGAAAAAATTAAGCACTATTCTCAATATTTTAAATTTGCTAAATTTTGCTTTATATTAGGCAGTGGGCCTGATTATGCTACTGCAATGGAAGCTGCTTTAAAACTTAAGGAAGGAGCAAGAATTTATGGACAAGCATACTCTACAGCAGAGTTTCCTCACGGTCCAATTACATTAGCAGATTCAAATACTTGTATTTTAGCAGTTATACCACATGAAAAAGATAAAAGAAAAGAGGGATTAATAAATATTTTAAAAAGAATCAAAGAAAGAAAAGCTACTATTTTTGGAATATATGAATCAATAGAAAATGAAGAGATTCCAGAACCAGTTGATTATGGAATTCAGGTTCCCAATACTCTTAATGAACTTCAACCTTTAATCATGATTTTAGCAATCCAACTTTTAACTTTAGAAATATCAAGAATTAATGGAATTAATTGCGATACTCCCAAATATTTATCAAAAATTTCAGGAATTTAGAAGTAAGTTATTTAAATTAAATTAAGTTCCCTTATTTTTTCCACAGCTAATGCATTCAAATCTTTAGTACTTTTTAAATCTATATTCGATTCTCCTGAGATTCTAAGATAAGGGCTTGTTCCAGAACGACGAATCAGAATCCATCCATCATCATAATCAAAACGACATCCATCCAGTCTATTTATAGACTTAATTTTTTTACCCAATAAATCAAATGTTTCCTTCATTTTTTCAACGATTTTATCATTAATGTCAATTGTAAAGGGAATATCTTTTTTTAATTTGAATTTATCAGCATAATAAGGGTAATGAGGGATCTCTTTTAGTAATTCTTTCAGATTTTTTCTTTTTTTTACTATCAATTGCAATACCTTAGCAATAGTAACTATCGAGTCAGGTCCAAAGTGGAAATCTGGCCAGATATAAGTACCTGATGTCTCTCCTCCCAAAAAACCTCCAAATTCTTTTAGAGCGATAGCAACTTTAATATCTCCCACTTCAGTTCTTATTATTTCACAACCTAAAGGATTCAACACGTCTTCTATTAAACTAGAAGAGTTAATAGGCGTAACAACCTTTAAATTATTCTTGGAAAGACTTTCTTTATTCTCTTCTATATAGAATTTTGCCATTAAAGCTAATAATCTGATAGGGTCAATAATTTCACCATCTTCATCCAAAAAGATAACTCTATCAGCATCTCCATCAAGAGCGATTCCAATATCTTCTTGTGATGATGATTTTAGAAAATTTGAAATTTGAATTAAATTCTCTTTACTAGGCTCAGATAAACGTCCCGGAAATTTTCCATCCATCTGAGCATTAATAGTTACAATATTGATGTTATAATTACTTAACAATTTTGGAACAATTTCACATCCAGAACCATTACCAGGATCTACAATGGCATTTAATTTACTTCCGTCAAATATTATATTATCGATTATAGTTTTTATATGAATATCGTTTATGTCATTAATTTGAGTAATTTTGCCAATTTGATGCCATTCAATTTGGTTAAAACTTTTTTCATTATAGATTCTTTCAATTTCCTCTTCTTGATCTGGAGTAAATCCTAATCCAGAAGTATTCCACAGTTTTAGACCGATGTACTCAGGAGTATTATGACTAGCAGTTATCATTACAGAAGCATCTGCTTCTAGAGATTTTGAAGAAAACGCTAATGTAGGGGTCGTCACTATTCCCAGAGTCTTTATATTACATCCTGTGCTTACTAAACCTGAAATTAAAGCATATTCAATAGGTAAAGCTGAAGTTCGAATATCTTTTCCAATTACTACTCTCCCTCCATTCAAGTAGGTGCCTAAGGCTAATCCTACGTCTAAAGCCATTTGAGGTGTGAACATAAGATCAGATTCAGAATAATTCTGAAAAATACGTCTTACCCCAGAAGTTCCAAAAATATTACTACTCATCTAATTAACACTAGATTTTTTATAGGAAATAGAATTTTTCATTTATATTAAAGTTATTTCGCTTAAGACGAATCATTATTGTTTTAAGTGTTTAAAATATCAAAGTTATTATCTTGATTTATTTGTAAATCTAATAATTTTTTGAAACCTTGAATCATAAGTAAAGTCAATCTTTTGGAAAAATATTAATCTTTTCTCTACATATATATAATATTGATTTTATTATGGATCATAATTTGAGAATATACTAAATACTAATAATGACAAATGATATTCCAAGGAATTTTTAATATTTTAACTTTATACCTTAATGAAATTGAGCCATTCTATAATTCTATAGAGATATATTTCCGAAAAAGAGTAAGTGAGCATTTTACAGCCACATCAATATCTTCTGAAAATTTAAAGGTTGATTTGAATAATTTAATCGAATTTATTAGCACCGATTTGGTTAATTTAGGTTTTGATGAGAATTACGTAAGAAATATATTTTTAGATCCTTCTCTTGAATTCAAGGAAAAAGATATAAAATCAATTTTCTCTATCAATGACCTTCTAGAAAAGAAAACTCTGCCCTTAGTATATAAGATATTTTTAGAGAAGATAGTAGACTATTTAATCGATGTTGACGTAGCTCCTTTAATGTTAAAATTAAAGTCAGAGGGTTTTCTCAATTTAGAATTCATAATTGAACTAAGAACATTGAAAACACTATTCGATAAAGAAACAGAAAAAAAAAGAAATTTGAGTAAATATATTCAAATAAGAGAAAAAATCATTGAAAAATTGAGCCAAAACAAAAGTAAAATTGAAAGTCTTGAATACTTAAGTGATCCAAAGGAAAAATTACAAATACTCTATTTAATATATAGAATAATAAATTTTTTCCATTTAGAAAGAAGATTTGACTTTTCTCAAATAAAAAAATATCTAAATGAAAATCTGAATGAATGGCTTTTAACCCTGCCATTAGTTACTTTAAAAAATCCTGACCTTTATTATTGTGGGCTTTATCTCTCAAAAAATTTGAAATTAAAACTCGATAAAACTAAAATCAAAAACTTTCTTAATGAACTATACGAGGAAGGAACAGATGAATTCGAAGCACCTCTTGTTGAAGCGACAGATGGTTTATATTATTATTTAAAATCAACCGAGTTAGTAAAAATATGGTTAAATGATGAACAAATTGATACCTTAATTAAAACTGATTCAAAATATTTTGAACCATCCTATTTGAAAAATCTTGAGACTTCACAATTAGTAGTAATCTTGAAAATATTTAATATGCTCAAAGTTAGTGTTGATGAGAATAAAATAAATAGAATTATTAACGAAATAGAATTGCGAGTCACTCCTGAAGGGATACAACAATATCGAGATGGATTTATGACCTCGGAAGCTACGTATTATGTTTTATTTTATAACTATATGAGAAATAGTTTGGAAAAGTTAAAAGATCGTGATCTTCTTGGGGCAATTGTTTCTCGTATTTATCGAAATTTAGAAATTGTTGATTTTTCAGCAGAAACAAATTATGATTTATTTTCTGAACTATTTTACTCATTTGAAAGTCTTAAGTTGTTTAATTGTATAGAAAGGAAGCAAATGATCATTCATCTTGCAAAATTTCTATTCCCTCAAGAAATTGTCGAGAAAATTTCTCAAGTAAGAGAGATTGACGTCTCAAAAGCTAAATTTCAACATTTAAAGGTAAATAAAATAACTGGAGAGACTATTTATTAGATCTTTTTTTTAAATAAGAAATTTTAATTTTATTCTTATCATTTAACTAATTTAATACTATAAAATAACTAAAGAAGTTTTATGGATTTAAAAGAATTTGAGTTAATTTATCAAGAAAATCGTAAAGAAATTCAAAACAAACAGGAAATTAAACTAAAATTAATTAATATCTTAGGAGAGACTAATGTATCTACTGAAAACATAGATTTATTAGCTTATACAAAAGATTCAACGTTAATAACACTCAACTGGGCAATTGAAGGAAAGATAGCTGGTTTATCTGATTTCATTACCTGGCCAGAAACCGTTAAACAAATATCAGAAGTTTTAAAATTAGCAAATAAAGAAAAGATCCCAGTCATACCTTTTGCAGAAGGCTCGGGTGTTGTTGGTGGAGCAATACCTATTTATGGTGGAATTATTCTTGATTTAAAAAAATTTAATAAAATTATTGGATTAAATGATAAAAACCTAACAGTCACCGCTCAAACTGGAATAAATGGAATGAATTTAGAAAGATATCTAAATTCTAAAGGATATACTTGTGGGCATATTCCTCAGTCTCTTTATACCTCATCTTTAGGAGGATGGATAGCACATAGAGCAGCTGGCCAATTTTCTACAAAGTACGGTAAAATTGAAAATATAATACTTGGAATGGAAGTTGTATTACCACAAGGAGAAATAATTAATTTTAAACCTATTGCTGGTGCTGCAACAGGTCCCCAACTTGATAAATTATTTATTGGCGGAGAAGGAACTCTGGGTATAGTTACTAAGGCAACACTCAAAATCTGGCCCTTTCCAGAAGAACGAGCATTAATTTCTTACGCATTTCCAGATATAGAAAGCTCATTTGAAGCGATAAGGGAAATATTGAGAGAACAGGTATACCCTGCTGTTATAAGAATTTATGATCAACAAGAAACATTTAGACATTTTGGAAATGTAGAAAAAGCAAAGGATAAATTAATGGTTGTA
>JBHLNZ010000032.1:30970-33011 GCA_048941015.1 Promethearchaeota archaeon | reverse complement strand
TAGGATTTTCTCAATTATTTGAAGAGTTAGAATTTGTAGAAATTTTAAATGCTTTTCAATATGACCAAACCCATTTTTTTGCTCTCCAACGAATAAAATTTAAGGAAAAATCTATAATAAATCTGGAAAAATTTATTAAGACTAATTTTCAACCAGAATCTTTTCAACTTTTAAATCGAACTAATAACGAAATTTTATGTATTATGAATCAGAATAAATCTTCAGGATTCTTTCCCATAGTGGATTCTGGTCCTTGGGCATTTCTTTTTCCAATACATATCTCTAAAGATGTTTTACTGATAAATATAATATCTCAAAATGAATATATCGATCGATTATTTAAGATATTATCATCTTTTACAGAAAATTATAAAATAATCGGCCTTACTGACCTAAATGAGATTAATCAATTTGATGATACGATTCTAACTACGGCAATTCCTTTTCCGAATTTTACAAAACGACAAAGAGAGATTTCTCGTTATGCGGCCTTAAATGGTTATTTTAAATCTCCAAAAAGAATTACTGCTAAAAAATTGGCAGAACATTTTGAAATCTCTGAAAAAACTGTAAACAAGCATCTTAAAACTGCAAAAAATCTTGCAATGGAGTATTTTTTTGGTAAATACACGCAAAATAAATAACAAGTAGCCTATTCACTTAAAAAGAGTATATTTAAAAAAAAAATTAAGAAGGCATTAGTTCCTTCTTATTAAATACTATTAAAGATAACGGGATAATCCAAGCCAGTATAGAGAATAATAAGATCCATTCCCATAAAGGATTGTTGATAATAAGGAAGATTATAATAGTTGTAAATGGTCCAACCACACCATAAATACCAATCCATTTTGGGATCTTAGTGTTATAAAAAATTATAAGCCAACCTATAAAAAAAGCACCTAATGTGTAACCTCCAAAAGCTAAACTGGAAGTGATCATGTGTAAGTTGAAATAATTTCGATCGCCGCTAAAAATTCCAACCCCAATATATCCAACATTTCCTATTAAATTAAATAGAAGTGAATAGCTTGCTAATCTAAACCTTAATCGTGAATAATGATCTCTTTTTTCTTCAATATTTGGCAGTGGTGCAAGTAGATTTTCCATGTAAAATGAAAATGGGATGGTCAAAGATCCAGCAATAATACAAGCGATATCATAGAGAAATGGTGCAGGAGTATGAGCGCTTGTCCCAAGATCGCTTATCCAATTATCTATAATGGTATAGCCATCAGGATCGAGCACTGCAGCTACTATCACGCCAACAATTATTAAAGGAATATAAATCAGAATAACTGTAATAACACTTAATTTAACAACATTATAGTTGATTACTTTATCAAATATTTTGCTCCTAAAATCATTAATTTTATCTCGTAATTTCATAATATACCCTTTTTTCAAATAGTTATAGTTGATATAATTTGCTAATAATTCATGTTTTTTAATAAACTTTGAAATAATTCTCCAATTTCTCTAGTTTTATCTTTTTTGTATAATATTAAAGAATATTCTTTTAAAGAAAATAAATCAAGTTGCCAAGTGCTTGGATTTCGATGAACATTTCTTTTTTTATTTTTATTGAGTAGAGTTCAAAAAAATTTTGAAAATATTTTTATAATGTATTGATCTATTAGGTAAATAATCACATAAAAGATATTAATTATAAAATTAGAAAAGTTTTTGAATTGTTGGATCCAAAACTCCAACCTAAAGAAATTTTTGACAGAAGAGAAGAATTTGGATTGGGCAATTCAGTAGAAATGCTTATAGAGATAATTGATACAGACAAAAATGGGCAAAAACGTCAAGGTGCAGTAAAATATTTAGGTTTAGTCAGTAAAGATATACCAGAGCGGAAAAATGAATGTTTTGCAACGTTAGAGAATATATTAATTTCTGAGGATGCTATTGAAATCAAATGTGAAGCAGCTAAAGCTTTAAGCCATTTAAAATATGATAAGGCATTAAAACCTCTAAATTGGATTTTAGAGCAGAAGGAAATTAATGCCAATCTTAAAATCTCTGCTTTAAAAGC
>JBHLNZ010000032.1:0-30870 GCA_048941015.1 Promethearchaeota archaeon | reverse complement strand
AAGGCATTAAAACCTCTAAATTGGATTTTAGAGCAGAAGGAAATTAATGCCAATCTTAAAATCTCTGCTTTAAAAGCGATTAAAAAAATTAGATTCGATGATTCTGAAATTGGGTTATTCATAGAAGAATTAGACAGTGATTTCAATGATGTAAAAGAATTTGTCAGAAATCAATTACTCACTCTTGATCTTGATACATTAATAAAGAATTGTTTAGCAGTCCTTATAAAAAAGAATTTATCTGACTCTCATAAATCCGAAATAATCAAAATAATTGGTTATCAACTTTCAGCTATAGATATTCCTTATGAAGATACTAGTTATTTAGAGGTTAAATATCCAGAAGTGATTTCGGATTTAAAGAATAATAAGAAATTTATCCTAGAAGAAGTCTCTAGAATTTTAAAAGAAGAAGACCAAGAATTATTAGATTCTATTATTAGGATACTAAAATTATTTGGGAGTGAAATAAATAGAGATATACTTAATTTACTAATGACTGATGACTTTATCGTCAAAGAAAATGCTATAATTATAAGTGGAAAATTAAAGATTGTTGATGCTGTTGATTTACTTGTAGAAAATTTAGATAGCATCTATAATGAAGTGAGTCTTGCTTCAATAAAAGCATTAAGAGAGATAGGTGATTTATCTGCTATACCAGAGCTTCTTGATATACTTAATATCGAAGATGTTAGTTTTGAATACACGGATATTGATATGAAATTTCAAATAATAGATGCCGTTAAAAATATCTATTTAATTAATAAAAATGCTCCTTATGACCATCTATTTACATACTTACAAAAAGACAATGATACAATAAGAGAGAGTATTGCTTTTATCTTTGGAGAGATTGGCAGTAAAGAGTTCGTAAAACCTTTAATTGATTTATTAAAGATTCGGAATTTAGATGTTAAGAAAAACGCGGCTATAGCTCTTGGAAAAATTGGAAATATCGAAGCATTACACCAATTAATTATGATTTTGACAAATAAAGATATATATTGGCTTATTAAAAAGGTTGCAGCGGATGCTATATTTAATATTTTTCATAGAAATTGGTATAGGGTGAAAACTGAAGAAGAAGGTTTAAAACGAGAATTAAATAAATATATGGCTTCTTTAATTGATTACTTAGGAAGTAATGAAGGAGAAAACTATAAAGTTAAATTAAGTTTAATTAAATTTTTAGAAACCTATGGAGACGAAAAATGTTTAGGGGCATTATTAAAAAGAGTAAATGATTTTCATCGTGTTGTAAGAATTTATGCTTCTAATGCAATCAAAAAAATCGAAGAAAAATTGGAATTAGATGCAGATTCTTAAAAATTAAGGAAAAAATGATAAATATTTTAGTTTTTCTTCACTGTTTTTAAAGACGCTTTTAGTACGTCTTCAAATTTATTACAGATGAATTCGGCATCTTCCTTGGTAATATTCAGAGGAGGTTTAATTTTTATTAAATTTCGCATCAGAATTTTCCCTGTTCCGCTCATATAAGGCATACTAGGTCCAAAAAATATGTTTTGTTTTACTGCTTCTAAAAGCATTTCTTCCATCAGTTCAGTATAAGGTTCTCTTGAATTTTTATCTTTTACTAATTCAATCCCTATAAATAGTCCTGGACCACGAATATCTCCTAAAACTTCATAATTTTCTTGAAGTTCCAATAGTCTTTTTGTAATTTGTTTACCTCTCTCTTCACAATTCTCTCCTATTTTACCTTTTTCTATGACTTTAAATGCAGCAAGTCCACCTGTACAACCAATTGGGGTATTGCAAAAGGTTGTATGATCTTCAGAAGGAGTAAATCTCTTCCGAATTTTAGGGGATGCAATCATTGCTCCAAGCGGAAAGCCCCCTCCAATTGCTTTTGTGAAACACATCATGTCAGGTGATACATCAAATCCCAGTTCATTTTCATATTTTTCACTTAATGTAAAATATTTTCCAGTTCTCCACACAGCAGTTTGAGATTCATCATATATTATCAATATTTTCTCTTCTTCACAAACCTCTCTTAACCTTATTAAAAATTCGGGAGGAAAAGGTATATGGCCCCCAGCCGCTTGCCACGGTTCTAATAGTACTGCTGCAAGTTTTCTAGTAGTCAATCCCATTAAATAATTTTCGACTAATTTAAAGCATTCTAATTTGCAATTTGGATCTTTATTACCATTGAGTCCATCTTTATAATTCCACATACAACGATAGCAATAAGGTTGTGGTACTCTAGTGAAAAATTCAATTCCAAATGGTCTAAACCTTGTTATTGAATGAATAGGTTGAGACGCTGTAATTGTAGCTAATGTATTCCCATGATAACCGCCACGGAAGGTTAGAAAATGGTCAGCATCCTTCGATGCTACCATAGCAAGTTTTAAAGCAGCTTCTATAGCTAAACCACCTCCTTCACTGTTAACGTGAACCCTTCCTCCTTTTAATCGTCCCGGTGCTAATTCAGCTAATTTATTATAAAACTTACTTCGTGAAGGAGATATTACACTAGATTTTATATGGGTTAATCTCCTCATTTGCTCAGCAACAGCATAATTGACATCTGGGTTGGCAAATCCTAATGCTAAAGTCCAGTTCTGAGAAGTACAGTCAAGAATTTCTGATATTTCTCCAGTCTTAAAATCTTTTGTTATAACCCATGGAGATCCAGGCTCTTTTGCTTCAATCAAAACTTTATTTTCATAATGGACATTTAAGCAATGATTATCAAAAACTAATAATTCTTCCTCATTAACCCCCGCAGAAATATTTCTTAATTCTTCTTTAGATACAATTTTTGGTTCAAAATCAACCATAATTCAAACCTTTTATTTGTTTTAATATCTATTATCATAAATTGAATTAATTCTTTCACATTTTATAAATTCGTTAAAATATATTTAAAAATTAGAATTAGAGAAAGAATTGACCGTTAAATTCTTCTCGGTATTTTTTATGTTTAAAAATTCCGTTTAAAATAAAGAATATTATTAGTGAATATTACAAAAAATTATCGATTTTGATCAAATTTTAAAAAAAGATTATTTTATAATCTAAATTATTGAAATTAGGTAGACTATTTCTTTAATATTTTGAATTTATTCATAAATTTTATTATAAGTAATCCATTCCTTTCACATAAGGTTTTAACCAAATTATCAAAAATAATTTGGAGTAGTTAATGAAAAATTCACTATGACTGAAAACCAAACTGATAAGGAACAAAAGGCTTCTCAATATGATTATTCTTTTAATTACATTCAGAAGAAACTTGAAGGTAAAAAAGATTCCTATGGAATGCTAATGAAAGAGATAATTCGTACAGGAATATGCACAGAATGCGGAACATGCGCAGCAGTTTGTCCTGTTTTGGAATGGGATGCGGCTGCTGGACAACCCAAACTTATTGGAAAGTGTACAGGTTGTGGTATTTGTTATAATCAATGTCCCAGAACAATTACAGACCCCATCCAACTTATGGGAGAATTTAAGACGGGTTATGCGGCGAATACAAATATCCCTGAAGTTATAGGAGGTCAAGATGGAGGAACTGTGACTTCATTATTATGCTATTTATTTGATGAACACTTAATTGATGCTGCTATAGTTACAATGAAAGATCCAAAAAACCCATGGCATCCAGTAGCTCAAATCATCACATCTAAAGAAGATGCTATAAAAGCTTCAGGTTCTATTTATTCCCATTCCCAAACAGTTGAAGCTTTAATGAATGCTATTCGTCAAGATTATCGATCAATAGCTTTTGTCGGTACTCCTTGTAATATCGATGCTGTAGATAAAATGTTAAGTTCTCCAGCAGGAATGCTGAAATATTTTATGCGTGCCCATATTTTAAAAATTGGATTATTTTGTATGGACTCATTCGCACCAGAAGCGCTATATCCCTACTTTGAAAAAGACGGTATTGATATGGCACGTATTAAAAAGATGGATATCAATAAGGGAAAATTCCATATTTATTATGATCAAGAAGGAGAACCAATAAAATCTTACTCAATTAAAGAATTAGATAAATTTAAGTCTTCAAGTTGCAATTTTTGTGTTGATTTAACCTCAGAAAATGCAGATATTTCGGTTGGATCTGTTGGAAGTGGCCCTAATAAAAATACAGTATTTGCAAGAACTGGAATTGGTACAGAAATAGTAGAAGATGCTGCTAGCAAAGGCTATTTGAAGATTGAACCGTTTAATGCTATCAATCTGAATTCCGTATTATTTTTAGCGAAACTTAAAAAAGTTTCTCAATATACAGTACAAAAACGTAAGGTTTTCATTGTAAGAGATATAAAAGAGGAAGAACCAAGGATCGAAACCAAACCAGAAGTAGATCAAACTGCTGCAAGACCTGCTCTGGGTACAAAAAGATTTTTAAGTGTATCAAAAGAAATTGACGAAGAAGATAAAGTATTGAATATACACTTGACTAATACAATCGGTTTTGTTTTAGAAGATCTTAGAATAAGAATTGTTAGTTTAGAAGAAGTATTTGAAAATAGGCCTTGGATAACTACTATTAAAGAATTATTTCCTTACGAAACAATTGATATAGGTTATCCCTTAGAAGTAAAAGAAAATGAAAAAATCCAAGGAAATGTGCTGGTAGAAGCATCAACAGAATCTTTTGGAAAAATTTTTTCAAGAACATTTAATTTAGCACCTAAAGAAGATTAAATTTGAAATGATATTTATAAAAAAAATAAATGAAATAATTAATTATATAAAAAATGAAATAAACTCTTAAGAGAAGATAAAATATGAAAATAAGTTTAGTAGGGCTAGGCGGATGTGGTAAAACAAGCTTATATTCTGTAGCTTTTGCTGAAAAAAGTGCTGAAGATACAAAAAGTCTTAGTCCAACAATTCTATATGAAACACGTCGTCATCCCTTTTTAGGGCTTCAAGTTGGAATATTTGATTTTGGAGGTCAAGAACAATATCGAAAAGAATATATGGAGAAGCCAGATGTTTTTCGAGGCACTGATATCTTGATTCCGATCGTTGATTTACATGATCCAAAGACATTTGAACAAGCAAAAGAATATTTTATTGGATTATTAGATATTTACAGAAAAAATAACGAAAAGCCTAAAATCTTTTTGTTCCTCCATAAATATGATACTGAGGATTATCAGAAAGAGCTTTTGGATACTAATGTTAAAAAAGCTAAAGAGATCTTTCTTGACATTTTTAAAGATTACGATTTCGATTTTATGCTGACAAGCATTTATCAACAGGATGAGTTGGCAAAAGTATTCAGAGATATTTTAATATCATCTTATACCGATTTGAAAACCCATGTTGAAAAAGCTGAGGAGAAATTGGAAGAAATTAAAGCGAAAATAATTGTATCGGATGTTTCTGGTAATGTAATAGTGCATAATGTTCAAGGCGTTAGTAGTGGGTTAACATTAAGAGGAGATTTGAGAGATTTTATCAACTCATGCAATACTGTAAGAGAAAACATCTTTATGTCTGATTCTGCTATGTTTAAAGGACGGAATGATGATGGAAAAGAAATCGAGCTTCATATATTTAAATATATCATTTCTGTTTTGATTATGAAAACTAGAGAATTGGATAAAGACTCTCAAGAGAAATTGAATACATTATTAAATGATATGAGATTATTTGCTGATTTAATAATCTCTGCTCACACAGATTAATTTATTAAATATATATTTTTATTCTATCTTTTTCCCTTTCTTAAGTAATACTAACTTTATTCTCCTAGTAATTATAAAAAAAAAGATTTAATTTTTTATTTTTTAATTGTGTTAAATTATTTACTCCCATTTCATTCCTAGCAGTTTATAACTATCAGAAACACCTAATAAAGATTCAAATTGGACATTATAACCTTCAATTTCAGTAAAAGGAACAAAATATTTGAATAAGGCCATACCTGCTTCTTCCCCTTTACCTTCCTCAGTATAAATTAAGTGGTATTGTTTCATGCCTTCCTTTCCAGCAGCAACGTTAAAGACTCGCCATTTTTTCACAAATGGAACTTGTTTAGGTTGTTTTAAGTATAATTTTGCAATATCACCACTTCTATGAGGAGGATACCAAGTAGTTATCATCATAACAGCCATTTCATTTTTCACCTTACTTGATTTAATTTAAAATTTGGATTTCAAGGTAATTAAGAATATTATAGGAAAAGATATAATAGTTTCCGTTTCTGTCAAAATTTTTATAATTAATTGTTAAAGAAGTTCAATCAGGAATATTTACAATAGGATAATTACCATATTTTCTTCTCATATTTTGCATCGCTTCAAATCTGTCGATCGTTACTGCGGAATGTATTGAGTGTCCACTCCCATAAAGATATCCTCCTCCAGGAGCTAATACTCTAATTAATTTTCTCGCATATGATTCAATTTTAGAAATTTCTCCTATACCAAGCCATACGGGATTTAAATTTCCAGAAAATGTGATCCTGTCTCCATATTTTTCGTGTAACTCGAAAATATTATATCTTGGATTATTTGTTGTTGGTTCAATTGGATTAATTATATCGACTCCAGATTTAACTATATCGTCAAATATTTCCAAAATATCTCCATCAGAATGTAACATTATTTTACAATCATTCCTATGAGCAGTATCGCAAATTCTTTTCAACCATGGAAAGATATATTGTTGATAATAAATTGGTCTCATGAATAAACCATTTTTAAAACCATAATCATCCCATAAAAGCACAATTTTCGCATCTTTCTCTGATAAGATCTTTACTAACTCAAGGGTAAACTGGCCGTAATCATCAAAAATTTTTTTAGCTTGTTTATGTTTTGCTAAAATTTTTGAAAAGGTAGGAAAACCAAAGCCTTCTAGTGGATCTTCTAAAATACTACCTGTTGCAGGAATTGAAAACACTTCATTATTCAGTTCTTTTTGAACAGATCTCCCATTTAAAAACTGGTCCATTCTTGCCTGTAAGTTAGGATCCATTCGTTCCCAGCTTTCATAGTCTTCAAATGATTCGAAATGACCACCATGATAAGCTAATATTAACGTGCCATCTTTTTGGAAATCTAACATCATTATTCGACCATATTCATCAATGAATCCTTTTCCACGCTTAATTGTCATTCTAGGTAAAGCACTAACATAACTTAAGACTAAATCTATTTGAGCTTTTCGAAAAAATTCATAAGTTATTTTATAACCTCTTCCACCACGAGGATTTATTCCATAATATCTTACAATTGTATTATTAGTAAATGCACTTTCGAATGCGGGCACTCTATCAGGCTCTTCATGATTCACGGCTTTTAAAACTCTTTCTACCGCATCCATCTTTAAACAATTTCCCCTTATTTCCTCAATTTTTAATTTTTTTACTTTTTTAAAATATTATAAAACATTTAAAGATTTAAGGGAGGTAAAGGAGGAACAACATGATCTTGCCATTCTTCAATAAATGGTTCATCCCACCAATGGGGAGGAATCTCAGAATAAGTCCCGAATTTTTTCAAACCTCTTTCAAAGGCTTTTACGTTTTTTCTTGAGACTCTAATTACTTTTGTATCATCGTAAAAGTAAGCTCCATAACCTCCATTCTTTGTTCCTAAATTTCTAATCATATGCCATGTTTCTCTCTCCACTTCTTCTGGAGTTCCTTGAGAGTAGATTGATTGTATATTTACACATCCCCAGAACATTATTTTTCCTCGGTACGGTCTTAGATCAGGATAGCCACTCATTCTTGGACTATCAAATTCAATCGCATTTAAGCCCCATTTGATCAAAATTGGTAATAAAGCATCTACTTTGCCACAACAATGTTGATGTACATCTAATCCTAAATTATGCGCAGCATCGAATATCTTTTTATAAGATGATTCGTAGAATGATTCAAATGTTTTTGCTCCAAAAAAGGGTCCAGTTTGTTCTCCAAGATCATCGGTAAGCATTACTCCATGAGGTTCTAATCCGTATTCGATTGAGCATTTAATGACTTGAATATGATAATCTGCAATATGTTCTAATAATTTTTTTAAATGACTTGGATTTCTTTTATGATCCAATAGATAATTATTAAAACCACGAATATAAGATGCAAGTTGAGATGGACCATGATATTTTGGTGCTATTAGTCGATATTTATCTGGATCACTATTTTCCTTCAATTGAAAAGCTATTTTATATCTTGATTTATCTTTAGGATCAGGATTGTATTTTGAAATATAATCTTCATAATCTTTCCAGTCTGGTAATGATGGCCTTCCAGGGTGTCCCATATCTTTATCATTTCCTTTCATGTTCCAAATACACCCCCACTCGTCAACTTCCTTATGAGGAATTGCTTTCCATTTATATCCTTCATATTCTGGTTTCTTAGCCCATTTGGGTTTATCCCATTTATAACCTATTGGTATATGAGGAAATAAATTTTCTTCCCCTTTTCTCCACCCAGGTTTCCAATTTTCAGATTGAATTAGAGGTAAAGGTAAAACATCACCAGCTACTAAATTAAAAACAGGTACTTTATCAGGTTTTTTAAAATATAATGCTGCTTTAACTCTTTCAATCGAATTCAATAGATTTTCACTTCTATTCCTTAATTTAGATCATGTCATTTAATAATAAAAAATTATTTAAAAATAAAGTAAATGTAAAAATAAAAGATTATTTATTTATTTTGGATGTTCATTTCTTATAATTGTCGCGATACTCATCCCCAAACCAACGCACATTGAAGATATAGCAAACTCTTTTCCAGATTGTTCTAGTTGATGGAGATTTGTACCGATGAGTCTACTTCCAGTAGCACCGGTAGGATGGCCTAGCGCGATTGCACCACCCCATGGATTAAATCTAGGATCATTCCAATCGAGCCCTAAGTCATAACAACATGCATAAACAACTGAACTAAAAGCTTCATTTATTTCTATAAAACTCATATCATCAAATGTCATATTAGCACGCTTTAATGCTATTGGCATAGATTCAATTGGTCCTGTTAATTGTAATACTGGATCTGTACCAACAATAGCGCAATTTACAACTGAGGCTCTTACTTTCAAACCAAGATTGTCTGCTAGCGCTCGTGTCATCCATAATTGTGCTGCTGCCCCATCACTTGTAGGACAACTGTTTCCAGCCGTTAAAAAAGCCTTACTCTTTCTCCCGATAATAGTCCTTAAACTTGCTAATTTTTCCATAGAAGTTCCGGGACGGGGACTTTCATCCCTTTCCGTTAATATTGAAAAACTTGAATTTTTAGCTACTTCGTTATTTTCATCCAATAAAGGTTCTCCTGTCTTTTCATCTAATTTTGGACACCAAATAGGTTCAATTTCTTTTCCTCTTTCATCCCAGGTGGAACAAGCTTTTTGATGTGAAAGTAGCGATAAGCTATCGACCTCGTGTCGATATTCTTCCAAGGTTTTTCCAGCTTTTTTCATCCAAACTTGACCCATAACATGAGCTGAATTAATTTGTCCTGCAAATGTAGTATTATATTCTTTTAATTTTGCAGCTACTTCTGGATTGGTTAAAATTTTCTTATTGGGAGCGATCATTACTGGTTTTCCTTGTTTCTCATCATAAACGTAAGAATCTGACATTATTGGATAACGGTTCTGAACTTCTACCCCCCCACATATAACACAATCATGGATTCCAGAAGCGATTGCTTGCCAAGCGGATAATGCAGTTTGAGCACCGCTTGAACATTGTCTATTAATGGACATACCACCAACCTTTACCGGCAAATGAGCTGCTAAAGCAGCAGTTCTCCCAATATCTAACGCACAATCACCAATCTGGCTATTACAGGAGACTATAGAATCTCCAATTATATTCGGATCAAAATCATTGCGTTCTAGGATTGTTCGATAGCAATGAACCACCAAATCATCGCCTCGATGACGCCCAACCGTACCATTTCTTTTTCCTATTGGAGTTCTAACATAATCAACTAAAATGGGCTCTCTTTTAGGGTCTTTATAGTATTTTTCATACATATTTATTGGTTCTGGCATAATTTTACCTTTTCTTGATATTTCTATATTATCTCATTTTATATGTTAAATTGAAGAATAAAGGAATTGAAAAGATTAAAATATCATGATTTAATGAATAATTATTAAAAATCTTTCAATTATTAATGAGACTTAACTTTATTCATTCAATTAATCTTATTATAGGAAATGTAACTCTATTTGTTGAATTAAACTGTTAATTCAACCTATACTTTTATCTATTCCCTATTTTGGAAGTTCTTGTCGAAAAAGTAAAAAATTTTTCATCTTTTAATATGCATATTTATAAGATAAATAGTGTTTAGAATAAACTTAATTTCATAAAAAAAATATCTCGACTTTTCAATATCGAATGAAAAAAGCATATATATGATAACGAACTTTGTTGATATAGAATAAGCACAAAAATGACATTGATTAACTAAGATGCTTACTGAAGATAAAGATGATAAAAAACAACGTAAAAATGAAAATGATGAGTATTTGTTAACATATTCTCATCATCTTGAAAATCGAATAAAGAATCTTGAAACTGAAAGACAATTACTAAAATCAGAAACAATTCGATTAGAACACGAAATTCAAAGTTTAAGGAATGAAATAAACCGATTAAGAGAGCCTAGCCTAATAACTGGAGTAATAATCGACGTATTAGACGAAGAAAATGAAAGATTAATTATTAAAAGTTCTTCTGGTCCTGATTTTGTAGTGAAAACCAGTAAATTTGTAAAAAATGAAAAATTGAGCCCTGGAATGAGTGTTGCCCTTAATCAAAGTACATTTGCAATAATGGAAATCTTACCTAGCCATTTAGATCCTTTCATTAAAGGAATGGAATTAGTAGATTATATTCCAGACACCTCATATAATGATATTGGAGGATTAGATGATCAAATTCAAGAGGTACGTGAAACTGTAGAGTTACCCTTGCTTAAACCAGAATTGTTTAAAAAAGTTGGAATTGATCCACCTAAAGGAGTCTTACTTCATGGTCCTCCTGGTACTGGTAAGACTTTACTAGCTAAAGCAGTTGCTCATGAAACAAAATCTACTTTTATTAGAGTTATTGGTTCAGAATTAGTTCAAAAATTCATAGGAGAAGGAGCACGCTATGTTCGAGAAATTTTTCAGTTAGCTAGATTAAAATCGCCTACAATCTTATTGATTGATGAACTTGATGCTATTGCCGCTGTGAGAATGGAAGATTCAACCTCTGGTGATAGAGAAGTTCAAAGAACAATGATGCAATTATTAAGTGAATTAGATGGTTTTGATAAACGAGGCGATGTAAAAATTATCGGAGCGACAAATAGAATTGATATTCTTGATCCTGCTTTATTAAGACCAGGAAGATTTGATAGAATAATAGAATTTCCTATACCAAATGAACAAGCGAGAGAGATGATCTTCAAAATTCATATGAGATTTTTAAATTTCAAAGAAGACCTAGATATAAAAGAATTAGTAAGAATTACCGAAGGTGCGACTGGTGCTGATATAAAAGCAATTTGTAGCGAAGCTGGAATGTTTGCAATAAGAAGAGATTCGGAATTAATTACTCAAAAGGATTTTATAGATGCAGTTTATAAATTATTGAAGAAGAAAAAAGATATTCTCTCTGAAGTAAACATTTTTTCTTGAAAAGAGGATTAAACCATAATTAAAAAAAGGAATTTCGGTTAATTTATTTTAAATCTGCAATTTCTATAATTTTATCTGCGATATGATTAGCTTTTGTTTCTTGAATAAAATGAGTTTCATCTTTAAAGACTTTAATAGAACCTTTAAGTTGAGGTAAATTCTCTAACCACTGTCTAATAACAGATTTCTTACATACGGCATCCCATGCTCCAAAAACTAATTTAACTCCTATGTTTTGTCCTCTAGGACCCCAATCTTTTTTGATGTGTTGCTGGATAAAATGATAAAATTCTTTAGTACTTCTTTTACCTAATTTAGGTTCCTTATATGTATTTCCATATCCCCAGTATGGGGTTTGAAGAACTAATCGTTTAGAACTTAAAGTATTTAATTTTGATCGAAATTGTAATCGAACTAATTTTCGAAAGATCAGATTCTCACAAGGAAAGATATTCAATTCTGCTAACAAGAGATATTTAAGCATATTCAATAATAATTTAATTGGTTTTAGTGGTTTTAGAAAGATTGCAAAGGAAGAAAATGACCCCCAAAAGTGATTTGGAATAATATGAGGTCCTCTAGCCCATCCCAACCAAGATATCGGATAATTCTTATATGTTTTTCCCTCTTTTGACAATGGAAAAACAGTACTATTGAGAATTATTAAATTTGACAATCGGTATGGTTCTTTCAAGAGTGCCCCTATCCCAATAGGACCCCCCCAATCATGAACGACCAATGTAACATTCTTTAAATCCAAAATTTCAATTAATTGAAATAAATTTCTACAATGGTCCATGCAAACCATTTCATATGTAGCTTGATCTGACAAACCAAAACCAATATGATCAACGTTTATGATTCTAAATGGTTTTTTAGCATTATTAATAAGGGACTTGATAATTTTTCTATATGTATAAGAACATTCTGGATTACCATGAACAAATACTATTGTACTTCCTGGATTTCCATTCCCATGTGAGCTATCTCTAAAAAATAATTTTTTGCCTTTATCAAAGCCTCTGAAAAGTTTTAACCAAAATCCACAGTTATTTGGAAAATAGTCTAGTGGAATGCCCCCAATTGGAGTATTTCCCGGTTTCTGGGTAATTAAAGGAGTTGATTTCATAAAAATCTAAAATTAAGGTTAGAATGCTATAAAATTCCGCCTTTTTACAGTTTCTATTATATAATTATCGATATCTTTATCTGATCCTTTTCTTTTGAATGTTCTAATTATTTTCAATATGCTAGCTAATAATTTTAATTGAAAATTAGTCCACTTCATCTCAAAAGGTTTCTTTGTTGGTTCTTCAGTTTTATAGGAAGTTGCTTTTCTACTCAATTTCCCATCTTTTTCATATAAATAACGCTTAAAAGGTTCTTCTTTAGGATATCGATTGAATGGATCTAAAATGGTCTTTATTTTAAACCTCTTAGCTCGTTTCTCAACTATTTTTACTAAATATTTCATAATAGGAGTAGGTTCTCCGATTAAATTTCTATATTTTTCATCAGTTTTTCGAACTCTTCTCCTCACTACTCCATTAGGGGCAAAACGGTCCATTGCATTAATTAGATTCCATAAAAGAGCTGCCTGACGTTTAAAAAGGACAGATTTATGTTCTCGCATGATTAGATTATCTGAATTTAAGCAAAAATTATAACCATTAAGGGTTACGTCTAACTTTCTTAACATTGATGGACCCCACGTTTTGTATAATAAATCATACCCATCTTCAGTGAGATTGAGCGTTTCATGAGTTTCAAGTGCTATATTTTCTTGACTTCCACTCCAGAAATGAACATCTTCCCAAGGTACATCACGGACTCTATTTGCTTCTTTCATCTTTTCATATAATACAGTTCCTGGAAATGGAGATAATCTTGTTAACTGTTGGAAAGTTGGATAACATGCTACAAAATAATTAAGATCCTCATACATATTTGAATGATTATGAAAATCCCAACCACAGATCCAAGCACCCAACGTTCTTATTCCCATTGAATGCAGTTTATCGAACACTTTACGTGCATCAATTTCCTGACGTTTGCTATAACCATATTCTCCCGCAAATTTTGATTCAACACCAATAAAGATTGCTCCTATACCTATTTCAGCAATGGTATCCCATCCATATTTTTTAGCAAACTTATAAATATTATCTACTGAGCCAAAAGCTAACCAATCAAGTGATTCAACAACCTCTGGATTAGATTCCCAATACTTTTTTGTTTCAAATAAATATTCTGGATGGCGAAAATGATCTTCCTCAATTGCAAAAATTAATCGAACATCAGGAAAATGTTTATGGTAAAGATTTATGTGTTCAACGAATTCTTTGGGAGATAATAACTCAATTCTTTTAAATCCAAACATTTCTGTAGTGGAACAAAAATCACAGCCACCAGGACAACCTAATCCTGTGACAACAAAACCGACATTACCAATTGGAAATTTATTTATAAACCAAGGAGCACCCCCACATTTAGGCATTAATTTTTGTTCAATAGGTTTATTAATATCTTCACCTAAAAATTCACGAAGAAATTTAACGCCTTCCCCTTTAACAACGTAGTCCACGTATTTTTTTTGCGTTTCTTCATCATATTTTGCTTTAAAGGCTTGAGCTGCGTAAGAACCCAACATAATTGTTGTCTCAGGAGATTTTTCTCGAATGTATTCACACATTTTTATAATTGTATCTAAATGAGGTGGAAATGCGCTAATACCAATAATTGAATATCCCTTATCCACCTCTTTTTTAAAATCTTTCCATCGAGGGTATTCAAGTAAAATAGAAGGGATTTCTATGTTTTGAGCAAGAATATGGTTGGCATAACAATGTGTATGTGAAATAAGGGTAAAAATATCGTCACCTTTAGTAAATCTCTGACCAGTTGCATCAGTAAGAGAATCATTAGCAGGAAGAGTTGGGTAAGGATATGTTGGTGTAGTAAATAAAATTCGATTTTCAATCATGATTTAATATTATAGGTTTTTTTTGAAAAATTTTTTTCACTAAATGTAAAGAATTGATAAAAAATTATTTTATAAATTTAGTATTAATTAAAAAAATATATAAATGTTGTAAATTACATGATTAAAACGAAATTTTATATTTAATTTGATTTTATTCTGATTAATTTATTCTTTAAAATAAACTAAAAACTTAAGAGTTTATTTTATACTTAAAGAAATATCGATAATTACCTTTTTTCGTTTTATAATAAAGTGAATAATTGTTGGAAATTAAAATGGAAAATAAGATTTTTAGAAATTACTTAATATTTTGGATTGGGCAATTATTTTCTATTTTGGGTTCAAGTGTAGTATTTTTTGCTATACAATGGTGGATTACCGATACAACAGAAGACCCAATTGCTATCTCAATAACATTTTTTACTTTCATTCTCTCTATGGCTATTACATCACCCATCGCGGGAATAGTTACAGATCATTATAATAGGAAACGCATAATACTAATATCAGATTCACTTCAAGCATTTTCAACTTTTATTTTGATATTATTTTTCATGTTTAATCTGATCCAATTTTGGTCATTATTAATCTTTATTGCGATACGAAGTATATGCCAAACTTTTCATTTCACAACTGAGAACGCTATAATTCCAAGTATGGTCCCAAAAGATAAATTAAGTAGGATAAATGGAATAAACTTTTTAGTGACTAGTTTTATTAATGTTGCTGGACCTATAATAGGGGGATTTTTGTTATTATTTCTAGCAGTTCAAGAGGCATTTTGGATAGATATAATTACATTCTTGATTGCTGTAGTCCCATTATTACTAATTGAGATTCCCAGTGTCAAAGAAGTTAAAGATAATGAGAAAGGTATATCATTCAGCCACGCTTTTAAAGAAGGACTTAACATTGTTCGTGCTATACCAGGAATTCTTGGAATGATGATGATATTTATGATTATTAATTTTTTAAATCAACCAAGAGGTACATTAACTGCATATTATGTAAAAGTAGTTCATGGGGGCACCGTTTTAGATTTCTCTCTAGTTTCGATTGCTTTCAATATAGGTATGTTAATAGGGGGGATTATCACTGCATTTAAGAAAAAATGGAAATACAAAATGCGTATGATTTTTATCGCGTATATTATTGCTTCAATAGGGTATTCTCTATTGGGAACAGTACCATTAGGATTCTTTCCTTTAATATGGGTTTATATGGCAATGATTGGATTTTCAATGCCAACTGTAAATTCACTCTATTACACTATTATTCATTTGAGTGTACCAAAAGATAAAGTAGGTAGAGTGGTGTCAATAGATACGACATTATCTTTAATTGCAATGCCACTTGGTACATTGGCTTCAGGACCCTTAGCTTTAATAATAGGCACAAGGAATTTATTTTTAATTTGTGGTATCTTAACGTTTTTAATATTCAGTATATTCTATTTTTTTACAAATATACGTAAGTTAAATGAAGTAAAAGAAGCTGAAGTTGAAGAAAGTAATGTATTTTGACGTTAAAATGATAAATTTGTTAAAAAGGGAAAAAATTAATTATTATTTTTTATTTTCATAATGGCACAACAATATGAGTTGCTGTCCTTTCTACACCATCAATTTGATGGATTCTTGATAATGTAATTTTTGAAATCATATTGATATCATCTGCTTCAATTTTAGCAATTATATCAATACCTCCTGTAACACCATGCGCTTCCTTTACTTCAGGCATTTCTAACAATGTTTTGATTACATGTTCTACAAATCCCGCTTTGACTTTCATAAATATAAAACTTAGAGTCATTTTTAGACTTTCCTTCAATAATTTTGTATTGATAAGTTCTATTATTTTATCTTGCTATATAAATATTTTATTCATTATGAATTAAAATAAAACTTTTTTTATAAAAGAAGTAAATACTATAATATCAATAAAAGCAGATTTAATTAAAAATGGGTAAAGTTAAAAATTTTTTTTCTAGTATTACTTCGGGATTGAAACGTACTGCACAAGGTCATTATGATTATATTCAAATGAGACTTCCAGTTGAAGATATTACACAGGAATTTGAAGAAAAGCTTAAAGAAAAAATAGAACACAATATCATTCATGCAGATGTTCGTGAAGCAAAGCCAGATGACCTTGATAGTATTATAAATATGCATGATAAATCATGGAAGTCAGCTCCAATGCCTTATCATCAATTAAATAAAGAAAAGATTTTAAAGCTTTTTGATGATCCTGAGATTGAGTTTTTTATTGCTAAGGTTGGATCTATTGATAGTGGATTTATTGTTTTATATTTTACTGGAGATAAAGATGAAATTGGAGTTATAGCTGGTCTTGGAATTATTCCAAAACTTCAGAGAAAAGGACTAGGAACGATATTAGGAATGGCAGCATGGGATTATTTTAAAAAAAATGATGTAAAAGAGCTAAGATGTAAAGTTTATCGAGATAATAAGATCTCTTATAACTTCATAAAGGGACTTGGTTTTAAGGAATATGATACAGAGTTTATCACGTGGAAATTTTAATTGTATTCAATAGATACGTTGGGTAATTTTTTAACCGCAACTTTTTTCTGTGCCCATAATTCTTTTGTTTTGATGACCCAATCTTCAAAATCTTCAAAGTTTTGTGGAAATTTTTCATAGTGTCTCTGAATTTTACTGGCAAGACCATTAGCGTTTATCAATCGCTTCATATTTTTTAATGATAACTTTCTTTTTATCAAACCCCATAAGATTTTCATTAGGAATTTTATCATGGCACCAACGCTCATTTTTTCTTCATATTCCTTATTTGGTTCAGGAATGTCATCATCTTTCCCAGTTTGGTAAATTAATCCTTTTTTCAAGAAATAATTCCATTCTTTTTCATTAAAGTTTAAAACGCCAGATAATTGTGTCAATAATGCTGCAAATTTGGCACCTTGATCTCGAAAATACTTTACATTTATATCCCAAAGACGTTCTTTGGTAATATATCCTTCTGTTTTCAATTCTTTTCCAATTATATTAGTAGCAATCATGCATAAAACCCAAGTTGCAGTAACGCCATGACCGGAAAAGGGATAAGTAATTGCTGCTGCATCTCCTATACAGAGAAAACCATCAGCAACTAATGAAAATGGTGGTCTTCTATATGGAGTAAATCCCTTTTCTTCCTTTATGATCTCATAAGGGGGAATATTTGCTCTACTAAGAAAATCCTCTCGAGCTTTTTTAGCATTTTCATAAGATCCGGGTTGTCCAACTCCCAATATTGCCCCATCTTTATCATAAGATGGGCCAAACCATAATAACCACCAATTATAGCCAGAATCTATTTTAGGATGGTGTCCTTCAGGGTCTTTCCATTTAATATATTGCAATAATACATACATTACATTTTGAGGTTCTAATTTGAAAGTTTCAATACCATAATTTTTTGGTAATAAAGTTCTAACTACTGCTGGCTTACCTGATGCATCTATGACTAACCTTGATCGAAATTCAATAGAAGTTCCATCTTTTTCAGCGATTAAGCCTACAATTCTTCCATTTTCATATATAAGCTCTTTAAATTCACAAGAGAATACAATTTTAACACCATCAGACTCAAGTAACTTATACATCTTATTTAAAAACGGTGTTAATCTGACGATTGTTTGTAGCGCTCTTATTTTTAATTCTGTTTTGAAGTCTGGAGTTATTACATATGATATATCTCTAATATCAATGCAATCAGGGTCTCCTATCTTAAAAGGGGGTATTCCTGCTTTTTCAATCCGATCAGATTCGAAATGAATAACATCTAATCTCTTTCCCACATCTTCTTTTTTATCTTTCTCAATAAGTATTACAGAATACCCTTTCTTTGCGATTATCCAACTTATATAAGTTCCAGCGGTTCCAGCTCCAACTACTAAAACATCAGAATTAGTTATCATAATAGATATCTTAAAATTTCTTAATTTAATTAAATTAATTAGGTTAAAAAAATTAAAAATCAAAAATATAATTTCTGATTATTTGGTAATTTAATAGTTAACAAATTTTTTTTGAAAATGGAGTGGTTTAGATCAATCATTTTGCATTCATTAGGAGAAACTTTAGATCTCTTAAAAGATGATGAAAGCTATATTCATATGAGACTTCCTATCAAGAAAATTACGAGGGAATTTGAAGAAAATTTAAAAAAAAAATTCGATCAAACTTTAAAAAATGTAGAAATACGAGAAGTGACTAGAAAAGATGTCGAAATTTTTATAGAACTACATAAGCAAATTTGGATGTCAACAATAATGCCGTATAAGCCTTTTTCTAAAGAAGTTTTGATAAAATTAATAGAAGATCCCAATGTAATTTTTTTAATTGCTAAACTAAATAATAAAGATTGTGGATTTGCTATAATTCATTATACTGGAGAAAATAATCAAATTGGGGTAATCTCTGCTTTAGGTGTAATTCCTAATCTTCAACGTAAAGGTTTCGGTACGGCATTAGGTTTAGAAATCTGGAATTATTTCAAAAAGAAAGGACTTAAGGAGTTAAGATGTCGAGTTTCTAAAGAGAATAAAAGTGCTTACCTATTTATAAAGAACCTAGGTTTTGAAGAATTCAATGTTTAAATAGTATCATAAAAGAAAAGGTATTTCAATAAAACAAAATAATTATATTGTTGGTTTTTAAAATTAATTGCTTAACTTTTAACTTAATTTTGAAATATAAAACTCATTTTCATGTGAGAGTTAGAAGTACATATCTTTACTTTTTTGATAACTTTAAATTTAAAAAAGTTTATAATTAATTAACATAATTTACTTTTCGGAATTAACAAAAATGGACTCTCGAAAACCTACAAAAAATTCCGACATATTATTAAAATATTGTGAAGATTGCGTAAAAAGTAAAATTGCAGATAATAATACTTCTCATTCTGATAAAAATAAAGTTAATATTAAAAAACCTTCTTCAACTCTTTAATTTTACTCAATTTTATGTTATTTTTTTTCTCATATTCCTCCTTTATGAAATTAGATTATTTTAATTCTTTTGATTTCTAAGAACATTAATAATATGAATTCTATAAAAATTATAAAAAGGACTAAAATACTTTTCTTATTTAATAATCTGCTTTTTGATTAAACTCGATAAAAATGAAAAATAAGTTAGAAGGACCAAAATTATGAGTATAAAGAAAAATAAGCGAGCCAGAGGGGCAGAGAAAGAAAAACAGTTTGATGAAATCTTAAATATCGCAAAGGATTTATACGTTCTAAAAGGAAAAGTTGGAATGAGAGAATTATCAAGAAAATTGGGTATGTCAGAAGCAAATCTCTATAATTATGTTGAAAGTAGAAGAGAATTATGGATAGCAATAAGGCAAAAATGTTTATCTGAATATCAAGATGAATTTAATGAATTGAGAAATCAATATGAAAAAGAGAAATGGTCATTTATTGATTTTTGTATGAAATGGATTGAAAAGTATTTAGAATTTGCTAGTATTGATTATCCTCGTTTTCAGATTATGCAATTTATACCTGCTCCACCACATTCAGTAGATAAAGATGGTAGCATTAAAGAACCAGGCCCTTATGAAAAAAAATATCGTCCATTCCGATTTATCGAACAAGGAATTGAAACATTCCTAAAAGTTGCTCAAGATAATGAGATCAAAGTAGAAGATCCTGTTGCTCTTTTTTATTATATTTATTCTATCTGCGTTGGAGTCGCAAAAGCAGAATCAGATCTTACTAAATCTCAGAAAGCTATGAATAGTCATAAAGCAGAAATGGTCTATGAACCTGTTTTGTTGAAAAAAGATATCCTCAATCCTAAGCAGTTTAGGGTTTTTGCATTAAAAGAAATTAAAAATAGATTAGAAAAGGAATTAAGCTAAGAAAAACTTATTTCCCAAAAAAGGGCCTTATCTTTTGTACTTGTTCCATACCAACTAATTGAATTATTATCCTTATCAAACTTCTTTGGATTACCGTTTACTATTAAAGATTGAATAGAATTTAATTCATTATTATTAAGGACCAAAGTAATTTTCCAATTACCGTTGATTAAAGGATAATACCAGCCTTTATACCCTTTTTTCAACTTTTTGAATCCTAAAATTTTTGAACTAAATTCGTAATGATCCTTAGGTAATAGGGGGGAAAATTCAATACCTTCCTTAGTAACTTTTGCCCCAATTAAATGAACACAATTATATAATAACCATGCGTGAGAATGTAAATTTAGTACAGGAAAATCAGTGAAATTTAATCCTGTAGAAGTAAGCGCTTCAACATTATCTTCTGGATTTCCCGTAAGAAGAAATTCATTAAATAGAGTTTGACCAGGATATTTAGATAGATTAGAATTATAAGTATCTGGCCCACTCCATATACCATACCATATATCTGGATAATTTTCTGCATGGAATGCAAGACTATTCTTTTTCCATTCATTCCATGCCATATTTCTATTTACTAATGATAAAGCCATGATTAATGTCCCATTTATTGAGGGCCATATACCTGCATTTGTTCCTACTCCTAACAATTTCTTTAAATTCGTCAATCCTTTGCTATGAAGCATAGCACCGATATTTGAAGGTTTACGTACTAATTCATTAATATTATTGATTAAAATATCGTTTTTTTCCAGATCTGTTATTCCCGCTATAATACTCCATGGTTGAGGCTCTAACCATATTTGATCTTCTCCAATCCAGCCAATTGAATCTGTTAACCAAGCTCTTTTAAACCATTTACCGGTCCATTGTGCTTTAACAGCTTCTTTTAATGAGTTACTGTATTCTAAAATTTCTTTTACTTTCTCATTTTCACCTAAGAAGGTCAGCATTTCGCTATAATAATTCAATACAAATACTGCCATGGTTGAATTCAAAATACTTTCAGCTTTTTCGATAATGTCAGTATGTTTATCTTCTGGAACGTAACCGATAACTACTGTATCATTCCAATCGCCGTTCGAAAGACGTTGAAGCCCATGTTGACCCTTTCCGATAACTTCAGTAAAATGCAGATAACAAAGTTCGACAATTTCGCGAACTTTTAAAGTTTTAGTTTTTCGTCCGTGAAGAGGATATATTGGAAGCATTTCATCTAGGAAAGATTTATCCCTTGTTAATAAAACATATTCACTAATAAGCCATAATAACCATAGCTCTAAATCACTTGGTTTATACGATAATGGCGCAAGTATACCTGATCCTGTTATTGCATATGGTATACTCCCGTCGTGTTGTACTTCTTTTAATGTATACTTCAGAATCTCTTTTACAATTGATGGTTCAGATAAAAGAAATGGTTTGGTATGTTGCAAAGGATCTCGAGCAGCTCCTTGAAATCCTATTATATATTGATATACATGACCTTGTGATAAAATATGTTCTTGGAAATAGTCATCAAAGGTCATTGCTCCACGTAAGTAGTAATAGTGCCATAAAATTTCTCTATTAACCCAATCTTCACCTAATACAATGAATGATAATGTGTTTTTAGCCCAGCTTTTTGATGAATTCAACCATGCAATTGACATTTCTTCTTTATATTTATTAATAAGAGAATTTAGATTAAACCCATCTGGAAGATACCCAAATGCAAAATATAAAGTTTTTTCTTGACTAGGTTTTAAAGTTATTCTACGTTCGATAAACATTGCGCTTTTTTCATCATTTCTTGAAAGATCCCATTTTAAAGGATCATTTATTTTCTCAGGATACAAAACGCTTTCTTTTCCAAAAAACTCAGGAGCATTAGTACTGATAACATCAGCTTTATCATCAAGTGAAATTAAAAATGTAGGCGGAGGATTCCAATCTTCAAAAGAAGCCTTCTTTATGGCTTTTTTATCATTATCTCTTTTTAAATTATTTTTCCCTTTCAGAAATTTCTCTTCTAAAATACCCTGGTTTTCATTGATAATTGAAAATTTATGTGTGAATTGCTTATTTATGTTTCTACGATGTTGATTTGCAATAGATGGATCCTTTTTAGCTAAAGCTATTCCATATGAGTTTAAAGTAAATTGATACATTTGGCAACCCCAATATTCAATCCAACGCAAGTCAACAGCAACTTTTTTTTGGTTTGTAATATTAACTTGTGAAATTAGTATTGGATCATCACCATAAGGAGCGTATATAATTTGATCTACGATAAAATTATGACTTTTAACAATTTTTCTCATATAACCAATCCCAAAGAATCTTTCATAATTTTCTGTATCGCCTGAAAAAAAAGTACTTAAATATTCATGTCCATCGGTAAGATATCCAAAACCTCCCGCATATTGCTGCTCTTCGGGATTATAATCATTAAGATATTTGGGTCCACCTTCATCTTGTCTTACCTGTATATACCCATAATTTGAAGCAACTCCAACTAAGCGGTCATTTCCTACTAAAAAAGAATGATCCGTTTTGGAGCGAAATACTTCGTTAACAGGTGTAATCGCTTTCGGATCGTTTACTTGATCGCACGTATATCTATAAGCTGGTAATCCATGCTCATCCTCAATCCACTCACCAAAATAACCTGATCCAAATGCTTTTTTAGACATTTTTTAATATCCCTAGTTAACTTATAATAATTGAAAGAATTAATTTCAATATTTTAGTCTTAAGTATTTTTTTTTCTATTTAATTGTAATAATAATTTATTCTTGTAAAAAGGGTGTTTTATTTGAAATTTATGGGTTTTGTGGATCTTCAAGTTAATGGATATAAAGGGGTTGACTTTTCTGATCCGAAATTAACATTAGAAAGTATAACCTTCATTTCAAAAGAGCTCTGTAAATTCGGTGTTATTGGTTATTGTCCCACTCTAATTTCTTCTACTTTAGAGACTTATAAACATAATCTTCGTTTGATATCTGAAGCTATGAATCAAAAAATTGGAGCACAGATTTTAGGGATCCATTTAGAAGGACCGTTTATAAATCCTGAAATTGGAGTACGAGGTATTCATCCACAAGAAAATATAATTAGTCCTTCTATTGATTTATTTGAAAAATTTCAAAAATGGGCTCAAAATCAAATTATTCTCATAACTATTGCTCCTGAAGTTAAAGACGCTTTTGATTTGATTGAAAATATACTCGATACAAGTGATATAGTTGTTTCTATTGGGCATACAAATGCAGGAAAACAAATAATTAAGAAAGCTATAGATACAGGTATTCAAGCAGCAACTCACGTGGGAAATGGTCTTCAGAATATGATTCATAGGCATGATAATCCATTATGGCCCATTCTTGCGGATCAACGTGTATATGGATTATTTATAACAGATGGTTTCCACTTACCTGATGATTTAATTAAAGTTTCTCTTCGTTCAAAAGGATCTTCTAGATTTATAGTTACGAGTGATTTAGTCCATATCGCAGGATTAAATCCAGGATTGTATAACTTTCATGGTGATGCCGTTATATTAGAGAAGAATGGATTATTACATTCTCAATATTCTGAATATTTAGCGGGGTCAACTAAGATGATGTTTGAATGTGTGAATTACTTATCATTTTTAGGAGGACTTAATGAAAAGGGATTGCATAAAGTAGGTTATAAAAATCCATTAAATCTTATAAGTAAAAAAATCGAAAAAGAAAGGATAAAACAATTACCAAAAATTCATTATTTGGATAATAAATTTGTTTTGCAAAAGGAAGAATGATTTAAATTTAATTTTATAACTTTTTACCCATAGGATAAAAGACTGGATGAATATAAGCACCTAAAACTTTAGAATAGAACTTAATTGTATTTTCCTCAACCCACATTATAGTACAAGTTTCTAATCCATTTTGTTGCATATCCCAGATGCACCATGATAAAAGCTCGCCACCTATTCCTTTTCCTCTTAATGATTTCAAAACTCCTGTTGGCCCAAATGAACCGGGAAAAAGATTACTATGAGTAGCCCATCCTACAATTTCATCATTTGGATCTTTTGCTATAAAAGTGGTTGGTGGATTATTTTTATATGATAATTGAACTTCTTGTGCCCAGAAACCTATTGGAAATTGTTTCTTAACAAATTCATAGGTTTTATTAAAATATTTTGGTTGAATTCTACTAAAATTATATTCTTCTATGTTATTTTTAGGAATTTTTTTGATATTTTCTAATGATAAAGTAAGGTTATATCGCATTCTATATGTTTTAAAACCATGCTTCTTAAGAAAAAAGAATAGACTAGTATGTCGTAAGTCTACTCCAGGTTGCCAATAATTCGGTCTACTATCGCCATAAAAAATTGAAGCCCCCCATTTAAGTTTTCTCTTTGCTCTTAAGATGATTTCTTCCAGCATTCTTGAGCCGATTGCTTGACGTCTACAATTTTTGTCAATAATCAAAGCTTTAATATAGCAATTTTTTCGAACAAGACCTTTCCTGATAACTGCTAATAACGCTGCGATTGGTTTTTCGGTTTCTTCATTAATTAAGGTCAACATCATCTCCGGATCATAGTCTTCATCATTTAAAGTGCCATTAACGAAATATGATAAAGGGATCGAATAGAATGGTTCATTATTTTTAAATAAATTATATATATCTTCTACATTGTCTTTTGTTAAAGACTGAAAATCCATTTTATTTAATCCTTTCAATATCAATTATAGTCTAATTATAAAATAAGATTTTTTAAATCATTTAAAGTGCCTTTATAATTTGGCTCTGGAGTCACCAAATCCAATTCAGTGTTATTACTATGAATTAGGAAGGTTTGGCATCCTATCTTTGCAGCAACCATATCTTTATCTTCATCTCCTACCATTAAAGAATTTACAGGAGAATGACCTAAATATTGTAATATTTGCTTATAATAGATTAAATTAGGTTTTGTGGCACATGAATTTTCAATACTAGTAATTAAATTATAAGGAAAATCCGCTACATCTGCCCATTCGAGTCTTTGTTGGATTGCTGTTAATGGAAGGACCGGTGTAGTTGCAATAACAACATCAAAATCGTTATCAAATACAGCCTGAACCACAGATCTTGCTTCAGGTTTTTTGGTTGTAAATTGACGTAATTTTTTAAATTCTTTTTCGTAAAATTCATCAAGGAGAGGTTGTATATCATCCTTAGAATATCCATTAAGCGGGAAAAAAGTTTCAAAAAATACTTGTTCATTAGTTTTTTGCCCATTATTTTTATTAACTGCCTCTGAAGATTGCAACAACTTCGGAATAATCTTCCTTTTTGGTAGAATGTCAGACATAAAGTCAGCTAAAAGCTTCAAATAAGCTGGTATAAAAAGCTTTAAATCAACATTTATTAGCGTTCCATCTAGATCAAAGAGAATTGCCTTGATTTCTTTACTTAAATGTTCTTTTTTCATTTTATTTTCAAAGAACTTTCTGAAATAATATGAATTTTAAGGAATAATTAAAATTATAGTTTGCTTTTTAAAATTTTAAATTATACTTTGACCAATTTTTATTAAATTTTTAAATCGATTGATTAATATTTGTCAAAGTTTGCAAAATTTTAAAGTACTTGTTAAGTGGATTATAAAATCCTTACATCTTAAATATATAAATAAAAAGTATTAATAAAATTCTACCATATATATTTACATAGAAGTGTTCATTAACTCCCTCTGTCAAATAATACTATGAAGTTAGAGCTTACTGATTTAAATTATGGTTCTGTGTTTATCGGAGATAAATTGAATGTTAGAACTAAATTCAAGTTTGTAGAGAACAGCTCTATATTATGGGCAGGAGTTCGATTAATTACCTATCCCCCATGCGTAAAAGAATTAGTAATCGCGAAAGAAGAGATCTTTTCGAAAGGAAATTTTGAAGCTGGCGAATATATTAGAGAACGATCTATTTTGGTTAAAAATAATGTGGTACCAACAATTAAGAATCGAGATTTAGAGTATGAATTAAAGCTAAATTTAAGACAACCAAATCCACTAAATCCCGATGATGATTTAATAGTAAACAAAACTCAGAAAATAGAAATTAAAGCTAAGGACTCTGGTATACAAACAAAAACCCCACAACCGATTTCATTTTCTATCTCAGGATTGAATATTCTTCTTTCTAAAGATGTTTTCAAACCAGGAGAAACAATTAAAATTAGTTTTAGTTCAGAGGAATTAAAGCAAATTGAAATTAGATTACTTCAAAAAGCGAATCTAATTTGTTATTGCGATGCATATGGCCAAACTTGTCGCAAAGTGGAAGAATTACCTCCTGCTATTGCTGGAAATGCTAAAACTTCAAATATTGAAAAAGGATTTTTATTATTGAAGGTCCCTGAAATTGCTGAACCGAGTCATAATTATCTTTGGGAACCAACTGAAAAAGAATATTGGGGTTTTAAATTTGGTGATTATACTAAATGGTCGTTGATGATTATTGGGACTAAAAGGCCTGAGTTTGGTAGAGAACCGATAAAATTTGAATTACCCATCACAATAATCTCAAAAAATATATCTGATTCAAAGTCCGATATTGACCTATTTTCAGGAGCACCCTCAGCAGCTCCTACTTTATTAGATGGGGTTTCATCGCGGTTCCAAAAATCTTATCAGATTGTTTCCATTGATTCAGATTTAGAAAAATATATAATTAAAGTAAAGAATATCTCTAAAGAGAAATTAGAAGGCGTGACTGTTAAAGTTTCAGGATTACAAGAAGGTTTATTCGAAACTGCTCCAATCCTAACAGGATTCAAGAGTTGGAAGCCAAATGAAGAAAAAGAAATTAAATATGCAACCAAACAAAATATTTCGGCTTTAATTTCAATATTAGAAGATAATTCTCAAAGATCTATAAGAATTCAAACACCAGTTTCATCTGAATTTTTTTAATTATTATTTTATTAGTTAAATAATTTTTAATTATTATTATGCAGTTCTCTAGATCAGAAATGATGGATTTTTATTTTGAAAATCCGATTAAAAACGCGATAATACGTAAATTAGACTCGTCAAAAATAAAATATTTCTATTTTAATAAAGATCTTAAAATTAGGACAAAGATAAATGAAGTATTAAATGGATGCTTATTATCTGGTAATACTAAAATAATTTATAATCAAAAATTATATGAATTAAATCAATTTGATTTCTTTTTTCTTCCTTCAGATGCTAGTATAACAATAAAAGCTCAGTTAAAAAATCGTAAGAACCTAAAGATCTGTATTTATTCTTACAATATCAAGACTAACTCTAACACTGCTTTTGAAATACAATACTTTGATATGAATAAATTATTACCGCGAGGTGAACGAGGTTCTGAAGAAAAAATGGCAACATTTCGAACAGTTTGGACTGCTATTAAAAATGGGTATTTCATGTCAGGTTTTACCAATATTCCTAATGAATCATTAAGACAAGGAACTATAACAAGCGTTAATTTAGAAGAGACCAAGGATGGGAAGAAAGAAATCTATTCACACATTCACCCAGAGTATCCTGAGATTTATATTATGTGTATTGATGATCCTACCTACGCTATAACTCAATACTTAATAAACTCTGAAGGATATTCAATTTGTAAGGATTTACAAAATGGAGAAGGACTCTTTTTTCCTGGTGATTTAGGTCATTGTAATTTTACCAGACCACAATATAAAAAACTAAAATATTGTATGTATATGTGGATTATCCCAACTTATGGAAAAACAGACACAGTGAATCCCATAACTTTAAAAGTATGAATTAGAACCTATATATCTTGAAATAACTTAACTCTTTTTCGAAACTTTAAGACTTTTTTAACTTGGCTCTTTTTTAAAAAAATCGATCTGAAAAAATCTAAATTATTTATATCCTCAGGCAAAGGAGTCAAATTAGTTCCCCCTCCTATTAAATAAAATAATCTTGAATTCAATCCAATATAATCTGGATATAGATTAATCATCTTCATTACTTTATACCATGATTTTTTAATAAGTAAATTTGGATTACCTATAAATTCAGAATAGACGACTTCCAAATTTAAAAAGAGGTCGGCTTCGGCTCGGATATTATAAATTTCATTAAGTCTTTCAATCAATTTAAGTTCCAAGAATCTTAGGTTGGGATCATTAATCTCTTTGATTAAATCATAAATTGTCTTAAGTAAGATTACTGAATTATCATGTTCTATAGCCCATTTTAATGGTAACATTGCTTTTTTATAATAGTTATTAACTAATGTAATTATAGAGGCATTACGTACTAAAGCGCTCTCATCTGAAACTAGGCAGTTTTCTAATAATAAAAAGACTTTACTATTCTCTATTTTCAAAAGTCTAATTACCTCAATAGACTTAGCTCTAATATTAAACGCTTCACTTGCTTCAATCAAAGAGATTAATAAATTTATAGCAGCATCTTTCGCTAATCTCTCATTTAAGACATCAATATATATTTCCTCTGGAGATGATTTCTTAATCAATATTTTTAATCATTCTTGTTTTGGCTTTTATATAGAATAAAACAATACTTATTAAAAAATAGAATAATTTCAATATAAAGCTTTTATTGAAATCTATTTAAAAAAAAAGAAAAAAATACACTTTAAAGATTAATGAAAAACCGAAATCAATTGATTTTTATAGATATTTTTAAAAATTAGACTCAAAATCTCTTCAAAAGAATCTAGAATTCCTTCTCCATTTATTGCTATGGTTTTCTTAAAATCTATACTCTTAAATTCATAATAATCAATTTCATGTAAAAATTGAAATGGAGGAAATTTATCCATCAGATCCTGTTTATTAAATGCAATTACTTTAGGTAAAGAGATAATTTTTTCTTCAAAATATGAACATAATTCATTCCAAGAAATCAAATTTCTTTCATATGCCTTCTTTTGAGAATCAGCGACAAAAATAATCCCGTCTATAGCGCTTAATGTTATTGGTCGAGTGACGATGTAGAAATCTTGTCCGGTTGTAGAATAAACATGAATTTTTAGTAGCCATTTCTGATTCTGAAATGAAATTGTCCCAAAATCGAAAAATAATGTTCTACGAACTGAACTTTCGATAGATTCTACTTGATCTTTTTTTCCGAAATGATTAAATAATGCTTTCAAAGAAGTAGTTTTACCAGATAACGCAGGGCCGAAATAAACAATCTTTAATTGTATAGTTTGTGTTAATTGATCAATTATCATAATACTAATGAAAAATTACAAAATAAGTTTAAAAAAGACTATAATTTTACAATTAAGAAATTTGTTAAAAAAATAAATTATCCCCTTCAAATTTAGCTGATAAAAGAGATCTTAATATTAAAATCTCAATTTCTCGCCTTAAAATTGAAGTTTCAATATTAAGCCCTTCATTCTCCTTTAAGAGATAATTTAATTTATTAAGAGATATAGATTCTCTTTCTTTTGAGATTGTAAGGAGATTTTTTAAGATAATTTGTTGATTGTATAGCGAATATGAATTCGAATCGAGCTGGTACAATCTATGCGTTAGATTATAATCAAAATCTCCAGTTTTTTCTATTTCTTTTAATTGCTCAAGGACTTCTATGGCTTCCTTATATTTTTCTTTAAGCATTAGTTCTTGTGCATCATTTAATCGCTTAATAAAATCTTGAGATTTCATCTTTTACTTAAAAATATGTTAAATATCACTCTAATTAAATTTGAATAAGAAAATACTTTATTCATTTTTAATTTATTAGTTAAAATTTTTTGTCATTTGCTAAAAATAACATTAATGAATGTATATTCCATATTTTATTAAGAAACGCTTTAAATAAGAGATTTTATTTATATTATTAAGAATAAAAAATTAAATTTTGAGGATTAAAATGGATAAAGAAAAAGTTAAACAAGTAATTGAAAAAATACGACCTCAACTGCAAATGGATGGTGGAGATGTTGAACTTGTTGAAATTACTGACGACGGAATAGTCAAAGTAAGATTACAAGGTCACTGTGTAGGTTGTGTTCATGCTCAGCAGACTTTACAATGGGGTATTGAAAGAGCAATCAAACAATTCGTTCCTGAAGTTAAGCAAGTCGTCGGTGTTCCTTAAAAATTCTTATTTTTCAATTTTTTTAGAATAATTTTAAATAATAATTTTTTAATAGATTATGGCAAACCTACTCCTTGAAATTCAACTTCTACAAATTCGATACGACCGAATTCACTATGAGTTCTTTCATGAATCGAAGTCCCTATGAATAGAGTTTGACGATTAGGACCACCTAAAGTACAACAATAAGCATCAGTTTCAACTTTTACGAT
>JBHLNZ010000116.1:0-7684 GCA_048941015.1 Promethearchaeota archaeon | reverse complement strand
TTTTTATCTATCTTTAATCTATAATAACTTTAGAACTATCTTTAAAACTTTTTATTCCAAAATAAAAAATATATTAGCTTGTTATGTCATTCGATATTGAAATTATAGAAGAGAAAAAAAACCCTCTAATTGATAGAATGGAAATTAAGTTTAAATTAGACCATTTCGGTAAGGGTACTCCAAATCGGTTAGAGGTTAAAAAAAAGATCGCAGCAATGAAGAACGCTAATGAAAAGCTTACAATAATAAGAAAATTACAAACTCATTTCGGAAATGCATATGATATAGGTCTTGCAAATATTTATGAAGATTCAAAAGAATTACAATATTTTGAACCCTTTCATATTAAAGTACGTAATCTCGAAAAAGAAAAACGGGATGAAATTTATAAATTAAAAAAGAGAAAAGAACCATTTAAACATCTTTTTGAATATGATTAAAATGTAAGAGTTCGATAAATTATGCCGGATTTAACAAAATATTATAATATTGAAGGAGATAAATTAATTAGGACTCATAGAGCTTGTCCAAAGTGTGGACCCTCATACTTTCTAGCAGATCACTATGATAGATGGTCTTGTGGTAAATGTGGCTACACCGTCTTTAAAAGAAAAGGTAAAAAAGGAGAGGCAACTGTTACTAAAGGCAGACGAACACCGCGAAAAAGGACTAAATCCACATAAATGATTTTTCACATTAATTCGCTTTTTCTCAAAATTATCGCTAATATTTTACCCATTGGCGAAAAATATGAAAAATAATATGAAAATCTGTTTAGGAATCGAGTCAACGGCTCATACTTGGAGTATTGGAATTGTCGACTTTCATGGTAATGTTTTAAGCCTTGTTAATAACACGTATGTTCCTGAAGAAGGAGGACTTCATCCTGCAAAGGTAAGGGACCACCATCTTAATGTATTCATGAATACTATAAATGAATCATTAATCAAAGCTAATATTTCAATAAAAAATATTGATTTAATTGCATTTAGTAGGAGTCCTGGATTGGGACCAGTATTAAGGATAGGTGCCTTAGTTGCACGTATGTTATGCCAACTTCTAAAAGTACCCGTAGTAGGGGTAAATCATTGTATCGCACATATAGAGATTGGTAGGTTAAAGTGTTCAATAGAAGATCCCTTAACTTTATATGTATCAGGCGGTAATACCATCATAAGTGCTTATGAAGCTAATCATTATCAAATTTTTGGAGAAACGCTTGATATTGCAATAGGTAATATGATTGATATGTTTGCTCGTGATGCGGGATTACCACATCCCGGAGGCCCTAAAATTGAAACTCTTGCATTACAGTCAACGAATTATCTTCCTTTACCCTATATCGTAAAAGGAATGGATCTATCTTTTTCAGGGCTTTATACATCTGCAAGAAATTTATTGAACTCAGAAGAATATGGGCAGAAATATGATTTAAAAGATATTTCCTTTTCTTTACAAGAAACTTCATTCGCAATGTTAACTGAAGTCACAGAACGAGCTTTAGCGCACACAGAAAAAAAAGAAGTTCTTTTAACTGGTGGTGTGGCTGCTAACAGAAGACTTCAAGAAATGATTAAGTATATAAGCAACGATCATAAAGCGAGATTCGAGGTCGTGCCGCTAAAGTATGCAGGTGATAATGGAGCAATGATAGCATGGACAGGAATTTTACGCTCTCTCTCAGAAGGAAATGATAAAATTGAAAATACTGATATTAAACCAAAAGAAAGGATGGATCAAATCCCTGTACCATGGAGAAATTAGGTGTTGATAAAATTGATATCTACTAATAATAAGCAGAAACTTATACATCAAGGAGCAGAAGCAAGTTTATTTTATGGACAATGGTTTGATAAAGAGGTTATCTATAAACAACGAATTCCAAAAAAGTACCGGTTGGAGGAAATAGATAGAAATATAAGAATCACAAGAACCTTAAATGAAGCTCGCGCGCTTACAAAAGTCAAATTATATGGAATTAATGTTCCACAAGTATTCGAGATTGATACTAACTCCTCAACTGTCGTAATGAAATATATAGAAGGGAAAAGGTTAAAGGTTCTCTTAAATGAGATCTCTGATGATAAAAAGAGAGAGATTTTTCAGAATATTGGGAAAAATATTGCTATTTTACATCAAAACGGACATATCCACGGTGATATTACTACAAGTAATATTATAGTCACTAAAAATTATGATCTTTTTTTAATTGATTTTGGACTCCATGATTATTCCGATTCAATCGAAGATAAAAGCGTTGATTTACATCTCTTAAAAAGAGTCTTGATTTCATCACATGGAAAAGATCATAGGCTTTGTTTTAAATCTTTTCTTGATGGATATCGCTCAAAATATGTAAAAACTAAATCTAAGGAATGTGAAGAAATAATAAATAATATCTCTATTATCGAACGTCGCGGAAGATACGTAAAAAAAGAAGAACGATTTTAAAAGTAAAATTTTTTCATTAGCATATAAATGATTAATATTAATCGTTCATCTTGATAAAAAACAAATCAAAATAATTTATATCTGATATAAACTGCTTTAAATACTGTAGATTTGGAAAGATAATTTTATAAACAATTTTGACTTATAGTTTATTATCAAAAAGTTGGAATAAGTTAAGGGAAATTAACACTCTTGTTATTCTATATTAAATTGATTTATCTTAATGAACTTAATTTTAAATATTAACAAGATTGGAGCAAGTAAATTGTCAGATACTAAAAATAAAAAACCTAAGATGGTCAATATAACTATTAATCTCGCAAATATTTATGATAAAAATATTCAAAAATTAATCGAGATGAAAATTGTTCCTAGCCGATCTGAAGCAATTAGAATCGCACTAAGAGAATATTTAAGAAAAGAATTTGAAAATCTTGAATTATTGGGTTTTTATAATAGCGAGTTTAAAGAAACTAAATAATTATTTCATTAAATAAAAAAATAATATATAATATTGTAATTTATCTCCTTTTTCTTATTTTACGTGCTTCTCTTTCAACTTCTCGTAATATTACAATATCATTTACTCTAATAGGCCCTTTAACATTTCTGGTTAAAATACGATTCTTATCAGGCCCCTCGAGAATTCTAACTTTAATTTGGTTTATCTCACCTGTTAAACCCGTTCTTCCGACAATTTGAATTACTTCAGCGGGAATTGAAAAGTCATTAGTTTGTTGCCCTTTTGATTTGTCTAATTTGACCAAAATGATCACCAATTCACTTTTTTAAAGCATTAATCTTTTTGATGATATCATCTAAGATATTATCGTTTCCAGTTCCTACATTTTCAACCGCTATAGCTGATGCTGATATATTGAGTCTCACAACATTTCCTAATTCTTTTTTAGTAGATATAAACCCATAAGGTATCATTTTTTCTTCACAAAGAAGTGGAACATGAAATAATATTTCAGGTGGACTAACATCTTCTGCCATTATAACAAGTTTAGCTGTGCTTCTTTCAATTGATTTTGTAACTTCATTCATTCCTTTTCTTATCTTAGAATCTCGAGTTTCTGCGATTGTTGTTAATTTATCTTTAATTTCATTCTTAAGATTATCCGGAATCTTAAATTTAACATAACTCATAATACTCTCCTTCAAATATATAATTTTAATATATTATCATAAATCATCGATTTTTAATAGATTAAATAATATACTATAAAAATTAAAATTTATGATTTAAAATTAATCTAAATTTTTAGAATTATTAATCAATCTTCATATAAAATAGTAAATTTTTTTTTGAATCTTTCTTTTTTTTTACTAAAATAAAGACACACTTTGGTTTTTTTAAAAAATTAAAGCATTAAATCATAAAGAGGAGATCTAATACGATAATACCAATAAGATGCTTTTCCTGCGGGAAGCTCATAGCTCATGTTTATAAACCTTATTTAGAACTTTTGGAGAAAGGAGAGAGTTCAGAAGATGCATTTAAAGAACTAGGAATAGATCGTTTCTGTTGTAAGAGAATGATAGTAAGTCATGTGGATTTAATAGATGATCTCTTAAAATTTCCTAGACTCCAATAAAGTTAGATTTTATTCTTTTAAACTTTCAGCTTTTTGAGAAAATTTAAATCAAATAATTTGATTTTAAATCGATTTTTAAAAATAGAATACTTTTATTGTTTTCCGTAATATGATGTCCAACGAGTTTTTCGAGGATTTTTCTTAAAAATAATCATAGCTTTCCTACACCTTGCTGTACAAAAATTTAAAATAGTCCCATCTTTCTTAATGTACATCATTCCACGACCAATAGGAATATCATATCCGCAAAAGGAACATTTCTTAACTTTAACCATTATTCTTATTCCTCTTCTTTAACTTTAAATAGTTCTGCTTCGCCATATTTTGTGACTTTTAGGTTTATTAATGTCATATCGTAAGTAATTTCATTTCCTCTAACAGTTTTTCTTTTTTTCTCCCCTCTCCTTTTCGGTTTAAAACCAATTCCTCGTTTGGAAACTAATATTCTTTTTTTAACTGGACCATGAACATCCCTTCTCATCGGAAATCCGCTAGTATCTGATCCTCCTGTAATCTGGAATTCATAATTTGGAAATCCGATTACTCCACCATTAATTACATCTCCTATTTTCATTCCTTCAAATCTAAACTTTTTTTCATCTATCTCAATTAATTTGGATAAGCCTTTACCGGAACCCGAATTTCCACCAGAAATATTTAACTTGTAAACCTTTTTCTCTGAACTCATTTTTATCAATCTAATAAAAATTAGTATGTAGAATGTCCGAAAATTTAAAAATTTTATTGATTTCAATCAATTTATAGGATATTTCCATAGTTTTATTAAAATAATAAAATTTATTTTAAGGATTATAACCTATTTAAATTATATATAATACTTGGGATTTGTTTTAATGCAAATTTTTGAAGCTTTAGAGATAAGAGAATTTCCATTTTTTTTAAGTGTAGAGGTTACAGAAGGAGAAATTGTTGGAGATGTCATAAATGATTATAATAGTCATAAAGTTTATTTATTAGTAGATCATGATACAAAAAGGATATGGACTTATAACGGACCTCATAGTTCATTTAAATTGCAAATTTGTGGAGCAATCTTAGCGTCAATGTTACGTAAACAGCTTAGATTATTTTATAGAATTTATTCATTAAATTCTTATTTAAAAGATGATCCTCATTTTCAAGAAATCATGGAAAAGCCATTAGCAGGTGGAAGGGCTAAAACAATTGATAAAGAAGATTTTTCAGAGGCGTCAAAAGAGATTAATATTGATGATATAGTCATCCATAGTCCCCGTCTTAGTAAAGCATTAGAAAGCATTAACGATGTTCCTCAACCAGAAGAATTTGTTAGAATTTTTCTCATTATAGGCGGAATTCTATATTCTGAACAAGAAATGTCTGAAAAATTTTTCAGTGAAGAAAAAACTAAAAAGGAATTATTAAAAATGGGGCGATTGAACAATGGTTTTACTTTTTTTAATGACCGTAATTATTCAACGAGAATAATCGTAAAAGAACGATCAATACAAGGGATTGAACTATATGTTCCTAGTTATGAAAAAGTACCCTCTGTTGAACTTAAAATACCCTTAATTGAAGAAGATAAAATAAGTAAAGAGGGAAAAATAGATTCTTTAATAAACGCCTTCAAAATCCCAGAACGTTTGTCAGATAATGTAATTTCTAAAGATAGACATCTTCAGCATGATGATAACTGAATGAATATGATTCTATTAATTAACCCTAAAACAACTAAACCTACTGAAACACAAACAGAATTTTTTAGAGAGCCTAATTTAGGCATTTTATATTTAGCAGCAATCCTAGATCAGCATGATATTTATGTAGATATTCTAGATTTAGAGCAATATTATGATTTTACCGAATTAGCATTAGAAAGCATAATAAAGAAAAAAATAAAAGAATATAATATATTTGGTATCACTTCTCTTACAAATACTTTCGATTTTACCTTAAAGATAGCAAAAATTATCAAAAATAGTAATCCTGATAACATTGTCGTATATGGAGGACCTCACGTCTCTTTTACATATAGAGAAATATTAAGAAGTGAAAAACCAATTGATTTTATATGTGTTGGAGAATCTGAAGATTCATTTGTTTCTTTATCAAAAATTCTTATGAATATGATAAATAACTCTAAAAGCTATAGGGATATTGAACAAGACTTAAAAAAGGTAAAAGGGGTTGCTTATTTAGATTCTAAAAACAAATTAATCTTTACTGGTTATCCTCAACCTGTAGAAATTAATAATATTCCACTACCAGCTCGCTATAAGCTCTCTCAAGAAAATTATTATTATAAGGTTGCGAATATCATCATAAATAGAGGTTGTCCATACCAATGTTCATTTTGTTCTAGACAAAATTTATTCAAAAAAGTTAGAATTAGAAGCATTAGCTCAATTCTTTCAGAAATACAAGATATTTTATCGATGCAGACCTATAATTACATTAACTTTTACGATAATATTAATATTAATAAGAACTTTTTTAAAGAATTTTGTAAAATATTTATTAATAATAACATAAAAATACCATGGGGCTGCGAATTACGAGTTGATAACATATCAGACGAAGAAGCTCGTATACTAAAAGAAGCAGGTTGCAGATTAATAGCAACAGGGATTGAATCTGCAAGTGAAGTAGTCTTAGATAAAAATTTGAAATATCAAGAGCCAGAAAAAGTTAAAATTGGTATTCAATATTTAAAAAATGAAGGCATACCTATTCAAGCCTACTTTGTGCTTGGTTTACCAGGAGAAACTCAATCCACTTTTCAAAAAACTATTGAGTTCATTAAAAGTTTGCCTTTTGATAAAAGTGATAAAATAAATTACTTCATTGCTACTCCATATCCCGGATCGCGTTTATGGGAAGAGCAAGACTACTTTAAAATTAAGATATTCGAAAAAGACTTTGCAAAATATGATTGCCAACATATAATATTTGAAACCCAAGATCTTGATATTCCTACACTTGAAGAGTATTATTTAATTGCTAAAGAGATCGAAAATTATTTTCAATTTAAATAACCAGCCTTAAACTTAATTTTAACCGTTTCTATGGGGCATACAATAAGGAAATGTTCTATAGAACAATGAAAATGCAACTCTTTCTTTTCTTTCCTTTACAAGTTTAGAAATTTCTTCTAAATTCTGCTTTTGTTCTTCGAAAATCCTAAAATTTTCACCTTTAGACTTCAATTGTTTAACTACAGAATCTAAATTGTTATATAATGGATTAAATCCCTCTTTTTTAAGATTATTAAAATCTTTTCTACATATTTCAAAATAACTAATTTCTTGTGGTCTTTTAGGAAATTTTCCTTTAGATATCACATTACTCAATCTTAATTTCACACCTCTCTATTAAATTCCAAAATAAATCGTGAAGATACATACAAATTAAAGTATTTATAATTTTGGCATGGTTTAAAATTTTCAAATCAATTTTGGTGGTAAAAAGCAAAATCTCTTTCATTATTCAACTTTCTAAAAACATTTCATTAGTTGATAAATAGGATAACATTATTAATAGAGAATTAACTCTAATTTTATGTAGCAACAATTTATTTAATAATATCTGAAAAATATATCAATTAAAATAAAAAATCATAGTTGTAATAATTATGGCTAAACGGGAGTACT
>JBHLNZ010000115.1:0-7818 GCA_048941015.1 Promethearchaeota archaeon | reverse complement strand
AGGACTTAAATGAAAAATATCTTCTAAGTCATTAGCGTATACAGTATCATAGCCAAAGATTCTTAAAAATCTAGCTAATTTACCAAGCATAGCATCAACTAAGAACTTAATCTCGTAATTATTAGACTTAGAGTTATTCATGTCTATAAAAAATATATTTAAATTATCTAATAAATTATAAGTTAAAGTGCTAAATTAATATTTTAAAGTAAGTTTGATGGAAACTCAAGAATTAATGAAAAAAGCAACATTATTTCATGGTCATATTTGCCCTGGAGTTGCATTAGGAGTATTAGTTGCAAAATATATATTAGAACATGATTTTAAATATTCACTTGACGAAGAATTAGTAGCAGTTGTCGAAAATGATAATTGTAGTGTTGATGCAATTCAAGCATTATTAGGTACTACCTTTGGAAAAGGGAATCTTATACATAGGGATTATGGAAAAAATAATTATACTATTTATAGTCGCAAATCAAAAAAAGCAGTTAGATTATCTCTAAAAGGAACTATTTTTAAGAAAAAGAAAATGAGCAGAGATGAAAAAATACAAATGGTATTGAATTCAAAACCAGAAGATATTTTTGAGATAAGAGAAGTGGAATTTGATCCCCCAAATATGGCTCTAATAGAAGATTCCATTCCATGTGAGATTTGTGGTGAATTGACAATGAGTTCACGACTAGTAAATTATGAAGGAAAAAAAACATGTATACCATGTTATAAACAATTCAAAAAATGAATTAAATTCTCTAAATTAAGTGTAGGATTATGAATAATTTTAAAATCTTGCCTGGGGCAGGCCCTTTTTATTATAAAGGAAATGATATCGGTCTTCTAATGTTTCCAGGAGGAGGGGGTGGAACTTGTGCTGATTTAAAGCCTCTTGCTAATGATCTTCATAAACTGGGAGGTTATACTGTTCATATACCTTTATTACCTGGTTTTGGAACCACACCTAAAGATTTGCATGATACTTCAATATCAAAATGGAAGATGGCTCTAAAAGAAGAACTAGAATCAATCAAATCAAAATGTAAGAAAATTATTATTGGAGGTCATTCATTAGGGGGTGTTTTTTCATTAATCCTAGCAGCTAATTATAATATCGATGGAGTTTTTACTATTGGGGCTCCTGTTGGTATTAGTGGTATTGCTCCTAAATTAGTTCCATTGATTCGTTTATTTATCAGATACTATCCGGTAAATTCAGAAAAATTTAGAGAAGAGACTAATGGTAAGTGGGTAGGTTATGATAAGATTCCTTTGAATATGGTTCCAAAGATAAATAAATTAATTAGGGAAATGAAGAATTCACTAATGAATATTAAGTGCCCAGCAATATTATTTCAAGGAAGATTAGATTCCCAGATAAAAGTTAAAAGTATAGATTATATCTATGATAATATTAATTCAAAACAAAAAAAGAAAATTTGGTTGGAACATAGCGACCATCCAATTTTGGATATCCCAGATCATGAACAGATCGTTTCTCACTTAATAACTTTTATTAAGGAGATTTATTAGAAGACTAAAGAAATAGAACTATTGAATAAAAATTTTATTAAAAAAAAAATTTTAGTAAGTTAATATTAATTCTAAAATGTAAAAGTAAATGATAATAAGAGAATTTTCAGAAAGAGATATTGATGAAATAACTTCATTGATGAGAGACCTTTGTGATTTGAAAGGCCAAGAATTTGATGAAGAGCGTTGGAGATTAAGTATTGAAGAAAAGTTAAAGAAAGATTCAAATTCAGAGCTTGTCGTTGCTTTTGAAGAAGAGACTCGCTTGGTTCTTGGTATGGCATACTGTGTCGTAAAATATTCTGAAAAAGGTTTTAGATTCGGCTATATCTCAAATTTAATTGTAAGAGAGGAGAAAAGGAGGATAGGCATAGGTGAAGAGATTTTGAGGCACATAATTGACTATTTTAAAAATAATCATATTAATTCTATTAGATTAGCATTAAAGCAAGGAACTGAAAATGCGGCAAAATTATTATTCACAAAACTAGGATTTCAAAATATTCTCCAGATTTATGAATTAAAGATATAATAAGAAAAGTAAATTATATTTCTTTTAAATAATAAACATAAAATGTAACAAAGTATTTGTTTTTAAAATTGTTTTTTAATGAGGATTTTAATGATTCAAAATATTCAGATTGAGCAAACCTTATTAGTTAAAGGCCCAGCCAGAATTAATTTATTAGAAGGAAAGATTGAAGTTTTCGGCAAAATTTTTAAAAAAGAAAAAAGTACCCAGAATAACTCTATAATTGTTCCTAGTGCTAATACTTATCCTTTACATGCATTAGAGGCTTCGAAATTAGAAATTTACACTAATATTGAAAACAATGTACAAATAATCGAAGAAGATACGATAAGTAAGGAATGGGTTAAAATTAAAGATACAGTAATAGAAGAAATCAAAAAAAAGACAGTTAAAAGGCCATTAAAGGTTATGGTATTGGGAATTAGCTGTGGAAAAACAACCTTAATAAAATATTTAGCCAATCATGTTCTTAGAGAAGGACTAAGAGGAGGATATTTAGATTCGGATTTAGGACAACAATTAATGTATTTACCTACTACGATTAACATTGGAGAGATTAAGGATTTTATAATTTCGAGTATGGATATTGAAACAGAAGAAACTGTTTTTATTGGAAGTACATTCCCCAAATCAAGTTACAAGTTTATTGTAGCTCATTCTTGTAGAGACTTAATAGATGAATATGTTAAAAAGCATAAAGACACAGATGTAATCCTTATTGATAGTGATGGTTGGATAAAAACGGAAGCGGGGATTATTTATAAAAATTATTTTATTGATAAAATAGATCCTGATATTCTAATTATATTTCATGATGACTCAATCGAAGAGTTAAAGGCTATTGAAAAAAATGCTTCAAAATCAAAAGGCAGGAAAATACTCTTAGTTAAAGAGAAGAACGAATATTTCTATGAAAAAAACAAAGATGAAAGGCGCTTTTTAAGACAAAGTCAATTCGCAAAAGTATTAGAGAATTATAGAAAGATTTCAATACCTCTTAAAGATATAAAGTTCATAAGAACTGAATATGATAAAGAAAATAGTGAAATAGTGGAAATAGAAATCAAAGTTAATGAGCTGATAACTCTACCATACCATTATGTAATAATCTCTTTATTAACGGAAGATTCAAAATTAATAAAAATAGGATTACTTTTTGTGATCAATTTAGAAAAAAATTATATTTTATTATATTCCGATCTTAGTTTTAAAGAACAAATGAAGGTAAAAAAAGTTTTAATTGGTAGTTTAAGGTTAAGTACAAAAGGTAATCATCAAGGTTATCTTTATTTCAAAGAAAAAAATTAAAATTTTTTGATATTGTAATATATCTTTAATAAGATAAATTCCTCATTAATTCTTAGTTAATTATGGTGAATTTATGGAAAGTAATTTGTTAACAAAATTCCTTAAATTAATGTCAAAAAATATTTCAGAGTCTGACTTAGATTTAATTCAACTGGGAAAAACATTAGGACTTGATTTGGTTTCTTTTGCAGACTTAAGAGCATCGCAAGAGGATATATTTGTAAATACTATTAGGGACACTGCACTGAAAAAAATGGAGAAATTTCATGACAATTATTTAAGCAATAACGACTCTTTTTATGCCGGCAGTGTTGACTTTATGGTATGTGATTATGTAAATGGCAAGAAATTTTTCTTACTAGAAACAAACGGAGGATCTCATCGAGGGCTTTCAATAATTACAAAGGATCAGCAAAATATCTTATATGATGGATACTATGAAGCTATACATCAAGCAATTATAAATGACAAAAGAAGGGATGGTAAGGTATTTGTTTTAGTAGGTGTGCCAGTTAATGATGGACTAATCCATGAAAAAGTAATTATGGTTGAATATTTGAGAAAAAAACTAAAATCAAATAATTTTAAAGTTAAAATCTTTAACATTACCAACTATAATAAAGATTTTGAGGCCTCCATAGTATTTTTAATAGCAGATTACAAACAACTTTCTGACACTCTCTCCTATTCGGAAAATTGGTTAAAATATAAATCTGATAGGATAAGCGTAATTATTGGTGATGGAGTTGTTCGCCGTTTGAAAAACGATTCTTTTTCTAAAATAATTAGTAAAGATTTCCGGAAAATACAGACTATAATCGTTAATCCTATTTATAAAATAACAGATGATAAATCTCTTACATATTTAGCAAGTTATTTTAGTAAAAAACATTTAAATAGATATAATTTAAAATACCTTTTATTTACCAAAGCCTTTAATGAAAAAGATCTTATAAATAAGTTAAAATACTTAATTGAAAAATATCATCAAGAATTCATTATTAAACCAAGTGGAGGGTCAGGAGGAGCAGGAATTGTCCCAATTTCAAAAGATAGTAACCCTCTTAGAATTAAAAAAATGATAAAATTGAGTAAAAAAGAATTTTTTGCTAAATTTACCGAAAATCGAGACCCTTACCCCTATACTATTCAAGAGAAAGCCAATTTCTCTCTAATTGATTGGAGAAATGGAAGACATACATTCGATCTTAGAATATATTTAGCTCTAAAAGATAAAAAAGTAATCCCTGTAGGAGGTTTAGCAAGAATTGCTAGAGGTGCTTATATTACTGGAGCAAATAAACAGGAATTTGTTGTTAATCTATCAGGATATGATGGTCAAATTGAAGTTGAGAGAGGAATTGGATTTTCTGAAGAATCTAGTAAAATTTTAAATTTAAATTCCGAGGATTTCATAAATATGTTTTGTATTGGTTGTGTAATATTCAAAAGTATCGTTGAAAATTATGAGAAGATTATAAATTTTTCAGATTGGGAAAAAATTATAGGTTAAAGATTATATGAATTATCAAGTCTTAGAAAAACTTTTAAATCTCCCCCTAAGAAGTTTATTATATACAGAAATCCTAAATAAATTTCGTGAAGTTAAAAATATCCAAAATATTAGATACAGAGAATTTGCAATTGAGAATGGTACAATTCCTGTAATAAAAGTTAATGAGAAAGCGAAACTTGATGATATAGAAGAAATTTATGTCTTTATAGCTGCACAACACAATGAATATAACGGTCTTTTTGGTATTTTAGAATTTTTTGAGGGAATTATTGAGGGTAAGGTGAATATAGAAAATTACTTAAGAAAACATCAAATCCTTTTTTTCTTTCCATTAATGAATCCGTATGGATTTTTATATCCTAATGAAAAAAATAAATCAGGTTATTTCTTAAAAAACGGTGAAAATCTAAATAGATTTTGGAGAAGAACTTTTGTTCCAGAATTTAAAAAGAGTGATTCTGATTTAAACAATTTAAGAATACCAGAACAGACAAAGATATTATATAGTCTTTTAGAAAAATATTGGCTAAAAAACGGTATTAAGTTCTACTTTATGGATTTTCATGAAACCTCTTTATTAGAACGTTATTTAATGAAATTAAGTCAAAATTTTAATTATACATATAAATTTAGTCATTGGATTGAAGAGAGAATAATAATAAATATAATGGAGCTATATAACATTTCGTCCTCTCCCCTTTCACGTACGAAATGTAAATTTTCAGGTAATTACTCTAATATTAATTTATCTAAAAAAAAGATAGATCTAATCAATGAGAAACTTCAAGAATATATAAAAGAAAATAAGAAAAAATTACCTTTTTATTATAGTCACAGTAAAAATGCTCATCAATATTGTATAAATCTAGCTCAAAAGGTATATAATAAGTTAAAAAGTAAATTATGGGAAACAAAATTTCTAACCTATGATCATAAATTTGATAATCATGGTTGTTTTGTTAAAATGAGCGACGCGACTAAAAGGAAACATGTTTATTCAATGGCATTAGAATCCAAGAAAGAATTCTTGAACATTTTTGATGAGATTGAAAAAGCAAAAAGAAATTCATACTATTACGATGAAAAATTGTTTGATATTAAAATTAATATTGAGTTGGTATATAATACAATCACAGAAATGATAAAAGTTTTTCAGTAAGAAAAGTTTTTCAAATAAATTGAGCCTGAAGTTGTTCTTCGCGGTACTGATCATTAACTAAGCAATCTGTATGATAAAATAAAGACTTACTAACATAAAATTTTCCATCTAATAAGTTTCCTAATGATATTTTAAATGCTTTATTTAAATTTTCATGTTTTATTTCTTTACCACAAACAGGACATTTTATCAAATTAATTTTGTTTCTCTTCTTTTAAAGTAAGTTTAAATAAAAATATTTAAAATAAACTAATTATTAGGTTCTTAATCTATTCGATATTATTGAAAAAGTGAAGACAACTTGCGACTAAAGAAAGCTCATTTTTCTTTAATACATGCCCTCCTCTCTTAAAGATTAGTTTATTCTTTTCGGGAAGCTCAAGAATTTTAGCATTTTCATGGAAATTTCTTATTTTTATGACCTTATCATTTCGAGTATGTATAAGGAGTACTCTATTTGAATAAAATTGCCAATTTTCCATTGAAACTAAATTTTTTAAATCTTTAATAACTAAATAAGGAGATAGAAGCTTATTTTCTTCATCTTTAATAAATAATTTAACTCCTTTAAAGAAATAAAGGAATAGAATCAAAGGATTAAATTTTGGTAAATTTTTTTTATAACTGGAAATAGATGAGATAGCAATAATTTTTTTTACATCTTTATCAGTAAAACTCCCAGAAAGTACTGTTACCGCACCTATACTAAAACCTACCACGAAAATTTTCATATTTTTGAAATTCTCTTTTTTTTTTACCCACTTTATAATATTTTTATAATCTTCGATACGCTTAATAAAATCTGTTCTCCTTCCAGCTATTTTAGAATCTCCAATCCCTCTCGCGTCATATGTTAAAATAACATATCCCTGAGAAGCTAAGGGGTAATAAAAGTATTGAAGTTTCAATTTATCGTCAGAAAAACCAGAGGATATTATAATAATAGCATTTTTTGATTCACATAAACTTTTGTCTTTATGAATTAGTAAATTTGCTACTAAATATCTATTATCTATTTTTATTTTTACTTTTGAGATGGTAATCTCTTTTAAAAAGAGTTTAGGCCAACGATCAAACCAAATATCTCTAAAACTCCAATAAATTTCAAATGGGGTAAATATAATTAGGAAAGTTGTAATAGATAGAATTAAACAGGTCAAAAATGTATTTCCCCATGAGGCATTTACATGCCAAATAAATGAACTAAATAAAAAATCAAATATTGATAAGATTAGGCGTTTATGATTCTTTGTCAGCAAGGTTTCTCATTTAAATGTTAAAATTAGACTTATTAAAAAATTTTTGAGAAAAAAATAAAATTTAAAATAATTTATTACTTTTTTGCCTTATCAGGTGGGCAACCAAAATCATCTCGTACATTACATTCACGTTTACTTGAACTTCCAGGGCATGGTTCGCATTTAATTTTCCGAAGCAAAGCTTCTACTTCACTTACTTCATAACCAAATGATTCATCTTCCGTCTCGTCTGCCAACATCTCATCTTCAATCTCATTAAGATCGTAATCAAGATCTTCATCTAAATTATCGCTTTCATCGTATAAATCAATAATTTCATCCCCTTCTTCATCCTTTTTACCCTCTGGGACGTCGTCATCTTCAGGTTCCATTGCTTGTTTCTTCTTTTTAGCCATCGAACTCACCTTCTAAAAATTTGATAATTAAGATTTTTTTTAATTTCGATAATAATTAATTTAGCATAATAAAATTTAGATTTTATCATTTTCTTTAAAGTAAATATAGAGTTTGTTTA
>JBHLNZ010000114.1:0-7863 GCA_048941015.1 Promethearchaeota archaeon | reverse complement strand
GCTTTTCATATCTTTAATATCTTTTTCACGTAACTCATAAGGAATCGTTCTTCCATACCCGACCATTTCTTCATGTAGACTTGCTCCTTTTAATTTAATTCTCTTCTTATTTAAATAAATGTTTGTTCCTTTAATCTCAATTTGTCTAACTCCAAAATGTGTTTTATATAAAGTTACTTTATTTGTCGTAGATAAATCATTAAAAACCTTAAAATAGTATAGATAAGGATTTTCAGGAGACCAAAGTTTTGGAGAACTCATGGTAATATAAAAACTTCCTGATCCATCCGTTTTAGAAATTGAGCCACGAAATAGTGGATTCCGATTATTATCTAAGATCTGCCATTTGAATGCTAATTCTCCGATAACTTTATAATTAATCGCTATTTCACATAATTTTGTTGATTTTAATTCAGTTTTAATAATAATATCTTCAATTCGATTTTTTTCTAAAATTAATAAGTCAACATTTCGATAGAGTCCTCCCCAAGGAAACCAATCAAAAACTCTATCAGGAATTTGGCCTTTTCTTCTGATATTATCAGTTCTAACAACTAAAATGTTATTCTCTTTGAGTAGAGAAGGATTAATGTTAAATTTAAATTGTGTAAATCCACCTTCATGATTACCTAAAAATATACCATTTAACCAAACTTCAGTAATATAATTACTTCCAGCAAATCTTATTTTAAAATCAAAATTGTTATTAAGTGTCGAAAGATCAAAACCGAATTCATAGAAGTGCCAAAAAATTCCCTCAAAAGCTTCAAATCCTTTTAATAGATTAAAACTATTGGGTATATCGATATCTATTAAGTCATTACGTGATTTTTGAAAATATTTTGGAAGATACCATTGTTTCTCTCTCCCCAAATTTTCTAAATCGGATTTAGATTTCCATTTACCATTTAAAGAAATTCTTTTCATTCTAATTGATCCGATGAATTAATTGTATTAGTACAAGATTAGTTGATTAAGTTAAAAAAAAATGCAACTCTAATAAATTAAACGAATCTTGATATTGGATGTATTAACAAGTAGAATTCTTAGATAAGGCCTTAAATTTACAAAATTTTCAAACACCAATTATTTTTTGTTATTAAAAATACAAAATTGAACAATTAAAAACATTCAATTCATCAATTTTAAGATTTATTTCGTAAATCCTTAAAAGAACGCTCAAATTATTAAGGAAAAGGCATTTATTCTAGAATGTGAATAAACCCAGAATATTAACCTTCTATGATGATTTTTCAACTAAATTTAAATATAAGCAAAGAGAATTATATTTTAAATACAAATTTAATTTAAAACGTTATTAAACAATAAATGGAGGAATAAAAAAATGGCTAAAAAAGCAGCGGTCGAAGCTCTTTTTGTTAAATCTAAAGTAAGAGATTATATAAAGGGTAAAGGATGCAACACAAGTGGAGATCTTATTGATGGTCCTGCACTTAATGATGCAATTATGTATATTTTAGATAAAGCAATTGGAAGAGCTAAAGCTAACGGCCGAAAAACAGTTCAAGAAAAAGATCTCTAATTGATCTTTCAAATTGGATTCAATTAATTATTTTTTTTTAAAGATTATTCACTTTTCTTTTTTTAAATTTAAATGTAAATTAAAAAATTTCTACAGTATAATAGCTTAAATCAGAAAAATTTGAAGTTATAGTTAATACACACACAACTTATCTGAAAAAGTAGAATAAAAAATTCAAAAAAAATCGCCTTATCCTTGTTTTACTTTTTTCTTTACAACCCGAATTTTTTATTCTAATTTCTCTTTTTCTTAATACTTTGAAATTGAAAATTTAAAAGTTAGATGTGTGAATTACTTCGAACCTTTATCTATTATAAAAAAACCTATAGATAGAATGCTTCTTAATTTTTGCAAATCATCTTTTAATCTTTTTACACGCTGATATGACCCCGAAACAGCAATAATTTCTAAACATTTTTCAAACTCTAAATGAATATGTAGAGTTGATATAATAATATCATGAAAATGGTGCTGAATATCATTTTTTAGTATTTCATCAGTTTGCTGAACATTCGCATAAATTGGTTGTGAATCATATTCATGATCATGATGAATATCTTCATGGTCAATATCATGAAAATGATTAACGATTTCCTCATCTGTTTTCTTAATCTGATGTTGATGTTTTGAATCAAAATGTTCATGCTTCATTATAATGGTTATACAACCAACAACATTTTCTGAAGTGTAAGCGATATTTGTTTCTTCAACCATGAATGATTGCATTGCTTTCCTAATACAATCTGACCTTGAAATCCCTAACTTATTTCTGAATTCCTCAAATTCTTCATACAATTCTTTTGGAAGAGAGACTGTAAATCGTTTATATTCTTCCATTTTGATAAGTTTTATTTTTAATTAAAAATAAGTTTAGGTAATTATTTTCTCATTAGAATCGCTATAGGGACACTTGCTTCTCGCCATTGGGCAATCTTACCAGAATACTCCAAATTCAATTTAACTCTACCATGATCCCCAAGAATAATCATTAATGAATTGTTCCTAAGTTGCTTATAATTACTTAAAATCCATTTATCTGTACGTAAAATCAGCTTTTCGATTAAATCCTCTGGTGTTCTTTGTTTTAATGCTTGTTGTTGTTTATGCAAATTTTCAAAATCTAAGTAATGCATCCAGGAGAGATGATTAGTATTAATTTGTTTGGCACTTTCGACCCAAGTTGCCATATCTGTATCCTTTGAAATTGACTGAGTACCTCCAGAATATCGATCGATATCTTTTTTTCTGGCAACCATACAGGAAGATTTTACATTTGAATTTAAATATTTTAAAAGATGAAACCCGTTAGGTTCTGTTTCAAAACCACCATACATTATTTGGTGTAAAACTCCTAATGTATATGGATTTCTAGTGGACAAGAGCATCATAATCTCAGAATTGGCAATCATAAACTGAGGTTTGTGATAAGTAATTTCAAAAAGCCCGAAATTATCTATTAGGTTTATGCTAATTCGCTCAATTCCTTGATATTTTTCAATAATGTCTTGAACAGGTTCAGGAATAAATCGAGGTGGAGTAATACTTAATAACTTTATTATCGTAGCTGGTAATTGATTCAAATAGCATTTAATGGTTTGAAGTTCACTCAATCTAATGCCCCAAAAACTAATCTTAATTTATTTTTTAATATTAATATAATTATTACAAAATTATTAGAATATATTATTTTTTTTATTGTTCAAATATTTATAATGTTATTTCTTAATTTATAATCAATTTCGAGTAAAAAGAGAGGGTACAATATGGAATCTTTAATTATTGATGCAAATAATTCGGGAATATCTGGAGATATGTTTTTGGCAGCACTATTAGAATTAGTATCTAATCCCGGGAGTATTATCGATGATTTGAAAGATTTGAAGGGCTATTTAGAGGATATAAATAAGCTTAACATAGAGTTAGTAAAAATTGAGAGGTCTGGCATAAAAGTAAATCAACTTAATTTGGAAATAAATGAAAAAAAACATCATAGAAAACCAATTATTCTTAAAAACGCTTTGAATAAATTTCTAGATGAGAAGAATTTTTCTGAATCAGCGAAAAAATATGCTAATGATGTTTTAGAATCACTATTTAAAGCAGAGGCAGAAGTTCATCAAAATCTTATTGAAAATATTCATCTCCATGAAATTAGTTCGGTTGATACTCTTATAGATATATTAGGTGTGTCAAAAGCATTAGATTTAATAGGAGCATTTAAAAAAGACTTCAAAGTTTATTGTGGTAGAATTCCATTAGGAGGAGGAACGATTAAATCTGTTCATGGAATATTGCCCATACCAGCTCCTGCTACCGTTAATATATTCGAAGGTACAGATCTTATTGTTTATAAAGGGCCTATTGATAGCGAATTAGTTACTCCTACTGGAGCTGCTTTATTAATAAATTTAAAACCAATTAATATGATTAATTCACCAGATTTTAAACTTGAAAAAATGGTATCTAGTACAGGTCAAAAAGAGTTTAATAATTTCCCAAACATCTTGCGACTATTTGTCTGCAGTGTAGTAAATTTGGATATCGCAGAGGAATCAAGTTTTCTTAAGGAATATATAGAAGATATTGCAGTTATAGAAACAGATCTAGATGATATATCGGGAGAAATAATCGGTAATTTTGTAAAAATCATTGAAAATGAAAATGTGCTAGACATTCAAATTGTTCCAAGTATGACAAAAAAAAATCGTCCTAGCCAAATTATCAAGGTATTGTGTTATCCAAAATATAGTTTCCAATTGATTGAAATCATGTTACGTGAATTAGGGACGCTGGGGGTACGATATAATACAATAAAAAGAGTATGTATAGATAGAAAATTAGAGCAAACCTCAATTCAAGTCAAAGGGAAAGATTTTAGCTTAAATTATAAAATTTCATATATGAAAAAGGCAAATGACATCATTATTATTAATGTTAAAGCAGAGTATGAAGACCTAAAAAGAATTAACAAGGCTACTGGGATTCCTGTAAAAGATTTACAAGTTATATTTCAAAGTAAAGTAGCCCATTTATCTAAAGATTTTCTGCATAGACTAAAAGATTTAAAAAAAGATATTTAAAAAAAAAGAAAATTTAAGATTATGTCCGTATGTCAACTTTAAAACTTATCGATATTAAATTTATGCATGATATATTCGTCTTCAAGAATTTCTTTTGAGAACTGTTTTAAACGAGAGATTTCTTTTCTGATTTCTTTTTCTTTCCTCAATTTGCCCAATTCATGGTATATTTCTGCTGCTTCTGAAAAATGCTTAATGCAGTCATCATATCTTCCAGGAACCTCAAGATCTTCAGCAAGAAACTCTAAACTTTGCGCAATATCTAATTTTTTACCTAATTTTTTCTGAATTTTTAATGCTTGATATGAATATTTTAAACCTTCAGCATGCTCTCTGAATTTCGAATAAGTCCGTCCAATTGCTCGTAAAACCATTGCTTCCTCGCTCAATAAGTTTTTTTCTCTGCAATGTTTTAAAAGTCTATTCAAGAATTTAATGAACTCGTCTTTCTGCTTTGGTTTAGACCTATCAATATGCTCAATTGCTTTTTCGTAGCTTTCTATCGTGTTTAAAATGTCTCCACTTTCGAAAAATTCTTTAGATCTCTCAAAATTATCAACGGTTGCGACCATTGGTCTCAACTACATAGTGCAAAATTTTTTTTTTAAAGATTTTATATAGAATTAGTATCAAGATAAGATATATTGAACTAAATATTTATACTTTTAGATTTATAAAAATCTTCCGTAGGAATATTAAAACAGATTTATTAAGCCCCATTTCATTATCAATGACAATTATCTAATGGATATTAAAATTCGGGTAAATTTTTAATAAAGCCAATTAAATACATTAATTAAAAAATATTCAAATATCGATTTATATAAAGAAATAATTCTTTAAGGGATAAACAAAATTAAAAAAAAAATTGAAAAATGTTTAAATTTTTTAAATTTTTGCGTTATAATTGACATTGTTTTAATTAAAATATTCCTAAAGGTCCTAATAAGGGACCAAAAACACAAATTAGAACAATACTTATCCCATAAATAATACCTACAACTTTGATTTTATCTTTTCTTTCAGGTAAATCGTAGACATAAAATGCTCCAACGAAGAAATAGAAGTAACCTATAAAGAAAATTAGAATTGGATTATACCAATGCCACCATGGATATTCCCAGATGAGATAATTACCCCAATTTAAGAGAATTTCAACGATTACACAAAATAGAGCAAAACCTATGGCATAAGCCCATCTGTTTGGTAATCCTAACATTTTCTTATTTTTATCATCGGGAAGGAATTTAGCAAAAATTATACCAGCTAATGAGAACATAAAAGCAATTTCTATGTTCCAACCAATAAGAATTATGTAAGCACTGGCCCCAGGAGTTGTCCAAAAGGCTGAGTAGTTTGTAAACGCAAATACGAGAGCATTCCATAATTCATTTATTAAATCTAATCCAAGAACTGTTAATCCAGCAAATACTGTACTCCAATTTTTTGTTTCTCTTGCTCTTTTAATTTCTACTCCATAGATATATAAAACAATAGCAAGTAGAGGAATTATATACCATCCAAGATCGGGATTTAACTGCCGAAGCTTTGATAATGCTTCTTGAGCTGCGGTTGTTGGTGTCAAACTTTTTCACCTTAAATTAAAAATTTTAATTTAAAATAAAATTTCTGTGTACATAAATATTATTTTTTTTCCATGGAATTTCTGTTGATCGAGATTAGGTTTTTTTATTCTGTTTTTAATTCTTATATCTTTTAAAAAATAGATTTTTTAGATAGAAGAAAAGAGAAGAAGAGAAGGTCTATTAAGCGACTTATTTTGCGATTTTGTTTGCAATCAAAGCTGCTGATGCGCCTGCCCCAAAGCCATTGTCAATATTCACAACTAATAACCCTGGTGAACAAGATTGCAGCATTGTAGTAAGAGCACCAACACCTTTTTCACCCAAACCATAACCGCTGGAGATAGGAACCCCAATTACAGGAACATCTACTAGAGCAGCAACTACTCCAGGTAATGTGCCTTCCATTCCAGCACAGACAATGATTACATGAACTCCCTCTTTAATCATTTCGCTGAGAGGTGTAAATAATCGATGTATTCCAGCAATTCCTAAATCATAACTAGTAATTACTTCACAACCCATCGATCGAGCAATAACTTTTGCTTCTTCAGCAACAGGGATATCAGAACTACCAGCAGTAATTATTCCTATTTTACCTCCTTTACTCTCAAATTTGTAGTTCTTCTCTTTAATAATAATAACTTTAGCTAAATCATTAATTTCTACAACATAATTCTCTTTGCTTTTAAACTCTTTCAAGATTTTTTCGATTTGTTCATTATTATATCGTGAAATAATTGTAAATTTTTTGGTTTTCAAAAATGAATTAGTTATATCTAAAATCATTTGAGAGCTTTTATTTTCAGCATATATTACTTCTACAATCCCCGTACGTAGTTTTCTAAATATATCCAATTTCGCTACATCACCAACTTGTTCAACAATATTAGCTTTTAATAATTTTTCTGCTTCTTCTAATGAGCACTCATTTTTTATTAATTTATTCAAGATTTCCTTTATATCATCCATTTTAATTACCTAATCGAAAGGTTTTAACCTCTTAATGAGTAAATGAACTATTGATTTAAATAATCTTATAAATATTTTTCCAATAAATCTTTTCAATTTGCCATAAAAATATGTTATTAAAGTTGTCATTGCATTAAAAAAGAAGCCTTCAAGACCAAAATAATCCTGAGTCATAGAAACTTCTCCATTTAATAAATATGGTTTAAAAATATCTCCATTTAATTTAGGAGGTCTTCCATAAGATTTTGCTGGCTCCCATTCTTCATCATTATAATCTAAAAGTTTCCATGAATCATCATTTAAGTCCAAATTTTTACGGCAATTCCAATTTTTTTCACTAAATATTTCTTGAATTGTATTATCATCATAAAGAATCTGTAGATAAACATTTATTGCACCTTTATAACCATCATAGTTATATGCTTCAATAGCTATAATATTATCTCCAGGATTTACATATTTAGTGATATCAAATACCTTAACTCTATTATATATTGGTAGAATTGATAAAGAGAATCGACTGAAGACTTCTCCTACTAGTTTTGAATTAATATAAATTTTCATTTGATTACATGCTATACCTTGTAACATTACTTTTTTAAATGAAGAATTTATTTGAAAGGATTTTCTAAAATAACGTGGCAATTTTGGACAAATGCTTTCCTTAACCCATATCCATTCTGAA
>JBHLNZ010000113.1:4826-7874 GCA_048941015.1 Promethearchaeota archaeon | reverse complement strand
TCATCAGAAAATTTCGCAATTAAATCAAATTTAAGTATTAAATTCTCACTATGGGTACGGCGAAATTCCTTCTCAAAAAAGCCTAAAGTATTTTCTCGTTGGTTTAATGTTTCTTTTATCCGGACCAAACTGGGAAAATTTTCCTCATTATATGAGCCACATATGAAAATCTTGTACTTTAAGAGGTCAAAAATTGAAAATACATCAATAAATTCATCTAGAAATTCTTCCCATGTTTCTTCATGCGAGTGTTCCATTTTATATCCTCATTTATCCTAAAAAGGTATTATTCCTAATTTTTAATGACCCGATACTAATTGACTCAATCTTATTTGAGTTAAATATAAATATCTAGATTTGCTAATACTTCATAGAGATAATGAATAATTAAATAAAAAAATGAACGGTGAGAAAAATTGGAAAAATTCAAAAAATTTGACCATATGCGAAAAGATTTAGAAATTATATCAGAAAAGACACGCTATAAGATATTACTTACCTTATTAGCAAGTGAGGATAAATTATCTTTTAATCAGCTTAAAGAACTTTTACCCTCTGTTCCAGAGAACAACCTAACCTACCATTTAAAGGTATTAAAGGACCAAAATTTTATCAATAATGAAAAAAGAGTTGAATACAAACGCACAGAACCCCGTTCTTTTTATACTCTGAGTAAGCGAGCAATAAAATTACTAGATAATCTAGGTCTAAATGCGGTTAAAAAGGAATTTCAAGCATTATTTGAGCAAATGACTTAAGTTAAATTTAATAATCAAAAATAAAATTATATTAACATGGGATCAAAAAGAAGAAAGAAAGATAAAAAAAGGTTAAAGGAGGACTTATCTTACATTAAAAAACAAGCCTTAATAAAGCCAAAAATTGAGGAAGAAGAAGAACTAATACCTGATTTTTTATTTAAAGTCTTATTAGTAGGACATAACGATTCAGGAAATGTCACTCAATTAGAACATTTTGGAAATTCATGGTTTAAATCAAATACAAAATTAACAATTGGAATTAGTTTTGAAATTAAAGAGATTAAAATAGAAGATCTTTATATCAGACTGCAAATATGGGATTTGGCATCACAGGACCGTTGGAGACGTATGGTACCTTTATACTGTAGAGGAGCATTAGGAGCTATTTTTATGTTTGAACTGTCAGATTCAGAGTCTTTACATAAGTTGTCAAAGTGGGTCGAGACTATAAGGAAGAATACAACAAATATCCCTATGATTCTAATGGGGAATTATGAGGATTTAGATAATCCCCGTCAAGTTTCTATGCAGCAAGGTTTAAATTTTATAAAGTCTGAAGGATTAGATGGATATTTTGAATGTAATGTTGTTACCGGCGAGAAACTAAATAATGTTTTTGAGAGTTTAATAAGATTAATAATTAAAAAATATGAGAACTAAATCTTTAAATTTAAAAAAAGAAAAAGAAATTTTAAAAATCTAACTTACATAGGCCATAATTTCTCCAAATTCTTTCATTTTTTTGGCGTTTTTTAACTTTAATTTCCCTGTAAACATCTTAAATAAAGCTGAGATCTTAGACATGCTTCCAAAATTAAAAAACAATTCAGCCGTGCATGCCATTGAGGCATCAACTTCAAGGTTTTCCAGTGTTTCTCTGTCGGTTAATACATGTTTAACGTCCAATTTACCATTTTCAACAGTAATTAAAGCTCCATACTTTTGATCAGTGAGATTATATAAGATTTTTAATGTTTTGTCTTTATAATTTTCTTTGAACTCTTTTATAGTATTTACGGGTTCCATTTGTTGCCATAACAAGCCTGCAAGCCCTTTTCTCACTTCTGTTTTTGAAAATGGTTTAGGATTTTGTTTCCATTCCTTAAAAGACTTCTTATATGGTAACTCAAAGTCGATCTCATCCAAATTATCTGCAATAGGTAAATGACCATAAGTGTGTGTAGCTGCGACTGCAGCATGAACATGCTCGGGAGGTGTGTCAGCTGGGATATTAACTAAAAAAATACTTAGATTATGATCTCGTGCAAAAGTATCGATGTAGCGCTTAATTGTATTTACAATCTTTTCTACCGGTCCATCACGCAGCAAACGAGCATTAATTGATGCACTAATAGTCGCCTTTTTGCCCTGTTCCCAATATTTAGCTGTATATTCTCTTACAGACTCTAGAGGGTATTCATGCCAACGTCCCATTCCCAAAGATATAACAGGCGCTCCTTGACTCTCGATCATGACATCAAAGCAACCTTGCAGCACCTCAGTATCAAATTTTTCCAGTCGCTCTTCACAATAATCTCCACTTGCGCACATAGCCATTACACCAAATTTCTTAGCCTTTTTCGTTACTTCTAGATTATAGGGTACAACCCATTCCTTCATCTCTTTAACAGATAAATTCGGTACTGCTGCCCATGCATCAGGTCCTAAGGCATAAATAATATCACAATAATCCTGTTGTGCTTGGATATATGGCATCAATATATCGTCCATGATGAAAGTAAATAGCTCGTGGGCAAATTCTGGTCTTTTTCTCATATCCTTGGCCAATCTTGGGAAACTCCGCATTCCAACTGCCATACTAAATGGGGCAGTGAATATGCCCATGTTTGTTCCATATTCTTGACAATAATTAATAATGTCGAAAGCAAATGGTATTCGTCCATCCTTGTACCAATCTACTTCTTTAACTTTAAGCTTGAGCTTCCGCAAATCCTCGGGTTCCTTGATGAGAGGCTCACGAAAGTCAATAGTAGGCATTGATTTTTCACCATAGATCATTCTACCACCTAAAGCTTCTATTTCGACATTATAATTATCGCCCCAAGCATTTAACATATCTAACTGATAATAACCCGAAACTTCAGCAATTGTATCAACCAAAGTTTTAGCGTCATAATAAAACTTTTTTGCTGATATTTCAGCTAATAACATAGGATGGTCATGCATTTGAGCTCCAATTTGAATCCAAGGTTTTGGTCCTCCCTCAAGAAGTCCACCTAACCCCTTTTCCAATTCACCATGTTGAGCCATTTTAAGCCACCCTCAT
>JBHLNZ010000113.1:0-4726 GCA_048941015.1 Promethearchaeota archaeon | reverse complement strand
CACCTACTATGATTTTTACACAATTATCTATCATATTTGGATTTCCCATTTTTACAATTTTTTCATTTTACAGTAGTTATATTCTTATATAAAAAATTAACGTTTTTTTCCAAAATTTATTAGTAACAAAAAGTTGGTTTAAAAATTCTGGCATTTATTATATTAATTATATTAAATAATCATACATCTATGTGAATATATTCAATATTGCAAGGATTAATGAAGTAATAAGAATTATTCCGAACATGGCTACAAATGACCACTGTTTTCGCTGACCATAATAACCTGCTGAATTGATGACGGCGTAAATTATTAATCCCATCGCAAGAATAAAGAGATAAGGAGCCCAAGAGATACCAAACAGAAGGAAAATCCCGCTTATTAGTGAGAGAATCCCCATTATCATTTCAGCAGTTATATGAAATTTTATTGCTGTGGGTTCTGTTTTCAATTCTGGTACTTGTTTTGTTCTAAGCAGCATAGTCCAAAGGCCTATAATGCCAATTCCTATAATTATTGCATATATTCCACTTATTATTAAGAGAACTATTTTTATCACATCTTTAGGCTATTTAATTAAAGATGATAAGCATTGAAACCACTTAAAGATTATTAATTTCTCAAAATTTATTATTTTATCCATCTCTACTCAAAGAAAGAATTAAAATTCTTGTTTCTTTTTTCTTTGATTTTTCAGAGAGTCAAATATATTTTTATAAGATAACTCGATTATTTAGTAAGACAGCTCAGATTTATAATTAATAGCAAGGGTTATCATCTTTGAGAATCTTAGTCTTAAGTCACCGGAATCTGTTTTTTCCTCCATATATTTTTCTAAAAGTCCCTGGAAATATTGAAAGAGATGATATTAGACAAGTTCCCACATTAATGGACATTTATGAAGATGGTTTCTTTAAGCATATGTTTGGAACGTTTAAAACAGCTAATTTATTGTTTGAAATTCCAAGTAAATATTCACGGATAAAAAAAGAGCAGCTTTTAATTTCAATTATTGCTGATAATAAGAGCAGAATTGATACATCACTAGCTCAAGAACTTTTAGAAGGATTTATTGAAGAATTTAAGAAAATTAAAAAAGCTTATAAGGCTTTTTATGTGGATTCACAAGTTTATCAAGGAGATCCAAGCAAGTTAGAAGAGATTAAATCACTTTTAAATACGTTTAATGTATCTTTTCCGGAAGAAAGTGTCATTTTTGAGCAAAAAGAAGCAAAAATATTAATTTATGGCCTTTCTATGGCAGGGAAAACAACTATAATTCGAACAAGGAGAAAAACTGTATCAAAAGCGTTATTTCCGACTATAAATGTAGATATCTCTAGAATCTTAGTTAATAATGTTTCCTTATTGACTTATGATACTCCTGGCCAAGTTAAATTTAAGGAAATATGGAAGCCTTACCTGAACAATCAAGATGGTTTGATTTTTGTTTTAGATGTTTCAGACAAGATAAAATTTACAGACGCATGTACATTATTACATGAGGTTGCAACAGCACCAGAGCTAAATAAGTTACCGCTTCTCATTCTTTTTAATAAAGTGGATATCGAGCAACCAAATGTGGATTATTTAGTAGATACTATGGAGTTAGAAAAACTTGGAAATAGGCCAATGAAGTATTTTTTAACAAGTGGAATTACAAATGAAAATATTGATGAGGCATTTGATTGGCTTTCACTTAAAATAGCAGAAAGAATTGAAAGCTATACTCCAAGAACTGATATTGGGATAATATTTTGTCGATGGGATGAGAACTTAGGCATTAAAATCGAAGCAGTCCATCCTAAAGACGCCTTTGATAATCCTGAGTTGATTTCTGTAAAAAGTTTTTCAATTTCGCAATATATTTTTGGAGGAGGAGAATTTAAGCGAGCTTCAGTAATTCTCCCTTTTCCTCATTTAAATTCAAATGCCGCAATCTATTTTGATTATGTAGCCGATGAGAGTATTAGAGGGGGGTTATTACCATTATCATTAATAATTTATTATAATGATAAGATTCCTAAAAGTATTATTAACCAATTTAGTCATTATATCCTTAAGCAATTTGATATAATAAAAAGTAATTATTTAAATAATATTCAAGTATTAGAGATTTTAAAAGAAACTCATAGTACGATATCTAGTCAAATAGATATATATAAACCATCAATTCAAGCCCTTAAAATCGCTGAATTACGATATGAAGCTTTATTTAAAGCTGCTCGAGACGCAATCTTGATTATTGATAAAAAATCCGGAATTATAATGGATGCTAATCAACAAGCAGAGGAATTATTTCAACGTCCTTTTGAAGACTTTATAGGATTCCATTCAAGTCAATTATTAAGTGATATTATAAACATAGACTTTAACGAAGAGATATTTGATCAACTTAATAATCCGCTTCCTTTAAGATTAGATGTTATCAATAATTCAGGTAATCTTATTCCCGTTGAAATAAATGCAAATGAAGTTCAGATGGGAGGACAAATCTTCATTCAATACATTATTCGAGATATTAGTAAGCGATTAGATGCAGAAATGAAACTAAAGAATTCTGAAATCAGATATCGTCATCTTTTTAAGGATTCACCTTTTTCTATTATTTTAATTGATCCAAATGGTATTATAGTCGATTGTAATCCTGCATTTGAAAAAATTTTAGGATATACAAGAGACGAATTGATGGGAAAAGGGTTTGTAGATGTTTCATTAATTCATCAAGAATATCTAGTAGATGTTCTTAAAAGATTTAGAAAAGAAGAAAGAGGTAAGATTTTTCCACCAATAGAAATTCAACTTTATCAGAAAGATGGATCTCTCATCTGGGTAAGTATGCAATCTTCATTTGTCGAAATTGGTAGTGAAACATTTTATCAAATAATTTGTCATGATGTTACAGAGCAGAAGAAAACGGAATTGGAATTAAAGAAAATTTCGAAATTAGGAGGTCTCATTGCAAGAATTATTTCAAGATTTGTAGGTATAAAAGACTTTAATCAAGCGGTGTATGATTCCCTTCGAGAGATTGGAGAATTTATCAGTGCTACGCGATCTTACATTTACATTTTTAATAATAATTATAATTTTATGAAGAAAAATTATGTTTGGTATAGTAAATTAATTTATCCTCTAATTGATTTACCTCAATTTATACCAATTAAAAATTTTCCATGGGTAATCGACGAGCTAAAAATATATGATCACTTTTATGTCGATGATATTGATAACCTTCCTAATGAGGCAAAAATGTTTAAGAATTTTCTAGACCAACAAAAAATTGAAAATATCTTAGTATTTTCAATTAAAATTGATAATGAATTAGATGGTATAATGTGTTTTGATAATCTTTCGGATAAAGATTATTGGATAGAACAAAATATTGAAACATTAGGAATATTCGCAGATATACTTAAAAATGCGATATTACGTAATTTGGCTGAAGAAAATTTACGGATAAGTGAAGAAACTTTCCACGATGAATTTGATAGAGAATATTTCTATAAAGAATTATTCATAAATGATATAAATAATATAGTAAATAACCTTCAATCTTTATTAGATGAATATAACAAGCAGGATAATCAAGTTGTGCCCATATCTCCAAAAGAATTATTAAATAATGTAAAAAGCCAATGTATAAACGCACAACTCTTAATCTATATAATAGAAAGGTTAACGTTGCTTAATGATTCAAAAATAGCAATTGAAAAAGTAAACCTGCTAAGAGTAATTGATGATGTTATAGGTTTTATTACGAGCAGCTATACAAATAGAAAAATAAACATAGTTGTTGAACATCCAGGTGAATATTTGTACGTAAAAGCTGATAAGTTCTTAATCGATGTCTTTGTTAATCTAATTATTAGTTCGATTAGATATAGTCAAAAAACCTCAATTGACTTTAAAATTATCCTCTTTAAAGTCAAAGAAAATAATGTTAACTATGTCAAAATAAAATTCATTGATTATAAAAAAGAGATCCTAGACATAGAGAAAGAAATGATTTTCAAGAAGGCTAGAGAAAAAGACAGCAGAATTAAAGAAATTATTTTAGGATTTCTTTTAGTTGAGCGCATCCTAAATAATTACAAAGGAAAAATATGGGTTGAAGAGGGTAATTTTGTTATCCTAATTCCTGAAACATAAAAATTATAGATTCTAATTATAAAGTGATTTTTCCAGGATTAAAAACAGTTTGATTTGATAGTAATTGTTCAGGTATTTCAACTCCAATCATGAGGCTAGTTATAATATAAAAACAATTCCCAACACCATCACCGGTTTTTGCTGAGGTTTCCATGTAAAATAGATTAAAATTTTTTGTGAAGTTATTAACTTCTTTGGTAGAAACCGCTCTATTATCAGATAAATCGCTTTTATTACCTACTAATAAAATTGGTATTGGCGTTTTTAAGTTGTTACGTATCTCTTCTATCCAGTGAGGAAGATGCTCAAAACTGGTATGATCTGTGAGATCAAATACTAAAACAGCTCCTAAGGATCCGTGATAATACACAGGTCTTATTTGACCGAATCGTTCTTGTCCACCTGTGTCCCATACTTGTAATTTACATGTAGTTACACCTTCAACTGTTTCTATGGGGATGGTTTTAACGTGAAAATCCACTCCAATAGTCATTTTATAATCTTCAGTGAAAATTCCTTTTGAAAATCTAACGGACATTGCGGTTTTTCCTACGCCACCATCGCCTACAACAAT
>JBHLNZ010000112.1:0-7904 GCA_048941015.1 Promethearchaeota archaeon | reverse complement strand
AACTATTGCTTTTTTTCTTTCTCTCCAATATTTCGATTCTAATTTATATAAGTTTTTAGTAATTTCATTTTCAATCTCAAGTTGATATTCTTCATATAATCGTTTAAAAACAAGGGAGACAGCGTCTCTAACATTATCACTCGGATTCTCAAATTCTTCAAAGATATATGTAAAAATCTCACCAATATTTGCTTGACTCAAATAATAGAGCGCATTTATAATTACGTTTCTAAAATCTGAATCCGCAGTATAAAGAGAATTCATTAAATTTGCCCAAATTTGATCAAAATTGTTTTGTGCAATACTAACCAATGCATCAATTACTTTAAGTTGAATTCGATAATCATTTTCTTTTAAAAGATTAATTAATTTTGGGATAACCGGGATAATTTCTGAAGATTTTTCTTTACCAATCTCACCGAATAACCAAATAATAAGTTCTTTTACACGAGATTGTTCATTATATAGTAGATTTAATAGAACATACATAATATTTTCCTTAGAAAGAAAATAAGTACTGAGAATTTTAAGTAATTCCGCAGCAGATCTAGCCACATCGTCATCTTCATCCCTTAAATTAACAATAACGATTGATAATAAGGGTTCTAAATCTCTAATCTTAGTATAATCTTGATTGAGAATTCTTATTAATGTTTTTATTACTTGTAATTTTACCTTCCAGTCATTATCCATTAACTTTTCATTAAATTCTTCGATAAAATTTTGAAGATCATCTTTATCAATATGTAGAAATAAAATAAGATTTCCCATGATCTTTACTGATAAACGACGTACTGCCGGCTCGTGATCATAAAACCTAGATCTTATCTTATCAATGAGATCAATCAAAAGATTGGGCCTATAAATTGAGATCTGATATAGAATTTCTAAAGAGACTAATCTTATCCAAGAATTAGGATCTTTAATGAAGGTTGAGAGGATTTTTACTACTCTTAATGAAATAGAAGGTGATTTATCGCAGATATTATTTAATAAATTGAGACTTTTATAAACTAGTTCTTTATCTATTGTTTTTTGATTCTCTAATACTTCAAAAATTTCATCAGCAGCTTTTTCATAATTTCCGCTGACTATCAAACCTTCTATCTTTTTTTCATCTAAAGTAAGAATAGTGTAACACTCACGAGCAATTATTTTTGTAATTTTGAATAACTATTGCAATAATCTCTTTTGATGTTTAACTATAAAAATGTTTTTCCAAAAATAACATAATAATATGACATTTTAAAGTTAATGCGAATAAAAAACAAAAAATAGATGTAGTTAAAATAAAATAAATTTGTTTTGAGGGATTATTCAAATAATTCTATTATAGCAGTACCCGGCGTTGCTATTCTCTCTCTATAACTTAATGTACCTTCTGGAACTTGTTTGGTTTTAATCAAACCTTGCTCAATATCTTTTTCTGATATATATCCCCTCTCTCCGGCTTCAAATTGTTTAATGACTTTTCCATTTGCATCTTTTATATCAATATTAGTGAATGTTGTCTGAGTGACATCTAAAAAAACTCTCTTTCCCTCAATTTTGGTGACTTTTCCTTCAGTTACTAAAAGATCTCCACATCGTACCATTCCTCTCATATCTACTGCAATTTCTAGTAATTTGCCAAAAGTTCCATGTTCTAAGAAATCTTCAAACAATTTAGTTATGAACCCAAAACTAAATAACCCATGGGCTATTATCCCCTTCAGTCCTGCCTTTACTGCTATTTCATCGTTGGTATGGATTGGATTCGTATCACCTGAAGCTTTTGCATAATCTCGTAGTAATTCTCTAGTAATTCCATCAAATTCATTCTTAATATTTTGTCCTACTTTAATATCAGATATTTTTACCATTTTCTTATACCTCCTTCTATTTGACTAATATCCTCCTGGTCTAATCGCTGCCGTAACTGTTGGTTTTACAACCATTTCACCGTTTTGATTCTTCACTTCAACATGTAAATCTGCAAAGAAAATCATATTCTTCTCAACCACCCATGCCTTTCCCCATTTAGCAGTTATTTCTAGTTTATCACCAGGTTTAGCATCTATACACTCGTCCCAGTCATATTTCTGACCTGCGTGTAATAGTTTTCCTGGGTTAAGTAGAAAAGGACGTTCTTTTCCATCCTGAACTAGTTTCATTCCCAATAATAACTTATAAAGTGCTTTTATAGTGAAATTATTCGCAAAAGCATGGCATGCAACAATCCCCTCTTCTTCAGAACCAGTATATTTCGGATCAGTAATTCCATAAACCTTTGCAAAATCAACTAAAGTCTTATATCTTACAGAGAACTTTACTGAGCCTGGTATTTCCTTGCCAGAAAGATTACTTACTAAAAAGTCAGCATTTTTTTTTATTTGTTCATCATCCATTTTGATTACTCTTAAAAATTCATATTTTGAATTTATTTTATATATATTAGTTTAATATGATACTAATTAAAACTTTAATTACATTTATTACATTTTATTAAAAACTGATCTTAAGCTACAATTTACTTTTTAAAAATAATTTTAGTAAAAATTTTTCTTTCCTCATAGTCAGAAGTGAAATAGGATATTATTCTCAAATCAGTACTAACTCCATTAAGAATGATTGAATTTACTTTATATGAATCAATAAGTTCTATTAAATGACTATCAACTGGTTTTGTTTGCTGTTTCAAAATTGGAGCATTGTTATAAATTTTTGCCAAACTTCCCTCATTTTTTAGGATTTTAAATGCTGAAGTAGTTAAGTGATTAATTAAGTGGTTATTTTCATCCAAAATTCCATCTACTGCTTTAATTAAGAAACATTCTTCTAAACCTAGTTTATACGCACAATGTAGTGCTATTGAATCAGATGTAACATTCCAACTATGAGGGAGGGGATCTGTACGTTTGAATTCTTTATATGGTAGCAATATTGAAAATATTCTTTTTTTCTTCTTGAAAGTATCAAAATTTTCGACGATTCCTAAATGTGGAAATTTAATTTTTAACATTTTCCCATTATAATTCATAGAGTATATTGCTATCCAATGAGCAAGTTCATCATTAATCTTGAATTCACTATATATCTCTCTTACAAAGTTTGCTAATGAACCTCCGCCAGGGATTATTAAAATTTTTTCAATGATATGATCTTCATATAATTGAGTTAATTGAGCTACGGTATTTATTAGATTTTTACTATTATCTAAAATTTGGCCACTTATTTTAAAAATCGCAGAATTAATCATCATTGTGGATTCTCTTTATAACTTGACATAAAGTGCTCCTGCTACGGCAAAAGCAGAGGAACTTATTGAGTCTGAAATTCCGGTTAACTCTTCATAGATTAAAATATTCTTATATCCGAGATGTAGTAAAGCTCTTCTAATTAAAAATTCAGCAGCGATTCCTGTTATAACAAAGGTTATGTCATCCGTAAATTCAGGAATCCTAAGTATGAGCTTAGTTAAGAATTGTTGGATTTCAGTTGAGATTAATTCTATTTGTTTTTTATAGATATACTTTGCTATATTATTTAAATCATCTTTTGAAATAGTATCCATATCCATACAAATTATTCTTGCTAGGCGTGCATAACAATCATCAATTGATTTCGAACGGTTATCTGCTGTATCATTTATGTATTCATCTTCAGAGATATTATATAAGATTCTATGGATATCAGAAACTAATGCAAATTTTTCAAAAGATATACGTATCAATGAGCTCTTATATGGAACAAAATGAGTAATTGAGGGTAATGTAGCTCTTAATCCTCCTGTATAGATGAGTTCATGATTCGCAAGTCTTTGAATATCATTTTTTCCCTTAGTTACAGGAATTCCGTCTAATATAGGAATTATATCGATTGTAGTTGAACCTGCGTCAATTAAAATACATTTGGAAATAAATTTACCTAAAAATAATGAAGTAGATACCCAATTCGCGCCTGAAATTGAAATATACTCCTTTTTAGCATCTGAAAATGAAATGAAATCTCCGTTATTAGTAATAAAACGTAGTTTATCTTGATCTAAAACTTGTGCTAGAGCATTTAATATAATCGAAATCCCTTCTTTCTTCGTTTTAAAAGCATCTGATAATTCTGCGGTAATCGCAATTGAGAAATAATTGATATCCTTAATCTTTACTTTAGCTTTTTTAGTAATTTTTGATAGAACTCTTTTGAGCATAGTTGGAATCTCATTTAAAGTCTTTTCCCAAAATGGGAAGTATTCGAGATGTGAACTAGATTTTTCTATTTTTGAATCTAAGAATTTTAAAAGAGCAAGTTTGGTGTTTGCACCTCCAATATCCATACCTAAAATGATTGTATGATTCATTTCAAGCTTCTGAGGAAAAATTTCTTTTTAATTATTTTCCTATGTTTTTGTTATAATAAAAAAATTTCTTAGAAAATAAATAATTAAAAACTAGTTATTATATCTTTCTTTTAAAAATGTTATTATAAGATCCAAATTTTCTCCTGTTAAAGCATTAGTCATAAAGAATTGTTCCTCTTTTAAATTTAATTTATCCTTTAAATAATAAATTTCAGATTCACTAGCTAAATCAATTTTATTTATTATTATTTTTAGTTTGATTTCTCCTTCTCTAGAAAAATTATTTTTAATTTCGTTAAATAATTCAATCTGAGAATCAACTGTATATCCACAGGCAGGAGTAGGATCAAAAACAAACATTATCTGGTCAGAAATGAGCCTTAAAGCCAAAATAGCTTGTAATTCTATATTATTTCGTTTCGACATCGGGCGATCTAAAATTCCAGGAGTATCCATGCATTGTAGCTTGATTTTATCAAATCTTCGTTCTATTTCTAAATGACCTAATATTAATTGTTTAGTCGTAAAAGGATATTCTTGTACTTCAATTTTTTTATTGGTTGATATATTTTTTACGAGACTACTTTTTCCTACATTAGGATATCCAGCAAAAACAACCATAGGTAAGGTATAATCAATGGAAGGAATTTCTCTTAGCATTCCTCTAATACTATTTAAATATTCTAAAGTCTTATTTTGTTTATTTACAATAGATGATATTCTACCAAAAGCTGCTCTTCTTATTTTATCAGCTTCTTTTGGTTCTTCAATCTTGGTTAACTTTTTTGAATATTCTCTTTCTAATTGGCTTAAAACAGGTAAGATACCATTTAATTTCCCTAATGCGAGCCTTAAATCATCGATATTAACTAGTAATGAAGCTAATTCTTTATAAAAGTCAGGAAGTTCATCAATAATCGGAACTCTTTTAATTATTAATAAAATTCTTTCAATTAATTCATTAATCGCTACTTTTATCCTTCTTTGTTCTTTTTTTTTTGCTTTGATTATAATAGGGGCATTCTTTGAAACTTGGGCAGAGCTTTTCATAGCCCTTTTGAAGGCAATATCTAAAAGTTCTTTTGAATTAGGGACATGGAAAAACTCTGAAAAGGGATTCTTCATAAAAAATCTATAACGAAGTAATTTATTATTAAAAAAAGAAGCTTAAAATATTACAATTTCTCTTTTAATTCAGAAATTTTTTTTTCTGTATCAACTATTTCTTCAGATAAATCAATACTATCTGTTGGAATCGATTTATATAACTCTAAAAGATATTTATATCTTCCTAAAACTCTTGAATAGTTCTTTAATTCTTCCTCTTTTTTTATTTTTTTTTTGATTAAGTTAGCTTTATCCAATTTTATTTTGATATCAGGTGGTAGAGCAGTTAATTTCTTTAATTGCTGTTCTTGATACTTATGTTGTTCACTTAGAGTCTTTACAACTCTTTTTTGAAATTCCTCTTGGCTTTTCTGTTTCATTGAGATATCTTGCTGCATTTTCCTTTCTGTCTCTTTTTTATAGACATTTATATTGAATAATTCTCTTTGAAGCGTTTTTACTTGATTAACCCATCCTAATTCATTAAAAAGTTCAATAGCTTTTTCATAGTTTAATTTTGCTTCATCAAATTTGTTTTTATTGAGGCATTCTTTTGCCTTGTCTAAATTTTGTTCAGCTTCTTTAAGTAATGTTTCCTCGCGTTTCTTTTTTTCCCGAATTTCTCTCAATTTTTCTCCTCGTTCTCTAATTTTTTGTTTCCTTAACTCTTGTTGTTCCTGTAGAATCATTAATTCTTTATTCTTCATCTTTTCCTCTAATTGTGCTTTTTCCGTCATTTGTTGGAATAATTTAGGCGCTATTCTTTCTTCATTAACCACTTTAGGTTCCGTTTGGATGGTTTCCAATTCTTTTTTAGGTTCTAATTGTTGCTGAATTTTTTGTCTTCTTTTTTCAGCAATTGATAATGCAACAATATCCTTAACAGCAACCTTTACTCCTTTGGATTTATTTGATTGTTCCCATTTTTGATATTCTTTAATCTCGTTGATCTGCCATAGAATCTGCTTACATTCAAAATCAGAATTCATTCTTTTAAATACATTATAAGCATCATTATAAATTTTTAAAGCTTCATTAAGATCACCTTCAAGGGCTAAGTTCCGTGCTTTTTCTAATAGTTCAATTCCCGTATTTTCAGTTTCCTCCTTATTTTCTTCTTTAATTTTTTGAATAAATGTCTTGGGTGGTTCAATTACTTCTTTTTTGCTGATGTTTAAATTTCTTAATCTAACAATTTCCCTAATTAAGATTCCAACTTGCCCTGTAAAACCTAGTCGTGAATAAATATCTTTAGCTTGCAGAAGAAGTGATATTGCAGAATCATAATTTTTATTTTTGATTTCTATTTTTGATAGATTTTCTAACTCTTCAGCTTCTTTTAAGAAGCTCTCATCGCGATTTTGCATATATAGCACCAATATAGCTGTTTGTAATAATAGTAATTTAACTAAAAAAGTTTAATAAGATTATTCAATTTTACTCATTTAAAATTTTTGATATAAACATGAAATATTGAGTGATATGTCGTCTGAAAAAATAAAAGTTGGCTTATTGGGAGCAACTGGAGTTGTGGGACAAAATTATATTAAATTATTAATGAATCATCCATGGTTTCAGATAGTTGATGTTGCTGCTTCTCCAAGATCAGCCGGAATGAAGTATTATGAAGCAGTTAAAGAGAAATGGCAAATGTCAATTGAAATCCCTAAAGAGATTAATAATTTAATAGTAAGAGATGTTCAAGATCTAGATTCAATGAAAAAACAAGTAAAGTTTGTGTTTTCTGCTATGGATTTACCAAATAAAGAAGAGACGAAATCTATCGAATTCGAATATGCAAAAAATGATATCCCTGTTATCAGTAATAGTTCTGCTAACAGGTGGACTCCTGATGTGCCAATGATTATTCCAGAAGTTAACTATTCACACATTGACGTAATTCCAATTCAACAAAAAAATAGAGGGTTTTCTAAAGGTTTTGTGACAGTTAAACCAAATTGTTCAATCCAAAGTTATATGACACCAATATATGCTCTTAATAAAGCAGGATTTACCGTTGAGAAATTGATAATAACCACTTTGCAAGCCGTATCAGGAGCTGGTTATCCTGGTGTTCCCTCTTTAGATGTAGTAGATAATGTTATCCCTTATATTGGTGGAGAAGAGAAAAAATCTGAAGAAGAACCATTAAAAATCCTTGGTAAAGTCGGAAAAACGGGAATAATAAATGATGATTCATTACAGATTAGCGCAACTTGTACGAGAGTTCCTGTTTCAGATGGCCACATTGCAGTAGTAAATATGAAATTTAAAGAAATTATTCCTTCAAAGGAAGAAATAAAAAAGATTTGGAAAGAATTTAAATCATTACCCCAAGATTTAAACTTACCATTAGCACCAATACAGCCAATAATTTATTATGAAAGTGATACGAGACCACAACCAAAAAAAGATAGAGACAATGATAAAGGAATGGCTGTAACTATTGGGAGATTACGAGAAG
>JBHLNZ010000111.1:0-8061 GCA_048941015.1 Promethearchaeota archaeon | reverse complement strand
TTAGGTTTTTTTATCGCGCAAATAATCATGCTATTTATATTTGTTTATTTTTAACTTAAGAAATGTAAATAAAAAAATTTATAAATGAGAGTCATTTTTATTATGATCAAACATAATAACAAAAACTAATAAAGCGTAGGTAAGAGTTCTATAGCCAAAAAGCAATTATCTCACAAGATGTTAAAGACTTATTTATATAACATTACCCTAATTGAAATAATTTGTTATTATGAAGTGAAGATTAGGAACTTTTCAGATAATATAAAAACTAATAATTTAATATTTGCTAAGCTAAATTTAGAATCTAATGAGGTATAATCAACAAAAGACAAAGGAATAAATATAAGAAAATGCCGACATTAAGAATAGAAAAAAAAGATGACCCAAATAAATTGAATGGAAAGCAGAGGAATGGTATACCCGTCTGTTTAGGGCCAGTTTCAGATTTAGAAGAATTTGTAAAGAAAGATTGGTGGAAGAAGATTTTTAATGCTTATTATTTAAAAACAGATGGAGATGTCGTTGAAGATCAAAAAATAACTTCATTCGAAATAAATTATTTTTCAAAAATTATAGATATTAAGCCAGAAAACCGTATTTTAGATTTATGCTGTGGACAAGGCAGACATTCAATAGAATTAGCCAAAAGAGGATTTGAAAATGTTGAAGGATTAGATCGTTCAAGATATCTAATACATAAAGCTAAAACACTTTCAAAAAAGGAAGGATTAACCTGTCGTTTTCGAGAAGGAGATGCAAGAAAATTGCCATATCCTCCTGATAATTTTGATGTAATATTTATTTTAGGGAATAGTTTCGGTTATTTCGAATCAGTTAATGATGATTTCAAAGTTTTAAAAGAAGTATATCGTACATTACGTCCATGGGGTAAAATTTTAATCGATATAACAGATGGAGATTAGGTTAAAAACAATTTTCAAGCAAGATCTTGGGAATGGATTGATAAAAATTTATTTGTATGTCGGGAACGATCATTATCAATAGATAAGCAGAGATTAATTTCTCGTGAAGTTATAAATGATGTTAACAAAGGAGTTCTTGTAGATCAATTTTATGCCGAAAGATTATATTCCCAATCATCAATTTCAGAACTTTTAGAGAAAGCAGGCTTCAGTGAAGTAACATTTCATGGAACGATAAAACCAGATTCTCAGCGTGATCAAGATTTGGGTATGATGGAAAGAAGAATTATAGTGAGTGCTATTGTCAAAAAAGAATGGACTCAAGTTAAAAGAAGAATTAAGCAGACAGAGAGGAAAATTTCTGTCATTTTTGGTGATCCGAATAAACCTGATGTATTAAAGCCATTAGCTATTTTTGATGACGATGATTTCTATACAATAGATAAATTAAAATCTACTTTAAAGAACATGGTTGGTTATAATTTTACTTATTTTAACAATCATGATACGCTTATTCAAGAATTACTAAAAGTAAAAAATAATTGTGATTACGTTCTTAATTTTTGTGATGAAGGATATTATAATGATGCTCGAAAAGAACTCCATATCCCAGCACTGCTCGATATTCTTAAAATACCTTATACTGGTTCTGGACCTCAATGTCTTGCTTTTTGTTATGATAAATCATTAGTTAGAGGAATTGCTAAAGAACTTGAAATACCGGTCCCAGCTGCAATTTTCATTAAACCAGAAGAAAAGGTAATAGACTTACCATTATATTTTCCAGCAATTGTTAAACCTAACTTTGGAGATTCTAGTTTTGGAATAACTCAAAGAAGCGTGGTTTATACCGGAGAACAATTATTAAGTGCAATTACTGAGATACGTGAAAAATTTGGCTATGATAAACCAATATTAGTCGAACAATTCTTAACTGGAAAAGATTTAACCATTGGAATAATAGGAAATCCTCCTAACGATTATTTAATCCTTCCTATTATTGAAGAAGATTACTCTTGCTTGCCACCTGAATTACCAAAAATATGTGGTTACGAAGCAAAATGGATGCCTGATTCTCCATATTGGAATCTTAAATCAATTCAAGCAGAACTTCCTGAAGATACAACTCGTTTAATAGAATCTTGCTCTTTGAAATTATTCGAAAGATTAGAATGTTGTGATTATGCCCGTTTCGATTGGCGGTTAGATAATGAGGGAAATCCTAAACTTTTAGAGGTAAATCCAAATCCTGGATGGTGTTGGGATGGTCACCTAGCAAAAATGGCAAATTTTGCAGGTCTTAGTTATCAGGACATGCTAGAGAAGATTTTAGACGCTGCTGAAAGAAGAATAGGGATAAAGTAATTATTATTTAAAATGATGTTTTTATAATTTTTTTCTATTTTATATAATCTAAAAAAAAATGTACACTTAATTATGGTATTCTAAAATTGTTTAAGGTGAAAAAAAAATATATTCTTTTCCCTATTACTTTTAATGTTTTCTTGCTAAAGGTGAGATTTTTCTGAGCCGTTCTACTATTAGTGGAATTTTATTTAAAAAGTAATTTACATCTTCTTCAGATGTAAATCTTCCTAGCGTGACTCGTAAAGAACCGTGAGCTTCTTCTGGTTTCAACCCTATCGCTAATAAAACATGTGAAGGATCTAACGATTTAGAAGAACAAGCAGATCCTGTAGATGTTGCTATCCCTTCCATATCTAGGTCTAACACCATCGATTCTCCTTCAATATATCTAAAACCCAAATTAACATTATTAGGTAAACGAAGATTTGGATGTCCATTTAGGTAAGAATTTTCTACTGTTTCTAGAACATTTTTGATTATTTTATCTCTTAAGATCGTCTGTCTTTTCATTTCTTGAGGCATTTCTTCTTTTGCTATTTCTGCGGCTTTAGCAAAACCAGCAATACCAGGCACATTTACAGTACTCGGTCTCATTTCTCTTTCATGCCCACCACCATGCATTAATGGCTCGATATATTTACCCCATCCCTCTCTAATGCCTTTATTTCTAATATATAACATTCCGACTCCTTTAGGTCCATAGATCTTATGAGCTGATGCTGATAATAAATCTATGTTCATTTCATCAATATTTATAGGAATTTTCCCAAAGGCTTGAACTGCATCAGTATGGAATAAGATGTCATTTTCTTTCGCAATCTTCCCTATTTGTTCGATTGGTTCAATGGTTCCTATCTCATTATTAGCTGTCATAATAGTAATTAAAATAGTCTTATTCGTGATTGAATCTTCTAATTGTTTCAGATTTATTGAACCATATTTATCTACGGGTAGAAAAGTTACCTTAAAGCCTCTTTTTTCTAAATATTTACAGGGATTTTCTACTGCATGGTGTTCAATAGTAGAGGTTATAATATGATTACCTCGTTTTTTATTCTTTAATGCGCTTCCAATTATTGCCATATTATCTGATTCAGTGCCAGAAGAAGTAAAAATAATATCATCTCGATCTGCATTGATTAATGAAGCTATGGTTTTTCGAGATTTTTCTAAGATCTGCCCTGCTTTTTGGCCAATAGTATGCAAGCTTGACGAATTTCCGTAAGTTTCATTAAAATGTTTTGTAATCTCCTCAATAACTCTTGGATCCATTGGCGTAGTCGCTGCATTGTCAAGATATACATTTTTTTCTGGCATAATTATTCTAAATTAACGAAAAAAATAAATTTATTGATATGAGAAATTTTTCAAATATTAACTACTTCTGTACCACAGTTTTCACATATCTTCGCATTTTTAGTTAGCTTTTGACCGCAATAGATACAAAAATTCACATCCGAATTGTATTGGCTTTTTTCTTCAGATAAGCTCCGTCCTTTCTCTTCAATCCTGTATGGATTAATCTCAGGAGATATATATTTTTGGGTTTTCGTTTTCTTTTTCTTTTTTACTTTCGAATAAGTTAATAAACCTACTATGAATGCAACAGCAATTAAAACTAGTAAAACTGTAGATATAATTATAATAGAAATATCATCTGATACTAGGATACTAAAAAATCCTTGACCAGAATTGCAATAGACTTTTATATAGATTATCTTAGGAGATTGTATCTTTAAATCTATTTTTTCATTTGAAGCGCCGAGATTATCGCTTGTAGCAATAATTTCAGAGAACATTTCATCATTTGCTACTGTAAGACTTAAATCCATACCCCAGAAAGTATCCCAAGAAACTTTGATATGAATATTCCGAGCTGGTACTTCTACTGAAAATGTAAGTTCTTCACCTGAAAATACAGCTTGACTTGTAACTTTCTTATTTAATCGTATAGCAGCATCAACATTTAGATAAATCTTTGGAATGCTCCTAAATGTATTGAAATTAGTCTTTAGTAAGTATATTAAAGAAAATGAAGGAATTAAAAGAATAAAGCTTAATAAAATGAAATTCTTTTTCTTAGACTTCATTTTTTTCAAAATTCCTATTAAAATTTGATTTTATACAATAGATCAATTATATTTTATAAAATTTTAAGTATTTTTATGCTTTTTAATCTAAAATTTTATAATTAAAGAATAAGAATTTATATTATCAGAAATTAAAATTGGTTAGTTATATGACTTTTAAAATAATGTGGGGTATAACTGGAACTGGTTATGTACTTGACGAATCGTTAACCTTGATGAAAGAACTACAAAGTGATTATGATGTTGATATAACTGTTATTTTATCGAAAGAAGGAGCTACAGTTGTAAAATGGTATAAGAAGTGGTTACAACTTACGGAAATAGTTGAAAAAGTAAAAATCGAGAAAACCCCGAATAATCCATTTTATGCTGGACCCTTACAATTAGGTAAATATGATTTATTCTTAGTGTGCCCCGTCTCAGCAAATAGTGTTGCAAAAATTGTATACGGAATTGCTGATACGTTGATTACAAATTGTGTTGCTCAAGCAATTAAGGGGGGAGTTATTGTTTACTTATTCCCCTCTGATCAAGATACTGAACCTATTACAACTTCAAGACCAGATGGGAGTCCTTTAGTTCTTAAAATAAGAGATATCGAAATGGAAAACATCCATAGATTAATGAAAATGGAAGGAATAAAAGTTATAAAAGAATTTTCTGATATTAAAAAGATAATTATTCAAATTATTAAGAATAAATTAAACAATAGCTAATTAAACTTCATATTGGATAGGTTTAATTGCACTTTTAGGACAAGACAATTTGCATTTTAAACAGCCTTGGCAATTAATTACTTCTTTAAAATTGAATCGAATTCCATCGATTTCTTGTCCGTCTTTTTCTACTTTATCTGCATAAAATAAATTTTTAGGACAGAATTTTCCTTCTTCATCTACACATTCTAAACACATATCACATTTATCATGATCAATTTTTACAGTTAATACTTGTTTTGGTAATACTGATGTAACTTCTATAGCATTTCTTGGGCAAACTTGAACACAATTTAGACACGCTTTACATTTTGCATAATCTACACGTCTAATACTATTCTCAAAATAAATCGCTTTAGCATTACAAGCTCTCATACAACGTTCACAATGTAAGCATTGTTCTTGATTTATTTGTATTGGAATAAATTTTTCTTTTACTCTCGTCATAATTTTTCTCGCTTTTTAACTGTAGAAATGTATACATCGATTATGAAGATTAAAAATTTATCTTTTTTAAAATTCCTTTTTATAAAATATCATAATAATGTAAAAATCAGTTTTAAATCGGATTTGATAAATGCTTTTTTTTAATAAATGATGGTAATTTTCACATTTTTCAGAAACTTTTTTGATGAAGAAAAAAATACCCATCTAACGTCATCGGATCACGTACGATTTGCTCCAGTGGTACCCAAACGCTATATGGATAAGTATCTTTCGTTAGTACTGCTCGCTCAACTTATGTAATTAATCTTGTTAACAAACTAACTTACCCTTGCTATAATAATATTCTTTTTTATAGAATTGACTAAGTTATATTCTTAGCTAACTGGTTTGACAATAATATTTAAATAATAAGTTTTGATCAATAATTTTATTATATTTTATAAAAAAGAGCTATGCTATACCAGTCTACATTTTTTTTAATATATTTAGGTAATATCCTAGGAATAATTTTTTACACTATAATACTAATCTTTGCGATCTTTATATATAAGAGAAATTCATATAAATATGGGATTACCCTTATTGTCTACTCAATCATATTTTTAGCTTTAAACATAATTTGGATATCCATCCAGGGTGCAGATTTGGCTTACCGATTAGTTGAAGAATCAGGATTACCCGGGATGACAGTTTCGTTAATAATATTAACACTTGATCTCACTTTTAAGATAATAACTGCGATTGGTATGATTATTTTAATTGTATCTATATACTTAATTTATAAAACTCATAGAAAAGACAAAATTGAGTAGAATTGTAATTTATCTATCTCCTTTGTTTTAGAATCTTCTAAAAATGATAGATTTTTCAGCTCTGAAAGGATATTTTAGTAATAATTTAAAAAAAAATTCTATAATTAAAGTAAATTTCACATCATTTTTGAATAAAATGAAAAAAAGATAGGAAAAATAATATAAATTGATTACTGGAAATATTGTGTGTATTCTTTTTTGGGTGTTTCTGGTAATTGCTGTCTTTGATATTGTTGAGCTTTTTCTGCCAATTCTAACATTTTTGCTTTAATTTCTTTTCCTTCCTCGATAAGTTTAGAAGTTTCGATGTTTAAACCATAAATTTGGTTTAACACCTCAAGAATTGCTGCTCCAGCTTCAGGAGTTGGAATTTCTAGGACAGGAGTGAAAAGAGCATAAGCTCTTAGTCGATTAGATAATGCTTCATTCAATATTGTGGCTTCAGGCCCTACAATTATCCCTTTCTCGACTTTTTGTACTCCAAATTGCTCCAGATGTTCAATCATATCACTCTCCGCAGCGTAATATACAGGGTAATCGTCTATAATACCTCTCTGAGGGATTCCTTGAAATATTACTACTTCTTTTGCTTTTACATCTTCGGAAAGTAACCAATTATTAATTGTTTTAGCAAGATCATTATATGCAGTTGCCACTTGGAAAGGTACTTCAGCAATTCCAACAATAAGATTATATTTTGGTGTATAATATATTCTAAAAGGATGTTTAAGAACACCTTGGTAAAAGACGGAGATCGGGGGTAAATATTCTGAGGTAACAAATCCTATTTCTTTAATATCAGGAATTTGTTCAATCATGGCATTAGCAACTATTGGCCCAATAAGTCCAATTCCTGCAAATCCCAGAATCATAGATGCTCCTTGCTTAATTTGTACAGTCACGTCTTCTATTACTAGAGTGCTTCTCTTCCCTTTATCACAAATATATTCTTTCTTAACCATATTTATCTCCTTAATATTAAGCTTTTTTTCGAATCCAAATAAGTTATTTATTTTTATTTAATTCAATTTAGTTTTTTATTATATAGTAGTGTGAAATGTATAATTAAAATTAATCCATATTAACCGTTAAATTTTTCTTTCTTTATAATAATTTATTCAAAGAGATACCAATACTATTAATTATTAATAAAAAAAATATTAAAAATTTACGTCATTAATTAATTATAGTTTATTTAAAAAAGATTTAGGGTTTTCAATGTGCTTCTTGAACTAAAAAATGTAACGATTCCAACTCTAGACCAGAAATGTGTTATCGTTAATAAAGTATCTTTTGGAGTAAAAGAAGGTTCAATTCATGCTATAATAGGCCCCAATGGTTCAGGAAAATCAACGTTAGCTTATATTATTATGGGATTAAGTTCTTACAAAATTTCTCAAGGTCAAATCATATTTGATGGAAAGGAAATTACAAAATTAGGTATAACTGAAAGGGCTAAGCTAGGAATAACATTGGCTTGGCAAGAACCAGCTAGAATTGAAGGATTGAGTGTGTCAAAGTATATCTCTCTTGGAATAAAAGATAAAACAAACCTTAAGGAAAAGATAATTAATTCATTAAATATCGTGAATCTTGAAGCAGAAAGATATCTTAATCGATATATTGACGAGACATTAAGCGGCGGAGAAAGAAAGAGAATTGAATTAGCAGCAACTGTTGCTATGAGACCGAGATTAATCATATT
>JBHLNZ010000110.1:0-8081 GCA_048941015.1 Promethearchaeota archaeon | reverse complement strand
ATTGGTTTTTCGCTTTTTAACCGTTTTTTGATTAATAAAGCTTTTGCTTGTAATGTGAAACCTTTAATTTCAAAAAAGTTAGGATTTGCTTTTTCAATAATATCAACATAGTCTTTTATGAGATTTTCATCTAATTTAACATTTAAGTCTTTAACAGCAGTAAGTCTCACGAGAGTCCTACAAGATAACGATTCAATTAAGTCCAAAGATTCCTGAATTTTTTGCCACCCATTTTTAATCATAGGACGACAAATTCTTTTATAATTTTCTTCGTTTGAAGCTGGTAGAGTAAGATATAACTGAGATGGTAAAGGATTTAACGATTCAATTTTTTCTGGTAATGTACTGTTAGTTACGATAAATGTTGTCATCTTTCGAGATTTAAATTCTTCAACGAGATCAGATATTTTAGGATATAACATCGGTTCACCATCAAGTGAAATAGCTGCATGATTTGGATTCATTGCTTCACTATGCGCTTGCATAATTTCATCTGGTGTTGTCAACTCTCGATTAATTAGATTTTGAATTTCTTCTTTTGAATTAATACAACAACCAATATCTTTGTCAAGTATAAAATTCTTAAGAGAATTGTCGATAGGATGAATAAATTTCTGATTTTTTAGTAAAGTTAATGCTCGTTCAATTTTATTATTACTAATAGGAATATATTTGGATAATTGATTGAATTGGTGTTGATCTCCATTTTTAAGCATGTAATAAAGAATATCATTCATTATTTCATAATTATCCAAATATCGTCTTAAAGGTAAATGATTTTGGATAATATCTTGTTGATGTCGGATCATTTCATTTAATAATTCTTTAGGTTCATCTGGCTCAATGATAAATTCGCTTCCAAGACCTCCTTTTTCAACATCTCGCCAGCAAAAGACACATTGATGATTGCAAAAAGGTAAAGAGGGGGTATTTTGAAGGCATCTATGACTCTGAACTCCAAAAATTCCCTTGTAGCAATTTCGATTGTCTCTTCCTGTCATCAATTTTTGTTCGAGCCAATGACAAGGTTTTACAGCAGAGTGTTTATTATTTCCTACAATTCTATATGTAGTTTTTGTATAAGCTTCAACAAATTTACTTGTAATTTTGTTATTAATGATATATTCACTTAAATTCCTCATTAAAGATAACCGATCTTTACTCTAATTTTCTCACTTTTAAGTTCTAATAATAAATGTATTTTATGTAAGATTAAAAATTATAACGATTAAAAATTATAAGTTTTGAAATAATTAAGGTATTAGTTATAAATTATAAATAAAATAGTATAAAATGTTAAATAGAATAAAATCAGATTTGTTAAACTTCGGATTAAAATTTATGAGTATAGACGATAAAATAGTAAGATTATTTTTAGAAACAAAGCCATCTAGTGTGAATGATATTGTAATTTTACCAGCTACTAAGATGGTGATGAGAAAATTAATAAATAAACTTAAAAATAAAAGAGTTTACGGCAGAGTTTACAATGGATTGTTAAATGGAGTTAATATAAGTATAATCAGATCTTTGGTTGGTTGTCCTAACTGTGCTATTGCTGTGGAATGTTTGAAGAGATGTAATACTAAAGCAATTGTAAGAGTTGATTTTTGTGGTGGTATTGAAAATGAAAGAAGCCAAATTGATATTGGAGATATCTTAATTCCAAACCTTACATATTGTGGTGATGGAACAAGTCCACAGTATATTCTTAAACATCCTGATTTAATTAATCAATTAAAATCAATTTCAAATCCAATTTCGAAAGTTAAAGACATTAAAGCAGGTAATCAAATGCTATTTATTATTAAACCCAATAATCAATTAAAAGAATTATTGTTTAACGAAGCAAGATCCAAAATTCCTAATAATGTTAGAGAGGTTGATTTTTGGACTACTGATGCTTTATTTTGTGAAACAGAGGAGTTCATAAAGTCATTGAAATCGATAAATGTCCAAGGAATTGATATGGAAAGTTCAATTTTGTTTTTATTGGGTGAACTTTTTAAAGTAAAAACAGCATCAATTCTTTCTGTTTCTGATTTACCTACATCTGAATATGATATTTTTAGATCCAACCAGATTCATCCTAATCTCGAGAAAGGGATTAATAATGCGATAGAAATAGTAATTAGTTCTTTGCCTAAAATCAAATCTGCTTTAAATCTTTAAATGAATTAATAATTTTTATATTATGAGGGATGACTTAATCAACTAAGAAAGATAATTAAAATCAAAAAATTGAAATGTAGATATTAATAAAATCTTATCTACTAATTATATTTTTCTGGAATAATAATATCAGAATTAATTCAGTATCAATCAGAAAAGAAAAAAGAGAAGAAGAAAAATATGATAAGTGAAGAATACATCTTAAAACCTAAACAAGCAAAAGCATTAAAAGAGATAAGTAAAATAATTGGCAGATCACTTCCTAGTCTTGATGAACGTGGAATCCCTGCATTTGGAGTAAAAATTGATGATGAGAATATTGTTAGTTTATGGTTAGAACGTTGTGACCTCGAAAAATTCCCAGAGCCTATTTTAGAATTAGACACACTTAAAGAATTGTATTTGAATTATAATCATATAACAACACTCCCAGATTCCTTTGATAACCTACAATCACTTGTTAAATTAAATTTAAGATGGAATAATATAAATAAACTTCCAGAAACTTTTGGTAATCTATCTTTACTTGAAGAATTAGAATTGGATACTAATAAATTAACAACTCTACCAGAATCTTTTGGAAATTTAAGCTCGCTTCATATACTAATATTAAGAGAAAATCAATTTGAAACCCTCCCAGAATCCTTTAGTAACCTTAAATCTATCAAGGAGCTATATTTAAGTAAAAACAGATTTACGATATTCCCTGAACCTGTATGTAACTTAAAATCAATTGAAGGACTATATTTTGATTATAATAATTTATCAGGGCTTCCTAGCACAATTGCTAACTTGAGCTCGCTTCAAATTCTATCATTAGCTGGCAATAACCTAAAGACCCTACCTGAAGAGATTCTCAAACCATTATTCAATCTAAAATCACTTCAAGTATTAGATTTTAGCCATAATCAACTTAAAACACTCCCACAGTCTATAGGAAACCTAACTAATCTAAAAGTACTAAGATTAAGAGAAAATCAGTTAACAAACCTCCCTGAATCTTTTGGAAAATTAGAATCATTAAAATCATTAGATATAAGTAAAAATAAGTATGTGGATCTTCCTAGACCAATTCTTAAATTAATTAGCCTAGAACGACTATATGCTGAAAATAATGAGATATCAAGCCTTCCTAAATCATTTGGCGATCTTAAATCTCTTCAACAATTATACTTAGAGAATAATCAGATAAAGGCTCTACCAAAATCATTCGGCAATCTTAACATGCTTCAACAAATTTTTTTAGTTAATAATCAATTGACTACACTCCCCGTATCTATTGGAAATCTTAAATCACTTAGAATATTAGATTTAAGAAATAATCAATTAACTTGGCTTCCAAATTCTATTGGAAATTTACAATCCCTTGAAGAACTTGATCTTAGATATAATGAATTCATAACTATCCCAACTATTATTAGTAAATTGAAAAATTTAAGACAATTTTTCTTGAAATTAGAAGGAAATCCATTTAATATACAATCAGCGAGAATGATAAGCAAGGATGTTAAATCTATTCGTGAATTTTTAAAAACGAAAGATAAATTGAAGGATTTAGAGACAAAATCGAAATAATATTGAATCGCAACTCCAAAAAAATACATTAAAACCTTTGTAAAAGTTTAGAAAAATCTGGATCTTTAAATATCTCATTATATTTCTTAAGAAGTTCTGTATTTACTAAATGAATTTTCTTACCAGATCGATTTTTTGTCATTTTTAATAATTCTAATTGTTTTAATTTTTTAACATGATACTGAATTGTACCTGAATAAATCTCAAGATTATCTCCTATTTTTGAAATTGGAATTGTTTCGTCTTTAAAGATTTCTTCAATAATTCTAGGGATTAACGGATTTAAAAAAATAACTTTAAATTTGTCTAATTTATCAATTTCAGGAATTTCTGCTCCGAAATAATGGAGTGATTTTCCAAATCTTTTTGATCTTATTAAATTGAATCTTTCTAAGGTCATAATATGTTTAAGAAATGGTGTACGAGTTAAATTTAATGTGATTTCAATTTTTTCGTCCCTTGCGTGTATCCCAGGGTTTTCATTAATGAAATTGAGAATATTCATTAACTTTTCATTTTCAAGTATCTCTACTTTCGTCCTTCTTTCATTTGTTACAATCCAATTCTTTTCTTCAAGGCTACGTATAGCAAGAAAAATGTCTCCTTTACTATAACCTTTTTTATAAGAAAGTTTTGAAATACATTTTGCATATAATTTTTCTATTATAGGATATTTCTGGATTTGAGCCGCTGATTCAATCTCAAACTCAGCATCAAAACGCTTCAATTTTAATATCTCTTTTGCTATATCTAATACATCCTTTTCAATTTCTGTTAATTCTTCTTCAATTACTTTTTTAACAGGTTTAATTTCACTTATAACTTTCTTTATTTCAACACCATTTAAAGGTGTGAAATCTGTACGCCTAAATGGACTCTCCTTTAATGATTTTCTTTTCTTTTCCTCTTTTGTATCCTTTCTTTTTTCGTGAGACATTTTCATAAAAAAAGTTATATTAATTTTTCCATTGAGGCGTTTTTTTCAAGAATTGAATATATAATATCTTTTTTTATTTATATGATTTGAGTGCTTTTTAATAATTTTACCCAATCAATGTTTTTTACTGTAAAATGAAGGAGATGATCATCATCCACTATATTATACTTTAAATTAGTAAAAAGTTGTTTCGCACGAGAAAGAGTTGGCTTAATAGGGACAATTTCATCGTATTTACCATGAAAAATGACGACAGGCACATGGACGGGTGAAAATTTTACAGGATCAAGCTTAGAAGCTGCTAAAGCAGGAGCAAGTAATATTAACATATCGACTTTTTTAGGAAATTGACATGTATATAATGCACCTATTAGTCCTCCGAAGCTTGAGCCAATGATTACCCAAGATTTTTTTTCTTTTAAAATTGAAATTAATTGTGCCATTCTTATTTCCAATAAATTATTATATGAAATTGCTTTAGAATACTTTTTAAAATTTGGTGTAAGACAACCTGGTAATATTTTTTTAAATAATCGAGCTTTAAATCCTTCTCCTGAGCTCTCGAGGCCATGGATAAAGATTATGTTTTGCATATATCTTTTAATAATTCACATCTCAATTTCTTTATTTGTTAATAGATGATCATCTTTAAAACCATCTTCTATTTTTGACCATAACCACGTCGATATCCAATAAATAGTATTATTCCTACAATGCTGAAATAGAATATCACTAAAAAAACTATAAAAAAATAATATTTTCTCGCAAAAGACATTAAATGAAGAGCACTGCCAACAATAAATCCTGTAAACACTCTGGATTCTGTTTTACTTCTTCTTACCATTAATCTCTGACTACCCCAATCAATCATTCCTGGTATTGGCAAAATAATGCAAAAAAAGACAGCAAGTTCAGGAGTTATAATGATATTATATATTACTTTAACTAAATGTGTTGAAAAATATGCTATTATTCCTCCAAGTATTACTCCTGAACATCTCGAACAAAGATAAATATATGTTCTGCCAAATTTAAAATAAATTGTATGATCTTTTTCAGAGATAGGATGATGTGCCAATAATAAATGATAGATGTGCTTTTCATTCGTGGCGAGAACTTTATCATATAAAAATACAAGGAGCGGAACTAGGACAACCACAATCACTGCTTGAATAAAAAATTTTAATCCGTAATTTATTACAACTGATTCCAAATGACCAGAATATAAGATTTGCTGAAAAATAATTATAAGAAACATTGTAAAAAGAGAAGATGAAAATAAAATCATAAATAAGTAACCTAAATTCCTTAAATTCTGATATTTTAAAGGTTTATATTTCCATATACCACTTATGAATCCCCAAATTGCAATAATAAAACACCAATGAATATAAATGGCATTGTAATAAGCCAACTGGTAAAGAAATTCTCCTATAAATCCAGCAATAAAACCATGATATTTACCAGCTAATGTTGAGAAAAAAGTGAACATTAACAAAGGAACTACAAGAATTATAACAAATTCAGTATTTTTAATAAAAATCGTTGAAATTGAGCCTAAATATTCTGCTATATAGAAATAACACATTATAATAAATATGCTTATAAGGAGATTTATAAAAATTGTTCTTATGAGACTTATTTGTTCTTTTTTAGATTCTTCATTAGATTCAAAGTTAGAATTGTCTGCCATATAAAATTAAATCTTTTTTTGAATTATTAATTAATTAAAAAAATTTAGTGAAACCTAATACTAAAAAATTATTATTAAAATCTCCTATTTGCAACAAAATTCAATAAATCATTTAAAAATTCGAACTCAGATTCATTGATGACAGATTTTAATTTATTTAACGATAATTTTGCCTCTTGAAAATAAGAATCTATCAATTTTTTGCATGAACTCACTACATCTGCTTCAATAAATAAATCTTTTACTTCTTGAACTTCATTCTGTGTCATATTTTCCTTCTCAATTAATTCATTGAGCCTATTTTTCTTTTTTCCTTCTAAATTATTATAAGCTTCTATTAATAAGCAAGTTTTTTTCCCCTCTCTTATATCTCTATCGGTTGACTTTCCTATTTCTTTCTCGTCACCAAAAGTTCCTAAGATGTCATCAATTATCTGAGAAATAATTCCCAAATTAATTCCATAGGATGATAAGTATTGATAATATTTATCATCGGCCTTTGCATAATTTGCTCCTATTAATAAAGATTTTTCAATTAAAGCACCAGTTTTTAGAGAAATCATTTCAATATAATCTTCAATCTTCAAGTGGTTATGGGTTAATAATTCTACTTCAATGAGGACACTGTCGCATATTTCCTTGAAAACTTCCTCATAGTATCGAATTGCATCTACATTTAATTCAAATTCAAATTCACTGGAGAGATATGCTTCTACACCAAAAAAAAATGCCGAGTCTCCGCCTAAAATCCCAACATTATTACCGAAATCTTCAGTTTCCATTATCTTTAAATTATATTTCTTATGATATTGTTTGAATCTGTAATGAAAAGCATGGTTTGATCCTCTCATCTTAGCGTTATCAATAATATCATTGTGAATTAATGTAGCAATGTGAAAAAACTCTAATCCGACACTTGGTAATATAATTCTGTCGTCTTTATCTTCACTAAATGCATTATATGCGGCTATACCTAATAATGGGCGAATTCTATTACATCCTCCCACCAAAAAATATTCTTTTAATTCTTTATAATAGGATTTTAAAAATTCATTTTGAACATTATTTACCCTGTTATCATAAATTGAACTTATTGCGTCATTAACCTTTGGACTATAATGTTTTATATACTCTTTAAAATTCATTAAAGATCTATTCTCTAATTAATAAATTAATCAATTCAAAATCTTTTTCTAAATATTCCTTTTTGTTATTTATAAATAAAATGTTATGATTCTCACAAAAATGGGTTATTAAAATATTCAAAATCATAATTATTATTATAATGTTAGAATTATACAAGGAAAAAAAACTGTTTATAATAATATTAGGAGGATAAATGCAACTATTGAAATTAATGCGACACATATAGGGCATCCACTATTAGAATCTGAAGCGTTTGTACTTTCTATAGATTTCTTATAAATTTTGAAGTTCATAATTGATTTAATATCGTTTTGATATATAAATGTTTCGATCATCACTGCAGATCAAATGGTGTGCTGATCAAAAATTTTGATTGATGATCATTTATAGAATTTTTTTTTTTAAATCTTTTCTTTTCTTACCCTTATATATGCTTTAAAACCTACAATAGAAAAATAGATTATCACTATAATTTTCATTAAATAAAGATATTTCTTAGTATAACATAGTAGAGATTAAATTTCATTTTGACCTCTAATCTAATATCCTCTAACTATT
>JBHLNZ010000031.1:0-35069 GCA_048941015.1 Promethearchaeota archaeon | reverse complement strand
ATTTCGATAATAATTAATTTAGCATAATAAAATTTAGATTTTATCATTTTCTTTAAAGTAAATATAGAGTTTGTTTACATTCTTTTTTGAGTGAAATGATAATAAAAGAAGATTTATGTATTGGATGTGGTAATTGTGTTATTTTATGCACAGTTAATGCTATTAAGATCATTGATGATAAAGCCGTCATTAATCAAGATTTATGTGTTGAATGTTCTGTATGTTATAGATACGCTGATTGTCCTGTTAATGCAATTAAACCAAAATTTTTAAAGTGGCCTCGAATAGTAAGAAATCCATTTAGTGATGTCATCTCTACACATAAAATTACCGGAGTACCAGGGAGAGGTACAGAAGAAATGAAAACAAATGATGTCACTAATCGATTCAAATCAAATGAAATTGGTTTTTCCATTGAGATCGGACGTCCAGGTGTTGGTACTGCCCTTAATAATATAAATCTTTTTATTAAAAAATTATCTAAAATAGATGTCCATTATGAAGAGATGTCCCCTGTAACTGCTTTACTTAATGATAAGCGAACTTCTATAAATGAAGAAGTTAAAGATGAACGAGTATTATCAGCAATAATAGAATTTAAAGTAAAAATTGACAAAGTTGATGAAGTTTTGAAAGTAATTGAAGATGTTGATAAAGTTATTGATACAGTATTTAGTGTTGGGATAATTTATCGCGTTTCGGATGGAAACATATTTCCAATTAAAAATCTTATAGAGAAAAGAGGATTTAGCATAAGTCCTAATGCAAAAGTGAATATAGGGCTAGGTAGAATATAAGTATTAGGTGATTAAAAACGACACACTCTTTACATAGAAAGGGAAAAATTAAAAGTTTAAAAAATGATTTTGTTATTTTAGCTATGCTTGCTACTGGTCTTAATGATAATAGTTCAGACGCTCGTCATAAGTTATTAAAAATTGCTGAGATTCTTAAAAAAAGTAATCCAAAAAACATGTTGACTGAAAAAGCTTGGAAGATCTCTTCAATCATTCAAGCGGTCTATTCAGATATTAATGCTGTAAAAAGAGTGCTTAAAACTTTAAAACAAGAAAACTTAGGTATTTCAATTGTCATTAGTGGATTAATTAGTGAAATTGAAAAAATATTAAGTGAATTAAATCTAAAGATGCATACCGTACATCTTTCACTAGGAACATTTGGAAGAAAGGAATTATTACCTTCTGAAAAAATTCTTGAGATCACAACTATGTGTGGGCATCATTGCATTTCATCTCAATCTGTTGAACATTATCTGAATTTAATAAAGAAGGATCAAATTTCAATAGAAAAAGCCGCAGAGAATTTAGCAAAACCTTGTATTTGTGGAATTTTTAATACTCACAGAGCGACTAATCTATTATATGCTCTTTTAAAATAATTATTTGGTTAGTTTCTCATTCTTACTTCTATTTCCCTTATGAGAGTAGAATTTGAATTTGAATTATGCCACATATTATTAATTTTTTCTAAGATTGCGTAAATTTCTTGCTTTTTATAGCATATATATTTGGGCAAATCATATAAGGGTTTAAAATACTTGACCTGAATAGAGGAAATATAATTTTTATTATTTAATAAAGAATCAAGCTCTTTAAATCCCTGATCTCGCAAATATAGCTGAGTTATTAAAGCATTACATAACTTATTATAAAATTTTAAATATTTTTGTATACGATCTATATCTATTTCTGAATGCTCTGAGCCAAAATTTATACACAAATCGTTTTTTAATTGGCATAAGAATTGCAAAATTTTACTTATTTCAGAAATAACCTGTGGTAATCTATCAGGAATGGGTAATGACTTAATAAAACTTCCATTAAATCTCAAATATCCTCCAGCCATATGAAGCGATCCATATAACGCCTTAAAAGTTTTATCAATTATTTTTGAATTCATGAGAGCTAATAAACAAAATAATCTGTCTGCGTCAAATGAGGGAATTTTTAAAAAATATAAACCAGTTAAATTAGTAAAAATACCTGGATCGTATACCCAAGTAGGCTCTTTTGCGATTTCCCTAAAAATTAATTTTTCGCTATTTAAGACTTTCCACTTCTTCTCAAAGAAAGGAATATATTTGAAATAAGAAGCTTTTATATCATATTTAGCGATTTTTATATGCTTGTTAAAATTTATAAAGTATTTACCAACGTTGCCAGTCCCTAATAAAATCATATCTTTATCTGAGGATTTGATTTCACTAACATTTTTTAGATATTTAGACCAATTAATAAATCCAAAGGGTCTATATATTATCTGTAAATCATTAGTTAAATCAGCGAGAGGTTTAAATTCAGAGAATAACTTGTTAACTAATTCTAAATTAGATATGGTAGGTATTACGTAATTGTGAAATGTTTTCACTAAATCTTGAGATACACTTTTTAGCTCAGATTTATCTTGGTCGACAATATCTTCGATTTTTTTCAAATCTCGAATTAAAAAGCGATCTTTAGTAGAATTTCGTTCTTTTTTTACCGTTATAATAATTGGATACGTTGCAGTATTCTTAAAAACTGGTAAAGCTGAGATATTTATCAATTCTTTCAGCGTAGTTATGTTTAAAAGTAACTCTCTTATTTTAATTCCATAATTTGCTGCTAAGATTTTATTTGGTATAATAAAAGTTAATATCCCTTCATTTTCCTTTAATAATTCTAAGGATTTCTCTATAAATAATATTGAAAAATCATATAATCGGTAAGCGGTTTTAAATCTTTCTGATAGATGATGTTTATATTTTGAATTCTTAATTTTTTTATTTTCAATATATGGGGGATTACCCAAAATGATATTAAAAGAAGATAAATTGAATTCTAATAGAAAATCTAGATTAAAAACGTTAAATTTTATTCCAAGTTCATTAATTACCAAATCTTTATCGTTATAATAAAATCTACTATTAAATTTCTGGAATACATTATAATCTTTATCATTATCTGAATATAACCAATCTAGAAGTCTAATTTTAGAGATAATATACGCGTTGGATTCAGTTTCGACTCCATATAAATTATTTTTAATTATATTAATTTTAAGCTCAAAATCAGTTTTATCTAAATCTAATAATTTATATAATTTAAAAAGATAATTAGCAATGCTTATCAAAAATCTTCCTGAACCACATGCTGGATCTAAAATCTTAAGATTTTCAATTTTATCTTGAAATCTTTGTTTTTTATCCCTAATTATAGTTAAAATTTGATTAGAATTATTTATCTCTATTTTAAATTTTTGAAAAAATTCAATAAAGTACGTTTCAAATGCATTTTGAACAATATAATCTACTAATTTTTGAGGAGTATATACAATTCCATAAGATTTTTTCATGTTTCTCTCTTTAAGTCGAGAAGTTTCAAAATCATATATGATTTTTTGAAAAATAGAATTTAAATCAGTCTTTGATAATTTCTTCATATAATAGGAGTGAATAATTTCAATGAATTATTTTAATTCATTATATTCTACTTTAATTTTTAAAGTTCCGTATTAATTATTGGTATTAATTAAATAAAATTAATATATAAAAAAAAAATAATCATAGTGAAATAAAATAATGATTAATTATTCAAAGCTTGACGATTATATTGATTATCCGGAAAAAATTTCGGATATGACTCTCACAGATATATCAAATATCGTAAATACAGCAAGAACTATCTTTCAAAATGAAACCTTATTAATCAATCTTAATTTGGATAATTCTGAAAAAGAAGCATATGTTATAGGCGACATTCATGGAAATTTACGGTCATTAAGGAAAATAATTGAAATAATTACTAAGAATAATCCAAAATATATTATTTTTTTAGGTGATATAGTTGATCGCGGAATAAAGCAAATAGAATGTTTAATTTTAGTACTAATTTTAAAAATTCTTCATCCTACTAAATATTACCTATTAAAAGGCAATCATGAAACTTTTGAGATGAATCAAGCTTACGGCTTTTATTATGAATTCATAGAAAGATTCAAAGATCATGATAAATTTAAAGAGATATTATTACTTTATCAAACTCTACCAATTTGTATCCTAATAAATAATTCAATTTTATGCTTGCATGGAGGAATTCCGGAAGATATTGAAATTTTAAATAAATTAAAAGGAATAAGTCCATCAGTATTAGATGAACATAAGATAAAATCAATCTATAAAGGGATTTATCAGATATTATGGAATGATCCAAAAGAAGTGGAAAATCTTAACTTTTCAAATAGTTATAGAGGCCCAGGAATTAAATTTTTTGGAAAGATTGCTTTTGATCGATTTATGGAAAATAATAATTTAAAATTTCTTATTAGAGCTCACGAATGTTTTCCTGAAGGATATAAATGGTTTTTTGATGATAAATTATTATCTATCTTCTCATCGGCAAATTATCGAGGATATTTTGCTCCTAATCCTGCTTCTTATGCAATTATTAAAAATGATAAGGTCTATGCCAAGAATATAGAAGAATTATAAGGTTAATTCTGGAAAGATATTTACAATTTCTGGAAATTTTTTAATTTCTTCTTTCCAGAGATCATTTTTATCGATTTCAGGGGTTAATTTTTGAGATTTTATGGTTGATTTAGAAGGAACATATATGAAAGCACTGATCATGTATTTATTGTTGACTAATATTTTCACAGTTTTTCGTTCGAAATATTTGTCTGCAATTCCTTCATAGAAATCGAGATTTGCTAATTCTTTTTTATTCACATCAAATTTGAGAGCATAAAATGAAGATGATTTATATGGAAGTACATATGGGAACCAATTACCTGGAGGAAATATTCTAATGTAATCTCTAACTAAACAAATTTCTACATTGTTTTTATCTTTCCAATACCCTCGTGTAATAAACGTTCCGTAACCTACTATTGAATAATTAGAGGAAGATTTATTTTTGATCTTCAATTTGAAAGATTCTTTCAAAATTATTTACATAATCTGAGAAGCATCAGGTTTTATAAAGAGTAAATTATTCCCACGAATGAAAATCTCGTTGTATTTCGCCACAGGGCTTCCGTCCATGATTTCAATAGCATTTTCTAGAATCATATTCATATAAGCATCGATTTCCTTCAATAAACCTTTATATTCAGTTCCATCTTTTAGTCTTAATACGATCATTGAGTTTTGGGCGTTTTGAAGAATAGTTAATGGATTTTTTGATTTTGAAATATTATTGTTTTTATTTAACATTTTTTAACCTTTACAAGAAAAATAATTAATATATTTTTAAAAAAGATAATTTAAAGAAAAACTTTTTTGAATTAAAACCTTTTTATCGATAATAATCATATCCAATAATAGCTTAAATTTATTGGTAATTTTTTTGCCACTTATTAAAAAAGGCTCTGCTAAAAAGAAGAAAATAATTGAAGATTATAACTCTACATCTTCTTTTTATGATAAAAGATATGAAAAAATTCAAATGCAGAAATTTGATTTAATTTTAAAAGATTTTAATTATGAATATAAAACCATGATTGACGCTGGCTGTGGAACAGGATTATTATTTGAATATATTTTATTCGAAAAAGAACAAAATAAAACGCTTTCTTATATAGGTACGGACATCTCTTGGATGATGTTAAAAGAATTTCAAAAAAAATTAGAAAAATTACAGATCAACGTGAACCTAAATTTAATACTTTCTGATCTTGAATATATGCCTCTAAGGTCTAATGTTTTCAATTCTATTGTTTCATTTACATCATTACAGAATTTAGGAAATCTAAAAGTAGGGGTGAATGAATTAATGAGGATAGCGAAGAATGGAACTCAATTTAAAATTAGTATTTTAAAAAAAAACCTGAATCCAAAGAAGTTTATAAAGATTGTAAAGAGTTATATAAAAGATTTGGAAGTTAAATCAATTGAAAATATGGAAGATTATTTAATTCAAGGAACCGTTTTAAAGGGATCAGTTTAAAAATCCTATTTATAAAAATTTTTAATTATTTCTTTTGGTTTACTATCGATATTATATTTTTTATAGAAATAATTACAAATATTATTGATATCTCTTTCTAATAAGGATCTTGCATTAGGATGATTTGACGGTACCCATTGTAACCAATCAATTATTAAAATGTTTCCTTTTTCATCTAAAATTATATTGAATTCACCTAAGTCTCCATGGATCATTTTTGCTTTTTGAAAGATTTGTTTCATTTGTTTGATGATTTTATTAAAAATTTTCTCTGGGTATTTTATATCTACAAAATGTGCCAATTCTTTACCTCTTAAATAAGACATAACTATAGCATGCCGATTGAAAGCTATTGGTTTGGGAGTATTCAATTTTAATTTGTATATCCTTTTTAAAGCATTAAATTCCTTTTTAGCAGCAAGTCTATTAACGTACAGCCAAGATAAATGGGTCCTTTCACCAACAAAACTTCGAAGTCGTTTAATATTTTTAAAGCTTGTTCTACCAATTCTGTAAATTTTTAACGCATAGATATTTTGATTATCATCCATACAACTATACACATCAGACTCCTTTCCTTTTCCTATAAGGGGTCCCAGTTGGCTTATTATGCTTCTTTCCACTAAGCTGTGTAGGGCTAATACATCATAGCCTATTGAATTTAATGTATATCCCACTTCGAAGGATGTTTCTCTAATAATTAAGTCATTTTTATGAACTCTTTTTAATCTAAATAAAGTCTCTTCCATCGGATAACGAGCATAAAATTTGATATCGTGTAATTTAACATATTCAGAACGCTTCATTCCTACTTCAATTGCCATCAGAATTCTTAAGTCTTCTTTTTCTAATGTAGGAAGTATTTTAGCGGCTTCTGTCATTATCCTAATACGAATTGATTTATGAAATTTAATACTTTTGAATTGGAAATATAATTATTAATAGATTTAATATATTAAAAAAGATATTTCCTATAAGTTTTGATGAAAAACAATATTTTTAAAAAATTAGGCGCTTCAAGAATGGTTACACCAATTATATTGAGGATGAGAAATATTATTAGATCTACTTTTTTAACCAAATAAATTGAAGATGTAAATCCTTCTTGAAATAAGAATAAGAAAATGCCTTCTTGTAAATATATAACTATACCAATACAAACTATTAATCCAATTATCGAAAAAATAATGACTTGATCTTCACTTTCATAAATTCCGATGATTAAGCAAAAAATAAACAATATTAAAGTAATTACCATTAAGATGTAAGATATGTTAAGCCAACTTCGATAATTTTTTGCTGCGATAACGAAATTATCACCATTTATATCCCAAAATAAGAAAGAGCTTAAATTTATGATAGAAATTAGCGGAAGTATTATTGCAATTAATAAAAAAAGAAAATATAATCTAATTGTAGTAAATTTTGAAAATTTATACTTCTCGAACTGCTCTTCTCTGATTGCATTTTCCAGCATGCTTTCTACTCTTTTTTTAACAAAATCGGGTAGATTTTCTTTTAATGTTATAATTTGAAAATTCTTATTAGTATCTGATACAATTTTTGAAATTGATTTATAACTTCTCTGAAATTTATCTTTTCTAGTTTTTGATCCTTTCCATAAATAAATCTTTTCATTTTCTTCATCTAAAAATGCACATATGTCATAAAGTAATAAATTTTCATTTTCCTCTATCCAGTTATTCCTTATATCATCAAAAATATAAGTTCTAATCATTAATCTTCATTTAATTTTAAATTAGAGTAATTTTTAATATTTTCTGTTTGTTTTTAGATGTGTTTAAACAGTTAAAAATAAGATAAGGATATTTTTTTAAGATTTTTTGAGAGGAAATTATTTTGAGATTCGTTCTTTAATATCAATCCATAAATCGTTAATATAATTTTTATACTCTTGGATTTGTTCTTCATTAAGATTTTTAAATCTTTTTTGAGCATTAAGATATTCTTCAATAGGTTTTCTTTTAGATGAATCTAAAAATCTTTTACTATCATTAGATAAGATAAATTCTCCCCGAATTACCTCATATAATGGCCAAAATCCTGTTTGTACTGCGAGTCTACCAATCTCAATTGAGTCTTTTGGGTCGTAATTCCAACCCGGAGGACAAGGGGCTAAAATATGAATATATTTTGGACCAAATATGCTTTTAGCTTTTTCAAACTTACTATACAAATCAAGTGGATATGATGATATTGCAGTTGCAACATATGGAATGCCATGAGCCTCTAATATTTTGGGCATATTTTTTTTATGTCCAAATTTTCCTTCAGGAGTAGTAGTTGTTTTAACTCCGAGGGGTGTTGAGCCACTTCTTTGTACACCAGTGTTCATATATGCCTCATTATCGTAGCAAGCATAGATAAAATTGGTTCTTCTTTCGACAGCTCCACTTAGTGCTTGTATTCCTATATCAACAGTACCCCCATCTCCAGCAAATGCTACTACATTAATATCTTCTGCTAAACCCTTATCCTCTAAAGAAGCAACTATACCCGAAGCAGAAGCTCCGGTAGTTGCAAATGGAGTATGATAAACAGACACTTTAGTAGTACAAAATCCCTGCATCCCGTGTAATACAGTTAAACAAGATGCAGGTACTGTGATTATTGTATTTGGACCCAATGCTTTAAGAGCAATTCTATAAATTAAAGCCATTGAACATCCTGCGCATGCTCTAGTGCCAGGATAAATGAATTCTTCTTCTGGCAAGTCCGTAACTTTTACCATTCTTAATCATCCTCCTTAAAGTACTTATGTTCATCATAATTTTCCAACTCATTTAATCTCAAACCTAAGAATTCCGTATTTTGAGAAATCTCACCAGTTTTCTCTTGTTCTATAGCTTTCTTAACTCCATCTATTATATGCTGATTTGTAACATCTCTCCCACCGAGTCCCACAATAAATCCTTTAATAAATGGAGAATTTTTTAATCTATAAAGAGCCGATTTTAATTCATAACATAATACTCCTTCATAGCCATAACCAATTTCTCGATCAAAAACTACAATTAATCGATGATCTTGGAAGAAATCTCTTAATATTGCCGCTGGATAAGGCCGAAATGTTTTTAAGCTTACTAAACCTACTTTAATTCCATCTTTTCTAAGGTTTTTGATCGCTACTCTCGCTTGAGAAGCAACTGATCCCATAGCATAAATAATTATGTCAGCATCTTTAGTTTCTATGGCTTTAAAAATACCATTACCATAGGATCTTCCAAACTTCTCAGCATATTGGTCATGAACTTCTTTAATTAGATTTATTGAATTTTCTAGTGCTTTTTGCAAAGAATATCTGTATTCATAATATCCTGGAACGATTCCTTCTTTTCCTCTATCTATTAAGTGAGGGGTTGTTACGGGATCAACACCTTTTACCACTGAAACATTAGAAAGGTTTATATGATGTTTTAGCGGAGGTAAAAACTCATCAATTTCTTTTTCATTTTCTAATATAACAGGCATCATAGTATGAGATAAAATATAACCATCATATCCCACTATTGTCGGCAGAAATGCTCTTTCATCCTCAGCAATTTTAAAAGCTTGAATATTTGTATCATAAATTTCTTGATTTGTTTCACACATTAGCTGAATCCAACCTACATCCCTTATTGTAATAAAATCGGAATGATCTGTCCAAACAGACCATGGAGCTCCAAGAGAACGCGTAGCTAAATTAATTACAATAGGTAATCTGTTTCCTGAAGCCCAAGGGAGCATTTCATACATTAACATTAATCCATGAGAGGCAGTAGCAGTCCCTACTCTTGATCCTGTTGCAGAGGCTGCGCAACAAACAGCTAATGCAGAGTGTTCGGACTCAACTTTTACAAATCTTGCGTTTAACTTTCCTTTAGCTATAAATTCAGCTACTTTTTCGACAACTGGACTCTGTGGAGTTATAGGATATGCGGATACAACTCCAACTCTGGCATGTCTAAAAGCCCATGCAGCAGCATGATTTCCTGTTAAAATTTTGGTCTTTTTATTTACTTTTTCTTGATTAGTTTCTGAAACTGTCATTCTGTTTTTACCTCTACCATAGTAATTGCTCTGACAGGACACTCTTCCATACAAATTCCACAGCCCTTACAATAATCATAATCAATTTCTGGGGGTATGGTACGTGATACAACAGCCTCAGGACAGTAGAGCCAACAATTAAAACAACTAGGTTTCCCAGATTTAGCAGGTATACATTTACTTAAATCAATTATAGGTTTTTTTGAGCTCCATGTACCAGTTTTTCCGGCTTCTCCTTTAACTGGTTTTTGGACTGATCCCAGAATTTTTTGATAATCTTTTTTAGTATCTGTCATAGTTTTCACATAAACCAATGATTACGAGTTAATATAAAAATTAAGAACCTTTGACATAAAACTGTTGCTATTAATTTACATAAGGATTTAAGGAAAATAGACATTAAAAGTTGTAATTCTTTTAGAATTTTTTAATGTTCCAATCTTGCATATTTATATTTATTTTCATAAATTTTTGATTTTCCTTTAAGAAAGAAATAAATATTGAAGAGTTTCATAATTTTTTTAGAAAGGTATTAGTTTTAGACTAAAGAGGATATTTGGAGTTAATATTATGGAGTATAATAAAGAAGAGATACGAGAAAGGTTCCACGATCTTTTCGAACATTCTTTAGATTTAATTTATGTAAATGACTTAAAAGGGAATTTCTTGGACGCTAATGATATAACATTATTAACCTTAGGATATGAGAGAGAGGAAATACCTCAAATTTCCTTTATGGATTTAGTTGATGAAGACAATTTAAAAAAAGCATTTGAAGTTACAAAAGAGATTTATACTAAAGGTAAACAATCTAAGCGTAGTGAATATAAAATCAAGGCAAAAGATGGTAATTATATTTATATAGAAACCTATGGTATTCCTTTAGAAAAAGAAGGAAAAATTTATGCAATTTTAGGAATTGGAGTTAATATAACCGAGAGGAAGAAAGCAGGTCAGAAAGTTAAAGATTCTGGAGAGATGTTTAAAGTAATTTATAAAGAGGGTCCTATACCTACCTATACATGGAAAAAGGTTGATAAAAACTTTATATTAGTTGATTTCAATAATGCTGCGGAGAAAATAACTAATGGAAATGTAAAAAATTATATAGGAATTAAAGCATCCGAATTATATCGAGATCGACCTGATATTTTAGAAGATCTTAATCGTTGTATTGATGAAAAACTCCATATAACACGAGAGATGTGTTATAGATTTAGAATTTCAGATCAAGAGAAATTTCTTTCTGTAAATTATGTCTCTGTTGAACCTGACTTAGTAATCGTTAATACAGAAGATATTACAGAGAGGAAAATAGCAGTGGAAAATTTAAAGGAATCTGAAATCAAATATCGAAATTTAATTGAAAATTTAGATGTAGGATTTTATCAAGTTACATTAGAAGGCAAAATGCTAAATCATAATACTGCTCATAATATAATACTGGGATACGATCCTTCGGAAGATTTGAGAGGAAAAAATGTTACGGATTTTTGGCAAGTACCTGAAGATAGAAATGAATATCTAAATCTTATCGTTAAGGAAGGGGTAGCACGAAATTATATCTGTAATGCTCTTACCAAAAAGGGTGAAAAAGTTGTCGTCGAATTAAATTCACATTTGATAAGAAACGAAGAGGGTTGGCCAATAAGAATTGATGGAACATTTATAGATGTAACTGAGAACATAAATTTAGAAAAAAAATTAAAGGAATCGGAACAAAAATTCCGTGGATTGTTTGAAAATACTCCATTTGCAATTGTTATATTAGACTCCAAAGGAATTATTATTGATTGTAATCCAACAACAGAGAATATTATAGGATATAGTAGAGAAGAATTGATCGGGAACAATTTTAGAGATCTTAATATTATACATCCAAATAGTTTACCAACAATACTTAATTTATTCAAAAAGTTCGTAAAGGGAGAAAAAGTTCATCGAGTGGATGTTCAAGTATATAAGAAAAATGAAAGTCTGATTTGGACTAATTTACAAGCTTCCTTAATTAGAATAGATGATAATGTATATGTACAAGCAATATTTACTGACATTACCCAGAGAAAAGAAGCAGATTTTCTCGTTACTGAAGAGATAAGAAAGTTAAAAGAGTTAGATACTATAAGGAAGAATCTTATATCTCGAGTATCCCATGAACTCAAAACACCACTGGTTTCTGTAAGTGGAGGGGCAGAACTTCTTTTAACGTTATTTAAAGATAAATTTAATCAAGAAATGCTAGAGATTATACAATTAATTGAAAAAGGAGGAAAAAGACTAAGATATTTAGTAGATAATCTAATTGATATTACGAGAATTGAATATGATAGACTCCAATTAAATAAAAAACCGGAGGATTTAAGTGAAATTATAAGAAAAAGTGCAAAAGAGATGATATATTTAGTTAAATCAAGAAAAGTTAATATTATACTTGAGCTTCCTGAGGCTTTAACCATATATATTGATAGAATTAGAATTGAGCAAGTGATTCTTAATTTATTATCCAATGCGATTAAAAATTCTCCCCCGGAGAGTGAAATTAACATTATTTTAAAAAAAACAAAGAAATGGGCAGAATTTTCTGTTATTGACAACGGAATAGGTCTAACTAAAGAAGAAATGGATGTTTTATTTACCAGATTCGGAAAAATTGAAAGATATGGTGAGGGTTATGAATTTTTAGATATTCAAGGATCTGGTTTAGGTTTATATATAACAAAAGAGATCATTGATTTACATAAGGGAGAAATTAGAGCAGAATCAGAAGGAAGATACAAAGGAAGCAAGTTTGTTGTGAAATTACCAATTGAATAATTGGTTTAATTTATAAAATCTTTGCTAAATTATATCCTTCATCAATTAGCTCAACATTAAGTTTGCCTAATTTATCACCCATTTTATTTAATACCGCTTTTTCTAAATTGTCTAATTTTAAATCAGGCAAAGCTTTTGAAAGTAAGCCGAGAATCGGAGTATTTATAACCGGATTCCCATCTATAGTTAAGTCTTTTTTTAAAGCTAAATCACTAATATCGGCAACAATAATTTTTATATCTTCGTTAAAGTTGTATTCTTTTGCAAAAAACTCAGGTTCTTTTTCAGAATTTATGATAAAAATCCCATTAGCTTTAAGGGTAGATGCTATTTCCATAGTTAGAACAGTCTCATCAAAAATAATTAATATATCTGGATTTTCAATCTGCGCTCGGTCCCAGATTTTTTCTTTTCGAGATAATTTGGCAAATGCTTGAATTGGAGCGCCTCTCCTTTCAGCTCCGAATGAGGGGTATGCATGTACGTCTATAAAATTACCACTTAAATATGCTGCTTCAGCAATAATCTCACATGCTGTTACAGCACCCTGGCCACCACGTCCATGGATAACAATATTAATTATTTCCTCATTTTTGTTCTGTTCACTCATATAAAAACCTTTAAAAACAGCATTTTGATAAAAATAATTTTTACTAAGTAAGAAGTATATCTAATAATTTAAAACTTATTTAATTTCATAATTTATAAGCAGTATTTTAATATTTTAACTAATTAATATTATTTAATCGTATATTTTCTATTTTTAGATTCAAGTGATTAATAAATGAAACGCCAATCTGGAAACTTTGAGGGAAGAGAATTAAAAAATCTTTTTTATCAGTGTTGGTTACCCGACAGTAATGTGAAGGCATTTATTGTTGCGATTCATGATTTAGCTACAGATTCAGACAGATTTGAAATGCCTGCAGAATATCTAACCGAAAATGGATATGCAGTATATTCTTTTGATTTGAGAGGACACAGAAGAAATGCTGGAGGATTTCCAGGAAATATAGATAGTATGGACCATATTCAAAAAGATATTATTCTTTTTATTGATCTTATACGTAAAATTGCTGAAGATAAAAAAATTTTTTTAATGGGGCATTCATTAGGAGGTTTAATTAGTATAATTTACGCAATTGATCATCCTGGTTTACCAGGTGTTGCTGTTTCATCTCCTTCGTTAGGATTATTCTTGGAATCAATGGTAGATAAAAAGGTTGCAAAGAAATTAGCGGCTTCAATTGCAAAATTAGCTCCGAACAAATTGATAAAAATCAGCATCGATCAAAAGCAATTAACAAGCGATCTTAAAATCTTAAGGAAGCAAATTGCAGATAAAAATAAATTGGATACTATAACTGTAAAAACTTTAGCAGAAATCAACAATGCTATGAAATGGGCTATTGATAATGTTTCAAATTTAACATGTCCCTTATTAATTCAACAAGCTGGGAATGATAAACTAGTTGATAAAGAGAAAAATAGAAATTTCTTTAATAATGTCAAGAGTCAAGATAAGACATATAAAGAGTATGACGGATTCCTTCATGATTTGTGGAACGAAAAGGGAAGAGCTCAAGTTTTTCAAGATTTATATATATGGCTAGAAAAACACTTGTAATTAAAAAAGATATTTCTGTTATTAAAACTATAATAAATCATATTTATTTCTATTGAAAACTAATAGACTTGTAATATTTATTTCTGAGAGTTGAATTTTTACAAATAGTGAGTGATATCATGACTGTTGATGACCTTAATCTAAAAGATCTAACCCCCATGATGAAACATTGGTTCAGCGTCAAGAAAAAATATAAAGAAAAATACCCTGATCATATATTAGCTTATAGGATGGGAGATTTTTATGAATTTTTTTATGATGATGCAGTCCGAGTATCAAAACTTTTAGGTATAACTCTAACTAAAAGAAAAGTGGGAAGTGATTCATATCCTCTAGCAGGGATACCGCATCACGCAGGAAGTTATTTAAAAAATCTAGTTAATATGGGGCAAACAGTTGTTTTAGTCGACCAATTAGAAGATCCATCAACAGTTAAAGGGAGGATTGTTAAAAGGGGAGTAGTAAGAATTCTCTCTCCAGGTACCATAATCGAATCGGATATGCTCAAATCGAATCAAAATAATTATATTTGTTCTATAATTAAGGAAAGAAAAGGTTATGGTATCTCATTCGCTGATCTATCAACGGGAGAATTTGTAACAACTGAATTTTCCAGTAGCGAGCGAGATCCATTAGAGAGTATACTTAGTATGTTCTCACAGTATGATCCTGTTGAAGTAATTATCCCATCAGAACTTAAGAAAGAGGAACGCCTTTTCCTATTGCTTACTGACTTAAATGATGCACTTATCAAGCCTTATGAAGATACTAGTTTTAGTTATGAAGAAGCTTCTAATCTTATTAAACGCCATTTTAGTATCTCTAGCTTAAGAAGTTTTGGTTTAGAAGATACTGAATTAGCAGTTCAGGCTGCTGGTGGTTTATTAGCTTTTTTAAAGGAGACTCAAAGAGACATAATTCCAAATATTTTTAAAATAAATCTTATTCAAGAAGAAAAAATTTTGCATTTGGATTATATTACTCAGAGAAATTTAGAGTTAGTATCCTCTCTTTGGGAAAAAGGTAAAGAAGCTACACTATATTCAATTTTTAATAAGACACACACCCCAATGGGTGCGAGATTATTAAAGAAAATTATTCTACAGCCATTATTAGATTTAGATGAAATAAACCAAAGGTTGAACATTGTTCAGAAACTCAAAGATGATGTATTTCTTAGATCTGATTTAAGAGAAGAGTTAAAAATTTTAGGCGACCTTGAGAGGTTCATAAATCGTATTAATTATTCAAGAAGTTGTAATGCCCGCGATTTAATAAATATAAAAAATTCTTTAGAAAAAATACCTAAAATCAAATTGATTCTTGAAAAATCTGATATCCCAGAAATATGTGAGTTCTTAGAAAGAATTTATGATTTTATAGAAATCAGAAGTTTAATAGATTCTTCTATTATAGAAGATCCCCCGATAACTATTAGAGAAGGTAATTTAATTAAGAATGGGTTTAACGAAAAAATAGATGAATTAAGAGATATCCTTCATAATGGTAAAACTTATGTTCTTGAATATGAAAAAGAACAAAGAAATAGATGGAAATTAAATTCTGGTTTAAAAGTCGGTCATAACAACATTCTTGGATATTATATTCAAATCACCATGAATACATTAAAATATATTCCAAATATTCCAGATGATTATATTGAAAGACAGACACTTAAAAATGCTAAAAGATACACTACTAAGGAATTAAAAAGATTGGAAGAAAAAATTGTTGAAGCAGAAGAGAACATCAATGATCTAGAATATGAAGTTTTTTGTGCTGTAAGGGAAAAAGTAGGAAAAGAAACTTCAAATATTTTAGAAACTGCCAAATTTTTAGCTTACATAGATGTTTTAGCTAATTTCGCCGAGATTTCGGAATTATATAATTATTGCCGACCAGTGATGAATGATGGCAATAAAATAATAATTAAAGATGGTCGTCATCCAGTGGTAGAAAGAATTAATTTATCTGATAAGTTTATACCTAACGATTGTGAAATGGATACTGAAAATGAGCAAATTTTAATAATAACGGGTCCGAATATGGCTGGTAAGAGCACTTACTTGAGGCAAGTGGCATTAATTTGTATCATTGCACAAACAGGTTGTTTTGTTCCTGCAAAAGCAGCCACACTTGGATTAATCGATAACATTTTTACTCGGATAGGTGCATCTGACGATTTAGCAAGAAGGTTAAGTACATTTATGATTGAAATGACAGAGACAGCAAAGATTCTCAATTATGCAACCCCCAAAAGTTTAATAATCATAGATGAGCTTGGTAGAGGAACTAGTACTAGTGATGGTCAAAGTATAGCAATGGCAACATTAGAGAAGCTACATGATTTAAAAGCAAAAACACTATTTAGTACTCATTATCACCAACTTACAGAGATCATTTTACCGAGAGTTAAAAATTATCATCTTGATATAATAGAAAATGAAGATGGCTCTATTAATTTCGTTAGAAAATTGCGATCTGGAAGTACTGATAAGTCGTATGGGATTCATGTTGCAAAATTAGCTGGAATTCCTGATGATGTCATCATCAGAGCTTTTGAGATATTAGAGCAAATCGAAGAGAAGGACCCTTTTAAAGCAACAGTTAAAAAAAATGGAGAAGAGAAGACTTCGGGAAAATTTTATGACAAAATAATTAATGAAAAGATTCGAGAATTAGAAAAGGTAAATCTAGAATTAGAAAGCAAACATCGGGAATTAAATAGATGTGAAGAAGAAATTATTGAAAGAGAAAAAGAACTTGGAAAAAAAGCTTTTGAAATTGAAAAGTTGAAAGCACAAATTACACAAACTTATGAACAAGACGTCAGAGTACACAAAGAAGTTAAAAAAAGTAAAAAGAAACAGGTTCAAACTACATTTTTCAAACCTTCGATAATTAAAGAAAAAGTATATGATGATAGTGTTAAAGAATTAGTAGATATATTAAAAGGGATAGATCTTGACTCTTTAACTCCAGTTGAAGCTATGAAAAGAATCATTGAATTAAAAGAAAAATTAAATAATTAAGTCTTTTTATAATAAAGAAGCGGAATATTTATCTAAATAGCAATGAACTCTAGGATGTTTCCTTAATATCGAAGCAGGATATTGAGGCGAAATAATTGCATTAACAGATAAACAATTCTTAACTGCTTCTGCTTTTCTTTCATCGGGACAAATACAGAGAATAGTTTTAACTCTTAACATCTCATTTATGGACATAGTTATAGCTTTTAGTGGTACTTCCTCGAGAGTCTTAAACCAACCTTCCCCTATTTGCTGTTTTCGACATCTCTCATCTAAGTCAACGATAATAAAAGGATTTTTTGTTATAAAATCTGCTGGAGGGTCGTTAAATGCTAGATGTCCATTTTCTCCTATTCCAACAAAAGCTATATCAATCACTTTTTTTGAAATTAAATTATTAAGTCTCTCACATTCTTCAACAGGATCTCGAGCATCTGTTTCTATAAAGTATACTTTTCCGGGTTTTACTTTCTCTACAATTCTTTCTCTTAAATAATTTCTAAAACTTGCGGGATGATTTGCGGATATTCCGAGATATTCATCTAAATGGAACATTTTTGTTTTATTCCAATCAATTTCTTGATGTTTGCAAAGTTCTTCAAGAAATTCAAACTGTGAGGATCCTGTTGCTGCTATAAAACTTGCTTGATTATTCTTTTTTATAGAGTTCTGTAAAATTTCAGCAGCTTTGTCTGCTGCTGCTTTTCCTAACTCTTTTTTTGTTTCAAAAATATTAAATCGAATCATTTCCAATAATGATAGTAAGAATTTATTTAAACTTTAATAGAGTAGTATTTTAAATTAAGTGTTTATGTGAAATATATTAACCTAATAAAATTAATTAATTATTGAAACAATTTATTAGAAATTGGTACTAAATTGAAACGTTCTAAGATTCAAAAGATAAGAGATGCAGAAAAAATTGCTGCAGGTGAAGTAGTCGAAAGACCTTCCAATGTAGTAAAAGAATTGATAGAAAATAGTATTGATGCTGGAGCAAAAGAGATTAGGATCTTAACTAAAAAAGCTGGAAAACAACTTATTCAAGTAATTGATGATGGTGAGGGAATTGCTCCGGATGAAATCGAAATTGCTTTTGAAAGGCATACAAGCAGTAAAATAAAAAGTATTGAAGATTTAGAAACCCTCTCAACTTTAGGATTTAGAGGAGAAGCTTTAGCGAGTATTGCTGCAGTAAGTCAAGTTGAAATAATTTCAAGGACAAAGGAAAATGAAGTTGGTATCAGATTAATTATAGAAGGTGGAAGAATTAAAGAAAAAAATGAGATTTATATTCCTATAGGTACTGATATTAAAGTAAAAAATATTTTTTATAATTTACCTGCAAGACAGAAATTTTTGAAGAAAGATACCACTGAACTTGGTCATATTACTGATATAATACAACGGTATGCTTTAGCAAATCCGAATCTCCATTTTATATATCGTCATAATGATCTTGATATTCTTAATTGTCCTGGTTCCAACGATTTAAAAACAACAGTTTTTCATATATATGGAAAAAAAGTTGCGAAATTCATGGAATATGTTGAGTTTAGAGAAAAAGGTTTTAAATTATATGGTTTAATTGGTCATAGCGAGATTTCAAGCAAAAATAGATCCATATCAAGTATTTTTATTAATAAGAGATATATTATTAGTGATCTATTGTATAGAGCGGTTCAAGAGGCATTCAAAGGTATTTTGATGATAGGGAAATTCCCATTCTTTATTTTATATCTAGAAGTTGACCCCTCCGTAGTAGATTTTAATGTTCATCCGAAGAAATTGCATATTAGATTTGAAGATGAAGAAACTATCTATAATAAAGTCTATAACATTATTCGTGGATTTGTACAAGAGAAATTTATAGAGAAAGAAGATAAATATACTGAATTAAAAATCAGTAGTTATGAAGGAGAAGATTTTGTAGAAATAGAAGATATCGAAAAGATAAAAGAATTAAACTTTACAACTGAAGTAAATCAAGAAAAAGAAGAGAAAGAACCAATTTTTCAGAAAGTAGAGTTATCTAATAATACTATACAACTTAATTTAGCCGATCATGCTCTGAAAGAAAAGATTGATGTAAAGCCAAAATTAGAAACATTAATCCGACAAAAGTTCATTTCTGCAGAACATTTTCCAAAAATACGAATGATTTCTTATACTGGTCAATTAAGCAATAAAACTTATATAGTATTAGAAGGAATTAATGAATACGATGAGACAGGAATTTACATTTTAGATCAACACGCAGCTTCAGAACGAATAAATAAAGAATATTTTTATGAACTTTACAATAAATTGAAAATCAATAGACAGCGACTAATAAGTCCTTTAAAAATTGAGGTTTCTCCAAGTGTAAAATTTTTTCTTGAAGCAAATTTAGGTGAGATAAGAAAGTTAGGATTCATTTTTGAGCATTTTGGAGGTAATACTTTCATTTTAAGAGAAATTCCCACGATTATTGAAAAACTTCCTAATATTGACATAATAAAGGAGATCATTAGTGATATTACAAATATCGGTAAGGATAAAAGTTTTGGAGATGCAAAAGAGGAGATAATAAATTATTTATCTTGTCATAAAAGTATTCGTGGAGGAGATGATTTATCAATTAAAGATATAAGGAAATTACTAGTTGATTTATCTAAATGTAAAGATCCTTATCATTGCGCTCATGGAAGACCTACGTTAAGATTTATTTCATTTAAGGAATTAGATAAATTTTTCAAAAGGATTGTCTAACATATTAGAATTTTTAATTAGTAAAAAGTAACTAATTTTTCAAAAAATTAACAATTAAATAAGAAAACTTTGATTGTAATTTTAGAGGATTAAAGTTATTTATATATTTATAAGATTAAAATAGTAATTCCGAATGAAGAAAAAATTAAAAAAAAAAGAAAGATCTAGAAAGAATTTCGAAAAAGAGGAAGGAAATATCCAAATTAAAAATCCGCAATTGGATACTATTTCGGAGATAATGGAATTTAAAATAAAGGCTGAAAATAGCCTTTTAAATGGAAATTTTGATGAAGCTATTTCCTATTCAGAAAAGGTAATTAGATTAGCAATAAAAAATAATATAGATCATCATATTGAAGAGCAAAAAGATTTTATGGAGAAAATTGCTGAAAGAGTACAAAAGAAATATTTTATATCTGAAATTGAAGAAGCAGGGGCAAAAATTAATAAAATTTACGACGTTTTAATTGAATCAAATAAAATTGATCAAGCACATACAATATTAGAAAGCTTTACAAATCATTATAAAGATAAATTTGATTTACAATCAATACCCTTAATTGAAAATTTAATAAAAAAAGATGTACGTGAATGGATAAAATATAAAATAAGCATTAATGAAAAGTATAAAGAAAAGGATAAAAAATGATTAAAACTTTTTCTTTAATTGATTAAAACTCCAGTTTTTGAACTTTAATTAGTTGATTTAAATATCATTTTTTAAGCTTTTGAAAAAGCTATTCCTTCTATACCTTGAATACCATCAACTTGTCCAATGAATTCTTCTACTTTATCAGTACCACCCCATTCTTCGGGATATCTTATACGTAATCTCATTTTTTTAAGTCCAAAAGCTACGGGCATAATATCATACCGTTCAACGGTACAAGGATCAGGTAAAACATTCTTAATTTTATTAACAAATTGCTCAAAATCAACTTCAAGATCTTCAGGAATTACGTCTATTAAAGCAACAAATTCTTTTCCCATTTATCTCACTTTAATTTATTATTTTTATGGACCTACAAATTCGCAACGAAGACAGCGATAAGTGTTTCCTTGAATTCTGCAGCGTTCACATCTCCATATAGTAACATCCCCACATTGAGGACATGGAAAATGAACTGCTGCTTCGTAAGGCGCAATTGGGCGACCACATGAGAAACAAATGTTCTTTTTATAGCTTGACATATTTTAATGCTAAAATATAACAAATTTAGATGATAAATAGAATAACTGATGACTTTAATTATTTTCGTTTTTAGAAAGTTACGCTTCAAAAAGCTTAAGTAATTAAAATTTATATTAGTAAACAATATATTTAACTTATTAACAATCTAAAATTCAATCTAAAAAAATGCCAGAAAATAAGGTAAAAAAATATTTTTCGCTAATTGAGGCATATGCATGGTGTGATATCTGCTCCGATATGGTAGCATTAAGGCTCGATAAAAAGGAGATCAGGGATGGTTTAAAAATGGGCATATATACTAAAGAATTAAAGCATTCGAATGCTTATCCTGATCCTGATGATCCTGACGATATTTCTGGTCAAGATCATACCATCTATATTTATATTAATGATAACTATGACATTACAGGTGTAAAATCATTCTTTGGAGCATCTCCAAGTATGGCGGAGGTGGGAGCTAAGAATGTACCTGCAGGGGAAGAAGTTAGGATCCCAATTGTAATAAAGGAAGTTCCCCCTATGGCAGTACAATTAGGAATGCTTAGCTTGGATGAGTACAAACTCCTTAAAGTATGTGATGGTATGAATTCCGTACAAGAATGTGCTGAAATCTCACAGAAATCTGAGGAAGATGTAGAGAAAATGCTAGAAAAACTTCATAAAAAAGGATTGGTAGATGTTATAAAAAGAACAGCAGGTTAGCTTTTTTTAAATAATATTGATATTCTCATTGTATATTCCATTTTGTATTGATTGTAACTGTTAGTCTTTTAATTATTAGCTTTAAATATAATTGGAGATAATTGACATTATGGTTCGTATTTTAACAAAATCAAATGTTGAAAAATTATTAAATATGGAAGATGCTCTGAAATATGTAGAAGAGGCTTATAAACAATTATCATTAGGGACTGCCTTCGTTCCTCAAAGGATTTCTATCACCGATCCCGCACCAGGCTTAACATTAGTTATGCCTGGTATAATTGGGGGAGAGATGAATGCTCTTGCCACCAAAATCGTATCAGTTTATAAAAAAAATCCTGAAATGTATAATATGCCTACAGTATTGGCTAAAATTATGATCCAGGATATAAATACTGGAGATATTGTTGGAATTATGGATGGAAGCATGATTACTGCAATGCGTACTGGAGCTGCAACCGGAGTGGGTGTTAAATATTTAGCAAGAAAAGATAGTAATGTTATGAGTATATATAGTGCAGGAGTTCAAGCTAAAAAACAAGTAGTAGGAACTTATTGGGCACTGAATCAAAAACTTGAAATTTGTAATGTCTTTGATTTGGATAGTGTTGCTTCTAAATCCTTTAAGTTAGAGATTGAAAAAGAATTAGGTATAGATGTTAAGATCATGGAATCTGGTGATGAATTACTTAGGAATGTAGATATTATAGTAGCTGCTACAACTAGTACAACTCCTGTATTTGCTGGTGAGAAAGTAATCAAGGGTACACATATCTCTTCGATTGGAGCCCATGCACCTGATGCTAGAGAACTTGATTCAACGATTATTAAGAGGGCAGATTTATTAGTTGCTGGCCTGAAAGAAGCATGTTTAGCAGAAGCGGGTGATTATATCATACCAATTAACGAGGGAATAATTAAGGAAGATGATATCATCTCAGTAGGTGATATTATCATAGGGAAGAAACCTGGACGCTCATCTGATTCTCAAATTACAGTTTTTAAGTCTGTTGGAATTAGTGCTCAAGACGTTGCAGTAGCAAAATTGGTATATGATCGAGCAATTGAAAATGATGTTGGTCAAGATATTGAATTTTAAAAATTTAAAAATCATTTTTAGTAAAGGGGATAGTTAAATGACCTTGGCCGCATCCAGCTTCAAGAATAATTGAAAAGTTCCGATTTAGATGTTCTATTAGAAAGTCAGCTAACCTATTATATAATTGATTTGTTGAATTTGACATATCTATAATTAAGAATTAGAATTGTTTTTAATTATTTTTTTACCCTTTTCAATACCAAGGTATAGTGCTTTTATATTTTTATCAGAATCTCTCAACCACTCTTTAATAACTTCTTCATAATATTCGATTTCAATAAATGGTAATTTTTCCGTAATTAATGCAAATCCAAGCATTATAATATTGACATATTGATTTGAATTAAAAACATCTAAAGATAATTCCGTAGCATTTAAAAAATAAATTTCTTCTGTGTACTTTTTTAAAATTTCCTCAATTATTTTCAAAGAAGGATATTCTTCTAAATCTGCTGTAATCATGACTCCAGGAATAGTATGTGAATTCAAAGTAAATGTAGTTTTATTCGAAGCAAAGATTCCTTGCCGTAATGCTTCTACAGGTTCCATACATATATATAAATCAGCATCACCGTAAGAAATAAGAGGAGATTGAATATTTTTGCGCTCATTTTCAAATAGTTTCTTTTGATATCGAGTATGACTTGTTATTGCACCCTCCCTCTGTGCTAGGCCATGATGTTCTGCTCCTAAAATTCTTTCCACACCTGCTCGTTGAGCAGCAAATTCAATTAATCGCTTAAGGGTTATAACTCCCTGTCCTGCCGTTCCGGCAATTACCACATTTATTATGTCTGTATCTTTAAATTTCACGAAATGGTACCTCAGTTTCAAATACATTGATAATAGATTTGTGTATTGCTTTATTAGGACAAATTTCATAACAGACTCCACATTTTATGCATCTATCATCATCGATTTGCATAGTTTCTACTCCATCAATCTCAACCCTTCGAATAGCTGGGCAACTTAAGATTCGACTACATTCATGACATACTTGACAACCTGTAATATGATATATTATTTCTTGTATCTTCTCTCCTTTTGCTTTAAGTTCTTTTATTTGGGATGTACGCCATCTGTGGGCTTGTAATCCACATTCTCTCTTTATTATTATTACTTTTAAACCTTTAGTTATTAAAGCTTCTTCAATAGTTTTTATAAGTCGTTTTGGGTGATAAGAATCTTCAATTTTTAACCAAGGAACTCCAATTGCTTTACAAATTTTTTCGATTGAAAACCCTTGATTGATTAAATAACGGAGAACATCATTTTGATGCCCAGTCATTGCGGTCCATGAATTTTCAAAAATTATGAGTAAAATATTCGAATTGTATCCTACCGCTTCTGCTAATGGTGCCATACCAGTATGGAAAAAAGTAGAATCTCCAATCATTGCTAGGACTTTTTGATCAGTCTTTTCAGACATTCCTATAGCTGCGCTTAATCCTCCTGACATACAAATTATTAAATCACTGCATTGTTGAGGAGGAAAAAATGACATTACATAACACCCTATATCTCCACAAATCACAGTATTTTCCAAGTGATTTGTTGCTTTTAAAATCGAATAAAGTGTCGCTCTTTCAGGGCATCCTGCACAAAAAGTTGGAAACCTACTAGGAATAATTTCTTTGTATGAATTAAAATAGTGAATTGCTCTATTAATTGTTTCATTTGTTTCTTTTTTAAAGATTTTAGCTAAACAGGTTGTGATCAATCCTGTAGAATATTCATTATATTTTGGAAAATATTTTTGTCCAATTATATCAATGTTTATTTTATTATTATGAGCAATTTCAGCAATTTTTGTCTCTAAAAAAGGTTCTAACTCTTCGATAATAATTACTTTCTCTAAATTTTGGATAAACTGAACAATCTCTATATCATTAAGTGGATAAATCATTCCAAGTTTCAAGATAGGCACACTATTTAAATTCAATTGGTTAAGAGCTTCTATAGTGTAGCCAAATGGCATACCACTTGTGATTACCCCTATTTTATTATCTCCTGGAAATTCTTTGTTAAATCCTAATTTCGGAATTTCTAATCTTAATTTTTCAATTCTCTCATATAATCTTATATGATTGTTTATGGCATGAGGGGGCAATGAATTAAATTTAGGGATGTTCCTAATAAATTCCCCTTTTACTTTACCTTTTTTTAATGGCTCAAGTTCCACAAAACCTCTTGAATGAGCACTTCTTGTTGAAGTTCTTAGGTTCATTATTAAATCATATTGTTCTGAGAGATCGAAGGCAATTTTTACCCAATCCTTGCATTCTTGTGGACTATGTGGCTCAATTATCGGAATATGAAGCATCCACGCATAAAATCGTTCATTCTGTTCTTGATGTGATCCTAGTGATCCAGGATCAGAGCCAACGGAGATAACCATCCCACCTGGATTTGGTCCATTTAAAGCAATAACACTTAGGGCATCACTTGCCACATTTAATCCAACATGCTTCATGGGATTAAGAGATCTGCACCCTGTCCATGCGGCTCCTGCACATGCTGATGTTGCCACAGCTTCATTAACAGCCCATTGATGTATTAAATATTCTTTCATATCAGGATTCTGATTTAACACTTGGTGGAAAGACTCACCTATATCACTTGTTGGGGTTCCAGGATACTGAGAAACATATGAGACTCCTGCTTCTAAGCAGCCTCTGACAAGAGCTTCATTACCTAACATTAATACCTTCCCTTTTGCCCTTGCAAATCGAAAATCTTTTTCCATAAAAGCAAACCATTAAGAAATTTTTATTCTGATTTATAAATTTAAAATAGCATAACAAAAAAAATGTTATCTTTATGATATTATCTTCAGATCAAATTAAATGAATTTGATGATAAAATTCTCATTGAAGTCAAAATTAGATTGAAAATAAAAAAAATAAAAGCGAAAAAATTGATAATATAATAACTTAAAAAATAATATTTACGATATATATGTCAGATCAAAAGAGATATTATAAAATTTGGCCTGAAGGTGTTCCTAAAGAAGTTAAAATTCCAAATATTAGTTTAATTGATTCTTTAGAAAGTACAGTTAAGAGATATCCTAATAATATCGCTACTGATTTTATGGGCTTTGAGCTTACATATTCACAGTTATTAAATATAGTTTATCGAGCAGCTACTAAGCTACATGAGTTGGGTATAAGAAAAGGGGATTGTGTAGCAATACAATATACTAATAATCCTGCTTTTATAGCTTATTTTTATGCAACTTTAAAGCTAGGTGGAGTTGTTACTTCTTTATCTCCGTTATTTAAGAGTTTAGAAGTTAAGCGCCAATTAAATGACAGCGAAGCAAAAATATATTTAGGCTGGGAAGGATTTTCTGGAATGGTGGATCCAATTATTGAAGAAACAGGAGTAAAACATAAATTTTATACCAATCTTGCCCCTTTTTTATCACCTGATCCCATGGCACCTCCTCAGTTTGATATGGGAGGCGAACCTACATTTGAAGATTTGATTCGAGAAACAGAAGCAAATCCTCCTGAAGTTAAAGTTGAATCCAACGACCTTGCGATGTTGCAATATACCGGAGGAACAACAGGATTTCCTAAGGGTGCTATGTTAACACATAGAAATATTATTTCAAATTGTGTTCAAGTTGATGCTTGGTTTGTAGGTACAGAAGAAGGAAATGAAGTTTTATTAGGGGCATTACCATTCTACCACATTTACCTTGTAACAGGTATGAACATCGCAATATATAAGGGATGGAAAATTGCTTGTGTATTTAATCCACGTGAAGCTCATGAAGTGGTAGAAGTTATTGAAAGGACGAAAGCAAGTATTTTTCCAGGTATTGCTGCTTTATTTAATAATTTAAACAATTATGAACACATTAAAGAGCATGACTTATCTAGTATTAAATATTGTTTGAGTGGAGCAGCTCCTTTACCTGAAGATGTTAGGATAAAGTTTGAAGAAATTAGTGGCGCTAGAGTACGTGAAGCATACGGTTTAACAGAGATGTCTCCTGCAACCACAGCTAATCCTTTTAGTGGAAAAACAAAACCAGGAACTGTGGGGATACCATTTCCAAGTACAGAAGTGAAGATTTGTAATCCAGATGGGTCAATTTTAGATATTGGCAAAGTTGGGGAATTGGTAGTAAAAGGTCCTCAGATGATGAAGGGATACTTTAAAAGAGAGGAAGAAACTAAAAATACTATAAAGGATGGATGGTTATGGACTGGGGATTTAGCTGTAATGGATGAAGAAGGTTATATTACTATTAAAGCTCGCCAAAAGAATCTCATCAAATATAAAGGTCATTCAGTATATCCAGCAGAAGTCGAAGATTTACTCTATAATTATGAAGCAATTCAAGAATGTGGTGTTATAGGTATAATTGATGATGATGGACAAGAGAACATAAAAGCATTTATTGCATTAAAAAATGAGTATAAAGGAAAGGTTTCAGAACAAAATGTTATAGATTGGGCAAAAAAAAACATGGGGTTCGAAAAATATCCTCGTTTTGTAGAATTTATAGATGAAATTCCTAAAACAACCGTAGGAAAGGTTTATCATCTCGAATTAAGAAAATTAGAAGAAGAAAAAAAGAAAATGTAGTACATTTTTTATTTTTAATACTTAAATTTCATTTCATTTCAAACAGTGGTTCAATTTCATTTTTTAAATAGTAAATAATCAGAGATAGTCTTTATAAAAAATAAACTCTATAATGATCTTATTTTTTTTTATTGGATTTTGATTAAGTTTATTTATAAACAATTAGCAGTATATTTTTCATTTCTCATTTTTATAATACTAGTAGTATGACAGAAATAGCGACATTTGGAGCCGGATGTTTTTGGGGTGTTGAATCTAAATTTCAAAAAGTTAAGGGAGTAATCGATACAGTAGTAGGTTATACTGGAGGAATTACTGAGAATCCAACCTATAAGGATGTTTGTACTGATAAAACTGGACATGCTGAAGTAGTTCAAATTACGTATGATCCTTCGATTGTTTCATATGAGCAATTATTAGAAAGATTTTGGGACCTTCATAATCCTACAACTTTGAACCGTCAAGGCTGGGATATTGGAACTCAATATCGATCAGCTGTATTTTATCATAATGAAGAACAGAGATTAGCAGCAATTAAATTAAAAGAAAAACTCGATAAATCTGGTAAATATAAAAAACCTATTGTGACTGAAATTGTTCCTGCTGGTAAATTTTATAGAGCGGAAGAATATCATCAACGTTATTACGAAAAGAATAAAAAATCTATTTTTTCTCTTTAAATACCAACTTTCTGTAGGGTATTCCCTTTTCAAATATTTTTTAATTCATTTTTGGTATAAAATCTTATGCTTAGCGTTATTTAATCTCAAACAATAACCACTTAATAAATAATCTTATTTAAATCAAGAGATTAATTCCTTTTATGCTAAATCATCGATTAATAGATCCCCCCAGGGAGCCTGAAAAATTTGTTGATTCTGCATTTCGATTTCTACAGAAACACGCCAAAGATAAAAAAGTGTTTTGTGCTCTTTCTGGTGGAGTAGATAGCTCATTAACCTATATTCTTCTTAAAAAAGCAAATATTGACGTTATTCCAGTTTTTATTGACCATGGATTAATGAGAATTATTAGAGGGATAGAAGAGCGAGATTATATTAAAAAATTCTTTCCAGATGTAGTGATACTTGATATAAGAAAGGAATTTCTGCCTCAAATTTTAGGAGAAGGAGATGCTGAAGTAAAAAGGAAGTTATTTAAGAAAGCATATTCAAATACAATAAGTCAAGTTATAGAAAAGGAGAAATGCGATTTATTAGCAGATGGAACTATTTTGCCTGATATTGAAGAAAGTTTTGGTGTCAGAATTACAGATTTAAAAGAAACTATGTCAATTGAAGAAGAATTATCGCTTAAAAATAAACATATACAAGGATTCGTTAAAAGTCAACATAATCTGGAAATTGAATATGATGTAGAAGCAACAATTCAGCCTGTAGCTAGCTTAACCAAACCAGAAGTTCGCGCTGTTCTTGAATATCTTGAAATACCTCAAGAATTAGTGTATAGAAAAGCTTTTCCTGGTCCTGCTCTTTCAGCGAGAATAATTGGGGCTGTTACTAAGAAAAACCTGGAATTCGAAAAGAAAGTTCATGATATTGTTGAAACACTCATTGATGATTATTATATTAAGAATTATGGTAAATCTATGATAATCAATTATAATATTGAACAAGAACCGTTTCAAGCTTTCGCTGCTATTTCTGAGAACATCTTAAATAAAAAAGTGACAGGTTTGATAGATGGGAAAAGATCTTATGAGTATCCATTGATAGTAAAGGGACAATGGGATTATAAAAAACTTACAGATATTGCTTCCAAAATAAAGGGTTATGCTCGTTTATTTTATGAACTATATAGTTCTTCTGAGGGTAAATATGATATAGTAATTAGAGCAATAAATAGTATTGATGCAAGAACAGCAAGTGTAACGAATTTACCATTTGAACTATTAGATAGAATTAAGAATGAATTAATAAAAATTCGAGATACTCAAAATATTTATTATGATATTACTCCAAAACCTCCCGCTACTATTGAATATGTATGAATATTTTCTTTTCTAAATAATTATTTTCTATAATCAACAAATTTTAATTTTTTAAGTAGATAATAATAATTACTTTAAGGTGATAATTTTGACGAAAGTAGCTGTTATTTTTACCACTGATCGGGTATATGGAGTAATTAAATCCTTTGAATTATTGAAAATTAATCCATTTAAAGGTAAGAATGTAATATTTAAACCGAATTTTAATACAGCTGATCCTCCACCAGCTTCAAGTTCTATGGAAACGGTAAGACAAATTATATTAAAATTAAAGGAAATGGGTGCTAAGTCTATTACTATAGCAGAGAGAAGTGGTCCTGCTGATACAGATAAAGTTTTTAAGCAAAAGGGATTATTCAAATTAGCAGAAGAATTAGATTTTAAGATAGTAAATCTATCCAATGCGCCTAATGAAGATTTTATCCTTAAAGATCCAGAAGGTAATCATTGGAAAAATGGCTTTCAATTTCCCAAAATATATAATGATGCTGAATGTATTGTTGAAACTTGCTGTTTAAAAACCCATATGTATGGGGGTCACTTTACAATGTCATTAAAAAATGCAGTAGCATTAGTCCCAAAGAAGTTTATGAGTGAACTCCATTCATCTAGAAACCAAAGGGAAATGATTGCTGAAATTAATGCGGTATATAAACCTGATTTAATTATTATGGACGGTATTATTGCCTTTGTAGATAGAGGCCCAATGGAAGGAACTCGAAAAGAAGCAAATATATTTATTGCAGGGACAGATAAAGTTACCATTGATGCTGTAGGAGTTGCGATTTTACGGATTCTTGGGACAACCCCTGAAGTATCCAAAGGACCGATATTTGAGCAAGCACAGATCAAAAGAGCTGTTGAACTCGGAGTGGGAATAAGTTCACCCGATGAAATTGAATTTATTACTGACTCTGAAGAAGCTGAAAAATTAGTGGTACAAATTAAAGAAAAATTAGCAGATTAATTTCTTACATTCCAGTTTACTTTTTTAATGGAAATCTCTTTTTATAGCAATCACAACAGAAAAAGGGAATGGATATCTTCCATTTTTTATATATGTGTAAATTGTGTGGAGTAATCCAAATCCTTACAAATTCTTCTAATGATAGTTTTTGAGACTCTTTAGCATAATTAAAAGTGTTAGAAAAATAAAGCTTTTTTTTACAATTTTGGTTATAGCAATAATGAGGGAAATTATTTGTTAACAATAAATTTAAAAAATTATATAATTCAGCTTGATTCTGAATTCGTTCATAATCTAAAATTTCTAAAATATCATCTAATTCTACCATTCCCTTAAGGTATATTTCAAAAAGTTCTTCGGAATACCAATCTCCGTATCTTATTGGGACTTTTTGATTATTATTCATGATCTAACCCATAATAAGCATATTTCTTTTAAATGATTTGCTCAATGATGATCGAACATTATCACTTATATCGAAAAAAAATTTCGATACTATGACACTGGCAATAAAAGCTTTATACCAGTTTTTATGATATGGATCGCTCTAACTAATATTTTAGCGATAATCTTAGCAATTATATGGAATATATTCCTTCCCGAGAGCTTTCGATTTGATGCAACCATCTCTATGTATATTGTAATTGCAATAAATGTTCTTAGCATAATTCTATTATATCCATTGCCTAGCAGAGATCCGATAACTCCATTTCTAAGAAGCGCAATAATATGGTTTATCGTGATATCGATAATATATATCATTCTGGGTACTTATTTTGCTTTAATCCCCGGAACAGTTCAATTGCTTGGAGATCTCTGGTTTCATTGGAAGCTGAATAAGTTAAAAGGATGAATCTTAACAGAGTAAGCAGAATCTAATAAATCCAAATTTTTTATTAACATTTTTTTTATTTTTGTTTAATTAAAAACTGATTAAAATAAGAAGATAATTAGGAGTTTTTTTTAAGAATATAGCTTTTATAATCCATTTTGGTGGAACTTCTGAGAGTATTTTTTGCACCACAATTTTCACATATATCTCTAAAGGTGGTAGTAAATTCTTCACATTCTTGACAAATATAGGGTTGAGCTTGCAAAAATTGTTTCATCGTAGCCGAAGGTGCTATCATTTCTGGATATTTGGGTTCAAAACCTTTGGCCCTAAAGAAAGATAGGTAGATAGGTGAAATAATTATTAATATAGGTATTGCAATAGGTATTGCAATCATTATGACAAACATCATTTCCCTTTGCCAAGGAGAGGATAAAAAAAAAGAAATGATGAACAATATTACTTCTGCGAGAATGGATATAATTATAAGAGATATAATTATAAAATATATTTTCTTCATTATCTGAAGTTATATTAATTTATTTCATTTTTAATTTAATTACATTAATTTATATTTTTGCTTTTATAGTTTTATAATTTGTGAATATATCTCCACTAATCCTTATTTTTTTATTAATTAATTTCAAAACCCTTTAATTACCTTTTTAAATAAACCAATACCCAAATTTTTTTTAGATTTTTTTTAGAAAAAAACGACTTAATTATCCGACTATAAATTATTCTATTGGTGATCAAAAAGATTGATCTTACAATCAAAAATTTATTATTTTCAATCACACTTTGCATGAAAGTTTTTCGTTTTGTATAAAATGATCATTTTATTATCATTCTCAGTAATATTAAGAAAATTTATTCTTTAACTTTTTACGAATATTTTACTAATGTTGGAAAAGCAACATTTGACACGGGAAAGTTATTTTTTTCGATCACTTTTTGGAAATATGTTTGGAATTTAACTGATTATTATCAATTTCGATTATCATTTTCAATAATATGAGTAAATTGAATTATTTTTTTTTAAGATATTATTTCTTTTTATTAATTTTTATGATCATTTTTGAAAGGGAAGATTATGGGATTTTTTAATGATATGATCGAAAAATGATCACATTTAAATACTTTGATCAATATGAGTTACTTAGGAGGTGTAAAAAATATGGTTCAAGCAAATTTTACTTCGGATATGGTTGAAAAAGCTGAAAAAAATTTCGAAAATATTAAGGAATCCGTCAAAGGATTATACGATATTCTCAATATTGGCATAGAAGATGAAATATACCTCGAGGCGGGTAAAGATAATATATCTGGACTGTACAAAAATGTAATAGAACTATTCTTAAACGATTATGGCTTACGAAAGTTGGTGAAAAAGATTAGATCTTCCGAAATGGAAGTGGATATCGTCCTAGACGAGTTATTAGTTGAAAATGATTTATAATTTTTTTTTAAGTCTTCTTTTTTTAATTATTTCGATCTCTTATACATAAAATTATTAATTTAGAGCCTTAATTTCGTATATTATTAAAATACGCAGATATTTTATAGAAAGCTAAAAAAATGAGTTTTTAATACAAAATTTTTGTAGTAGATTTTAATCTGTTTAATTTAATTTCATATTCTGTACAAACTTTATATTCTGGAAAATTACATATATCTTCCATTTTTGGAAGATTGCATATATGAGAAAATGGACAAGTAAGCAAGCAATTCTCCAGAAGATCATTTGAATGACAAATCATCATTAGCTATCAACTTTTCAGAATTTTTAATAAAAATTTAATTTCTTAATGAGCGTTATATCATCCTAGAAAAATTAAAAAGAAGTGACAGTGAATGATTATTAATTTTTTACTTGAGTTTAAATAGATTTAAATAAGAACCTCATTTTTTGATTAATTAGAATATTAATTGAAGCGAAATTTATTGTTTTAGAAAAATTCATTAAAACTCTTATATTAAGTTACATCGATTAATGGTGATAACACGGTGAAACAAAAAGTAAAGGAACTTTCTGATCAAATAAAGGATTTTTTTAAACAAATAAAGGGAATTCCAAAAACAATTAAGGAATGGAAAAAAAAGAGAAAGTTGCGATATATTCCTGTTGATCAAGATCAAGATTTATTATTATCACCTATGAAAAAAAAAGATGAAATTATTTCAAAACCAGCACCTAAAGCTGAAGGAAAAATTAGAACGGACTTTGATGAGGCTTTTATGATCATAATTTTCGGAGATAAAGGAGTTGGAAAGTCTACATTTCTACAGAATTATGCGAGAAACGTGTTCAGTCAAGAGAGTAAAGCACCTAGTTTGGGTGTAGATTTTTATGCGAAATATCTAATAGTTGATAAGAAGAGATATAAGCTACAGATATGGCATTTTGAAGATAAATTACGCTTTAAAGTTCAATTCTTAACTTATGCTAAAGGTGCCGAAGCGGGAGTTTTTTTGTTTGATATTACTAATTATGACACATTAGCACATTTAGATGATTGGTTGAAAATTATTAGCTCTATTCAAGAAGAAGGAGAACATTTCCCTATAATAGTTGTTGGAAATAAGTTAGATCTTAATTATAAGCGAGAAGTTTCGCCTGAAGTTGGAAAAAGAATGGCAAGATCAAGAGGAACTAATGGATATATTGAATGTTCAACTAAAACAGGTGAAAATGTTGAAAAGGTCTTTGAAGTAATAATAAGGTTCTTGTTAAGTAAATCTATACCTGTTTAAATCACAATTAAAAATTTTAAAGTGCTTCTGTACTTGTAAATAGAACCATAATATAATCAGCAACACTTTCAATTGAATCAGATATTGCTTCTAGAATGTCAAAAACATTCCCAACAGTAAATGCTGTAAAATAATTTATACTATAGTCTGTTTCTTGTAGACTTTGTCTCAGTTTTATATTAAGTAGATCAACTTTATGTTCATGTTGGTTTATTAATTTTGCATATTCTTTAATTCTATTTCTTTCTCCTAGTAAATCAATTACTATTTTATCTAGATATTGGACACATTCTACTGTAGTTTGACTCATTTCTAAGATCAAATTTACTGTCAAATCACTACTTTGTTCCCAAAATTTAACTGGAATGGTAGAAATTCGGCGTGCCACACCAGTACAACAATTTGCCACATCATCCATTCTTTTAATTAGATGAGATAAATTTTGTCTAATTGTTGGATTTAGTTCTCCTCTTGAAATATCTTTTTGTATTTCTCTTCTTAAATCGTCCGCATCTCCTTCTAATGTATCAACATTAAGCAAAAGATCATGAGCTTTTTGAAGATCTTTCTCTTTTAACAAGATATTTAATCCAACATTAAGTTCTTTAACACAATTTTGAACAATTTGAGCGTGTTTAATAGATTTTTCTAATGCTTTTAATGTTCTTTCTCTCTTTAAATATTC
>JBHLNZ010000109.1:0-8198 GCA_048941015.1 Promethearchaeota archaeon | reverse complement strand
ATGAGTTTCCAATAAGCAAAACCATCTCTAACTCTAACTGGAAAATTGACAAGGACTCCACATTTGATTAAAGCATATAATAAATATGGATCTTTAGTTTTCACATTAAATTTTATTCGATTTTCTTCTTGTTCTAAAATAGTAAATTCAAAAACAGAACTGTGCTTTTGTATTTCAGGGATGATTGATTCAATTTTGTAATGCTGTATTTCTATTATTGAATTGCCTATTGATTCTTCCAAATCATAAGGAAGAAAATGTTCTATTTCCATTCGAACGTCATGAAATTTACTAAAAATTGCCGAAATCCATATGTCTTCTGGAAATTTTATTTTTATCCTTGCTAAACTTACTTCAGCTGTATCCATTGTAAATAGTAGTGGTACTGAGATTATTAAAGTTATAGAAATATAATAATTAATAATAAATAAAGAAAGATATATGAATAAATATGGTAGAAATTAATAATTTACTGTTAGGAATCTGCGGAAGTCCTCGAAAACAAGGGACGGAATTTGCTGTTCAGTATGCTCTTAAATACGCGAATGAAAAATTTGGTTTTGAAACCGATTATTGGACTGTTAAAGGGAAAGAAATTAAATTTTGTAATCATTGTGATTATTGTATTCGTGAAAAAAAGGGATGTATTCATCAAGATGACATGCAAGATCTTTACCCTAAGTTAGAGAAAGCTAAGTTTCTACTTTTTGGAACTCCAGTATTCCAAGGCAATTTATCTGGGCAAATGAAAACCATATTGGATCGCTGTCGTGGATTAATTGCTAAAAATCCAAATGTCTTTAAGGGTAAATATGGGATAGCACTAGCTGTTTCTGGTGATAGATCAGGAGGCGGTGAAATAGCAATTAGATCAATACTTGATTTTTACCAGCAAAATCATATTATTTCCGTTTCAGGTGGAGCATTTGGTGCTAATTTGGGTGCTACTCTTTGGAGTAAGGATATGGGAAGAGAAGGTGTTGTAAACGATGATGAAGGTTTAAGAACAATAAAAAAAGTTATTAAAAGATTAGCAGAATTTAAATAGAAAATAAAAAAAATCGAGAAACTATTTCACACCAAATAGTTTTTTAGCTTCTTTCTTGCGGAGCCCATCTACTCCCCAGAGTTCTCTGAACCAATACTTACCTTTCATTATAACAACGGGAGTATTAACTATACAGCCATCTTCATCACAAAATGTCATAAGAAAATTATTATCATGTAGTAGCTGATGCACAAATTCCTCGTCATTAATATCTCTTTCAATATATTCTACATTGTTCTTTTTTAGCCAATCCTTTAATTCATGACATCTATGGCAATCTTCTTTTGAGATGATAATTGGTAATTTCATTTCAGTCAATTTAATTTAACCTATACTTGCAATTCGGATTTTAATTATTTATATAATAGAACTAAATTGATAAAAAAATAAATATTTTTTATCTCTAAATTATAAATTTAAAAGAGGGCAGATTAACAACAAATTAAAACTGGATAAAAATTTTTTATAAATCATTTACTATTTTGAGTAATTATATTGAAAATCTAATTACATAAGAGAAAGAATATGATAAGATTAAGGAAATCTAAAATAATAAAAAGAGTAAAGAGTGCCGATTTTCTCGGTAGGCAATTATCTCGTTTGAAGATGGGACAGTCTTATTATTCCATAGCAGTTTCAACAATAAGTGCTATTTCATTAATTTCTCTCGCATTTGAGATTACCTTTTGGATATTAATACTTGCTTTTCCTCTTTTACTATTCGTGGCGTTTATTATTGGTTATTTTATGGATATTTACAATATCAATACGATGGATATTCTTAAATCTAACGAAATTACTCATAGATACCTCACAACAAATGACCTTAAAACCCAAGAGTTCCAACTTCTTCAAACAGAAATAATTCTTAAGGCAATTCAAGCGATTCAAGAAAATAAAAAATTGGATCCAAAAGAGTTATTACAAAAATATGATGCATATTATCGTAAATGGAAGTCCCCTGAAGGATAGAGTGATTTTATACTTTCTAAGAGAGCTGTATAAAAGGTTCAAATTAATTGCTTTAGTAACCACCGCAAAGCTTCAACAATTTTTTCATCTTCATTCAAAACATTTATAGAAAAATATTTTACTGGCATTCCACAATCAGACAGTTCATCTAAATCAAAATTTTCATATATGAAATCGGGACTTATTATTTCCTTACCATGGAACACATTCCCTATAATTAATATCGGCATGGTCTCACCTTGTTTCAAACATCGATTTAAAACTAATTGAAACATATCAATAGTATCATTAATTGAATTCTTATTCGAAGCGTTAAAAAGCAAAATAAAACCTTGCGAATTATCTATACAGTTCTGATATAATTTTAAATCTTCTTCATCAGGCTTTCCATTAATACATTCATAAGTCATTATTTCGATATTATCTATTATAAAATCATATATTTTATTAACCAAGTCTCGTTTCTGTTCATCATCTTTATATTGAAGAAATTGAATTACTTCAAGATTCTTCAGTAATGTTGTTTTTCCTGAATTATGTGGTCCAAAAATAAAAATTTTTTTTAAATCTCTCTTAGTTGTTACTGAAGCTGCTAATGACATTGGTGGAGATATTTTTTGGTAATATTTATTGTATGTCTCTAAGAATTTTTTCCTGAAACTTTTGGGAGCAAGATTTAAAATATCTTCTTTATCCTTAAAACTTTTACGTTTATGAAGTAACTCTATTAATTCATCGAACGTCTTGAGTTCAACAGCAAATTCTTCAAGAACTGAATATTTTGATTCTAGATATCTGTATACATCTGAAACTTCATCTTTATAATAAGCAGCTCTTATCATATAAGTAATCATAAGAATTTCTTTACCTCCACGTGCATATTCAGAATTGACGTAAAAGATGTGATTGATTGTTTGAAACTTGCGATAAGTAAACATAAAAGTTCCCTCTGTCTCTTGAAATTCTAAAATCCTACCTAAGTCAGGATGATCTTTTGTGTTTAAAGGGGAGTTGCAGAAAAAAGTAGTTGGTCCAAGAATTGTATCGAAATAAGATAAACATAATATTGATTCGTTTGATTTTGGGACAGGAGATCGACCTGATTTACTTGACATGGTTTATTTTTAGCAAGTAATTTTTATCTAACTTATAATAAAGATATACTCAGTTTTATATCAAACGATTTTATTCGAAAATCTTCGAAATAACTTATTAAAATCGTATTTTTTAGGTTTAAAAAAATTAATTATTAGTACTAAATATCTATTTATTTATCTCATTTTAGAAAGAAATATAATAATTTATAAAAATCAAATTTTAATTTTGTAAGATTCTTATCTTCTTATGGATTCTGATACACAAATTAATGACTTCAATTTAGCTATGAAGAATTTATTCCACGGAGAAGTTATGGAAAGAGCTACTGCTGCTAGAACACTTGGCCATCTTAAAGAAGGTCGAGCTACGAATTTATTAGTTAAAGCATTAAATTCAGAAAAAGATCCAGTAGTAATAAATAGAATCATTGAAGCAATGGGAGAAATTAAAGATCCTAAAGCAACTATTCCTATAGTCAACGTATTGAGAAAAGAATTAGGGAAACCTGAAGAATTTCAAGATAATGGCAGAATTTTTATAATAATTGAAAGTCTAATGAAAATTGGAGATAAAAGAGCCTTAGAGCATTTAGGAATTCTATTAGAATCATGTCATGAAGATATACGAAGATTAACAGAGCAAGCTTTTCAGTGTATTGATCCTAATTTTAAAATAAATTTAAAAAAGATTAAATAAAGGTTAGATTATGTTCCCAGATTTTATTACAAAACATTTTCAAGAAGTTAATGGAAAGAACGATATACAAGATGTCTCTATATTTACATTATCGACTTGTATGTGGTGTAAAAAATGTAAAGCGTATCTAAGTGATAGAGAAATCAAGTATAAATATATAGATGTTGATAAACTTAGTGCAGAAGAAAAATCTGAAATATTAAATTATTTAAGAGAAAATTATAAACCAGATAGAATTGCATACCCTTTTTTAGTATGTGATGGTAAATTTGTTGTTGGTTATGACCCAAATAAATATGAAGAACTCATAAAAAAAGGAGGAAATTAGAGATGAATATGGAAACACATGATGGTATGCACCAATATGTAAAACAAGTTAGTGAGAAAAATAAATGGATATTAAATAAAGACAATCATACACTAAATGAATTAATTGATGGTTTAGTTGAAAATAAGAAAAAATATGGTTATCAATCTTGCCCATGCCGGTTAGCTTCGGGTAAGCGAGATTTAGATAGAGATTTAATTTGTCCATGTGATTATGCCTCTGAGGATGTAAAAGAATATGGAGCATGCTATTGCAATTTATATATGCGATCAGATTTTTATGATTCAATAGCGAAAGAATTCGTTTCAGTTCCAGAAAGGAGACCTGTCGAGAAAGAAAAAGCTGTCTTAGAATATTTTAATCAATAAATTTTTTATTAAAACTTAATATTATATTAGCCTGTTATACTATATTTGAAATAAATCAATTTTTTATAAAAAAAATCCTTAAATACCACTTTTTCTCTTTTTATAATATGCCAGATAAAGAAATGACTGATGATGAATTAGAAGAAGAGTTAGAAAAAGCTATGAAAGCTAATGAAACTAAAAAAGATCATTGTGGAACAGCTCTACCTTCGAATAGAGAAGTCGGAATACAAAGAACAGATGTTAAATTAAAAAAGAATAAATAATTAAGGTACTCCTTTAAAATTTTTATTTTTAATACTTTAATTAACTCTAATAAAAAATAGAAGAGTTTCCTAATAAAAAAGTGAACATATTCAAATTTGGCTTTTTAAGAATTCCAATGAACTTACGATATCTTCTTCTCCAATAAAACCTAGAACATTAGTGTGATCGATATTCTTAACAACTATTATATGAGGTCTAGTTTTCATTTTAATTAATTGGTTTAATGCTTCTTTTCCACTGTCATTTGCAGAGATCATTGGAAAATGATTGATATTTTTCATAAGATATCCTACTATTATATGATTTCTTTGATCAAACGGAACACGCTTAACATCTTCCATATGAATTATCCCAACTATTTCTCCTCCCTTTATTACTGGAAAATATGTTTTTTTATAAACCATAAAAAATCTACTAATTGCTTCATTTAAAATCGTATCAAATGGAATCGCAACTTCAGATATTCTTGCTAATTCTCTAGCACTCAATTTTGAAAGAGTTACTTCATTAAATGTTTGAAGATATGCATGTCTTGATTGATTATTTAAAAATGATGCAATGATAATTATCCACAGACCACTAAAAATTCCAAAGAATAACATTGAAATAAATCCATAAGCCATTAATGCGTAGGCAAAGAAGCTACCCACTTTAGCTGCAGTTTTCGTTGCCGATAATATATCATGCCTTCTTTTCCATAGAATAGCTCTTAGCACACGCCCCCCATCAACAGGATATGCAGGGATAAGATTAAAAAGACCTAATCCGATATTTGTTATTCCAGAATAAAACAAAGTGACAGTTATTATAGGAGGCATTACAAGTGGCACGAGAAATATAATAGCTAAAAATGCACCTCCAAGAATTAAGCTTGATATAGGTCCAAATACAGAAATTACAAGCTCACTTTTAGGAGTTGTAGGCTCCTGTTCAATTTTCGATACACCCCCAAATAAATATAGTTCTATTTCTGAGACTTTTAACCCATATCTCTGAGCAATTAAAGAATGAGTTAATTCATGGATTAAAATGGAAAATAAAATAATCAGACCATTAATTAATCCTACAATTACAAGCTCAATTATGGGACTTCCATGCACAATTGTAGCATAATAATCGGCAGCGTAGAAACCAACTAACCCAATTATCAATAGAGTGCTTAAATGTAAAGAGATCACAATACCTTTAACTTTAAATAATTTCATTTTTATCCCTTTATATATTACTTATTAATCCATTTTATAGATTTATTATAAAACTAATATAATTTCATTGAATATATAAACCTTAACCTTAAAAATAATAAAGAATCTTATTTGAATTGGAATTTTCTATGGTGTAACAAGAATTAAATAGTAAAAGACATTTAAATAAAAGTTAAAAGATATTCTTATCTTACAACAAGAACATCAGTAGAAATATTATTAACAACCTTATCCGGAATTGTATCAAAAAATATCGTTCTTAACTTAGAATGTTTTCCTTCTGAACCTAAAATCACCAAGTCAAACTTTTCCTTTTTTACTACTTTTTTTATATAATCTTCTGGAGGTATATCGAAAATAAATCGTGTTTCGACTTTTTGTCCTTCTTTTTCAAATAATTCTTGAACGGAATTAAGCAGCTCACTACCCTTATCCCATTTATCATGACGAAGGTTTAATGGTATAGCAGAACCAGATTTCCCTAGATATGTGAAAGTAGGTACAAATTCATATAAACTACGAGTTAGTGAATAAAATACTATAACTTTACTATTATCTCTTTTTTGAATTTCTAATGCTTCTTTAACTGCATCAAGAGAACTCTCTGAGCCATCTATGCCTACTAATATCTTTTTATACATTTCTTATCACCTCATACTCATAAAATAGATTTTTATTTTTAATATTTAAACTAAAATACGTTAAATAAGTATCCTCCTTACAAATCATTTAAAATTCGTATTAAATTGTTAAGAGGTGTTAAAAAATTTGGGATTATACTTAATTTTTGTAAATAATCAATAAATCTAATAAAAAAATCTAAAAAGTTAAGTTTAAGAAATAAAAATTTCATTAAAAGGATTGAATAAGATAAGTAGGAACTAGAGATCAAACCTTAATTTAGAAAATGAATCATCAAGTTTTAGTACTAATTTTTTTACTAAATTTAAAGTATTCACTAGTGCTTCTGGTTCTACTTTATCAGGTTGATCTTCTATACTATGTGAAAATTTTGCAGCAAGAGGTGTCGAAAAATCAATAGTTTGCAATTTAAGGAGGTGAAATGGTACTGAATCTGTATGGGCTCCAGATAATAAAGTATGGCCATCAACTTCGAGATTTTCTTCTTTAGCTATACCATTAATATAAGATAATAATGTGCTAGAACTTTTCTTCTTTGGTAAAATACCATAAGATTTGATATACTCAATTTTTTCTCTATGATTTTTATATGATATCATATCAAAATTGATTTGAAATGTAAGATTTTGAATAAATTCGTCTTTATATTTATCAAGGAAGACTCTTGAACCCATTGTACCTATTTCTTCAGCAGAAAACTGGCAAAACCATAAATTGAAATGATTGAGTGGTTTTATTTTGAAATATGAACTTAATTCAAATACTATAGACATTCCAGATGCATTGTCAATGGCACCAGGAGATTTATTATCAGTTTTGATTATTATTATCATAATAATTGAAATTATAACTAAACCTGAAGTAACTATTAGAGAGATCTCTAAAATTAATAAAATTGCCTTAAATACGTTAAAATATAAGTCTATTAGAAAACTTGCATACAAAATTATCCAAATTAATATCCCCATCTCCCATATAAAAAAAAAAGTTACACGCCACTCTGTCTTAAATGTTTGAGATTTCGAATCTAAATGAGCTGATATAAGAATATTTCCTATTTCTTCTAAATTAGACTTTTGAGCAGGTAATTTAATAAACACATTAGTTGAGTCGATAAATTTTCCTAAATGTTTTTCCCAAAATCCTTTCAATTCGGGATGTTTTAAAACTTTAACCATTGAAAGAAATGATAAGATAATTATGATAATAGTGAAAAGAACCAAAAAGGGATAAATATATTTAAAAAACAATAAAATTACGATTATTATAATGTTCATAAAACCGATAATTTTTACTAATTCTTCTGAATAAAAAGTCGAAAATTTAAACTTCTGTAGACTGATTTGATCATCTTCATAACCAAGATTTTTAAAAGTTTGAATCGTAAGATTTACTGCTTTTTTTTCACCCTCAGTTCCCGCTAATCTAGGAAAACTAAATTTTTTAATATAACCTAGTAACCTGGATTTTGTAATTTCCTTTTCTTCATTTATCTGGTTTTTACTCATTAAATTCATCTATTATTGATTAATTGTAATTGTTAAATAAATAGATGGATTATTGTACCTATTCCT
>JBHLNZ010000108.1:0-8687 GCA_048941015.1 Promethearchaeota archaeon | reverse complement strand
CCATAAATAATTTGGTATTTCCCCTTTTAGGGGGAATTATCAAATTTAGCAAAAGAACAAGATTTTATATTTGTGTTTTTTTGGTCTTTTATATCAGGAGTGAGTGAACCAATAGGGGCTTTAATCGTAGGATTAATTTTATTCCCTTTCTTAAATGATTTTGTTCTTGGAGCGGTATTAGCTATTGTAGGAGGATTCATGGTATACATTTCTTTAGATGAATTACTTCCTGCTTCTAGATATAGTGGATTTGAACACCTTTCAATTATAGGAATCATCCTTGGGATGATTGTTATGGCATTAAGCTTAGATTTATTATAAATTTGCTGAGACACCATGGATAAAAATCATTCCTTTCTGACCAACATTTCGACCTTGATCAAAATCATCGGCAAAAGCACAAGTCACTGCCCATCCAGTTTTGGCAAAAAAATTTGGAACTTCTTGTTTATTAAGGCTCCATTTTAAATGTCTAGAGTAAGGATCAGTAAATTCTATATCTGATGTATAAGGAAAGGGAACCCATCTTGAAGCATGCATAAGATCCACAAAGATTTGACTATGTTCAGAACTGATTTCTTTTGCCTCTATGAGTAGAGAAGTAAAAGCTTTTTTTTCCATATAATAAGCAAGACCTTCTAATACCCAGAAAGTAGGAATCTCTTCAGAAAAACCTCTTTTTATCAAATCAAATGACCAATTACCTCTAGATAAATTTGTATATAAGCGTATAAGTTCACAGTATGGTACTTTATCTTTCAAAATCTCATCTTTATAGCGATTTATAACTGGGAAATCAACTTCGAAAATGGTATGTACATTCTTTTGAAGTGGTTTGAATCGATATGCACGTGTATCTAATCCTGCTCCTAATAAAATGATTTGCGACTTTTTAGTATTTTTACACCACGGAGTAAGCAATTTTTCTTCAATATAATATGAACGGACAATTGGATAATCCATTTCAGAGAAACGAATGTGTTCATTTAGATATGATTCTAAATCACCAGCTAGAATTTCTGCGAAAGGATCAAGGATGAGTGGTTTCTCACGCTTGTATTCTAAAGCACGATAATAAGCCATGAGGCGTGCTGTAAAGGGTAAACCCGCCTCTATATTATTTGATATTTGTTCTTGGAATTGTTTTCCTATATCTTTATCTTGATTATTTTCAGCATTTATATCATTTAAAGAATAAGTATAATAAACCTTTCCAGTGTTAATTGAGACTAATACTTTACTCAGCTCTCGAAAGGTAAAAGGAATAATTCCATCAGGTTCAATGAGAGTTATTATCGTTTTATCGTTTTCTTTAACCCCTATGACATGACCCTTCTTTCTTACTGAAGTTGCTACTAATCTATCTTTTGTATAATGTCGCATCACATACTTTTCTCCTGAAATCACAATGGTTTGAGCCTTCATAGATGACCAAATTGAAATAATTAAGCTAGCATCATTATCGTTGTCCCAATTTTCTGTAGAATAAAGAATCTCATCCATACCCTGCATAATTATTACTGAATTAATGAAAGGTAAAGCTTGCATTAAATTAAATACATAATGCTTGTAATCTATTTGCATTTTGATACTTAACCGGATTCAATTATATTTTAAGAAAATCCACATACATATAAACATTATTCAATAATTCTTAGGATCCTAAATCTACACTTTTGTAAAAATCTTTAAATTCATCTTAATTATTGATAATCAAGAAAGAAATAGTTTTTGTAGTATTAATTACTTTTTTAACTTAAAACAGCAGGATCAAAACATGGAGACTGAAAATAATAGAAATTCAGAGAATACTAACGTTACAACACTCGAGAAGAGAAAAACAAGTTTAAGAATAGCGCTTACTGCGATTACTGCTGCTTTATATGTCGCATTAGGCTATGTTTTCCAACCGATTAGTTTCCTAGGTTTACAATTCAGAGTGGCAGAGTTAATAGTTGGCATGTGCATTCTATTTCCTCTTGAGGGGTTAATAGGTAACGTGATTGGTGTATTTTTCGTTAATTTAAGCTCACCTTTAGGTCCTATTGACTTAATCAGCTGCATTGTAAATATACCCGCACTTTATTGCATTGTTCTTTTAAGAAACAAGAAGTATTTGAAATATCTCGGTGGAGTATTATATTCGATACTAATCTCAATTTATGTAGCTATTGTTTTAAATATTGCATTTGCATTACCAATATGGTTTAGTTTTATCCAAGTTTTAATTGCTGAAGTGATTTTGGCATCTCTTGGAATATTACTATTTGATTTGATAAAAAAAAGAGTTAAGTTCTAATAATTTTATTGCTCTTTCTCCTTTAACTTTTTTTCTAAACTTTTAATCTTTTGGTTAATATCCTTCATTTTAGTTTTCTTTTCGGTGGTAATTGCCTTTAATTCTTTTGATAATAGTTTTTCCCTCTCCTTTTTTAATACATTATATTCTTTCTTCAGGCTTTTAAGCACTGATATCGACTGATTCTTTTCTATAGTTAATTTATTAATATTTTTACTAATTTCATCTAATCTTTTTCCTTCGAAGTCTAATTTTGACTCTATTTCACTAATTTTAGGGTTATATTCTATGTTAATCTTGTTTTTGATGTAATCCTCTTTCTTTTTAGCCACTTCTTCAATTTTCATAATATTTTGTGCTATTATATTAATTTCATCCCTAAGTTCTTCTTCTGACATATCCTTTTTTTAATAGTCTTATTTTTGTGTAGTTAAAAAAGAAAAATTTTCTTCAAATGAAAAGTAAATAACTTAAATACATTATAAAACAACTATTTTTTAACTGTTTATATTTTTATTATGCTTTTCAATTCTTATCTAGCCTTATTTAAGGATCCTTCTTTTAAGGTGAGTTGACGTTTGTGAGGTAGCAATTCGATTATCTCAATAATTAACTCTACATTAATTTGTGATTTTTTATTTATGAAAGAAATTGCACTAATGAGATATAACTTTTCTAAAAAATTAGATTTAAATTAACTAAAGATAATATTTTAAATAAGATATTTTCAATAGGTACAATTCTTTTATGAATGAACTCGTATTTTATAATCTAACCCTATTACTACTTGTTAGATTGATTGGATTGAGTCTATCAATTGATCTTTATTTCAGGAGCCATAATGTAAAGTTTATTACTTTCATAGTTGGATGGACATTTTGGTTTTTAGCTGGAATTTTTCCGATTTTTTCTGATATTACGACTAATTTATTATTAGACCAGATATTTCTAACATCTAATGGAATTTTAGCTTCTCTGGGTACTATAATAATTTTTTTAGGAATAGTTTATAATTTTAAATTTATCAAGTTTAAAATTTTCATCATCTTATGTATCTTTATTTTACTGTTTGAAATTGTGTTAGCTATTTTCATTAATTATCGCGTTTCAATAGGACTTTCTTTTATTATCAGCGAATTTTCCATACTTAGCTTAATTCTTCTTCATTTGGCTAAAGGAAGTGAATTCATTAGATATATTGGAAAAAGTATTATTTGGTATTATATAACTGTTATATTTGGATTAATGGTTATTGGAAATTCAATATTCCTATTTTTAAAAGGATATTCATATGGTTTATATGATTCTAATGACAATTTAGCTATTTTTTTTAATTATTTCTTTGGGACTGGTGTTACTATACTAATTTTAATCTTTTTTATACATCTTGAATATAACATTTTAAAGCAGCAACAATTAGAATTAAAAGATATTTATTCCCATGATCTTGGAAATATTTTACAATCAATTTTGAGTGCCTCAGAAATCATGAGCTATGAAAAAGATGATGATCTTATGAACTTGATTAAAGAAAAATCGAAAGAGGCATCTGAATTAATTTCTAAAATTAAAAAATTAGATTAATTTTATGATTTTTATTAAATCATAAATTAACTTTGAAACTTCTTATTTTTATTCTTTTAATTTTCATTTTAATGCAGCATTAGCTTTCTCTAAATTGTCAACCCCGACTACTATTCTATTATTTTCAGCAAGATAAATTAGGTCAATATTAACACCTGCATTACCTATTTTTCGTGCTAGTTTTCCTCCTGTACCTGGCTTTCCAGCAATATTTCCGATATCTAAAACTATTACGTCCCGCACGGCACGTACTTCAAAACCAGCATTTTCAAGTATCCAACGGGTAGTAGTATCATCTTCAACTAAAACATGAATGATACCTTCATCTTTTAGAGGAAATCCACATAAACCTTCAATGTTAATATTATTTTTCCCTAACGTCTCACCCATATCTGCTAAAGCACCTGGCTTATTTTTCAAAATAACCGTTAAATCTTTCAATTTTTTAATCCACCTTTATAAGCAAAATTTAGTACTAAATTAAAATTTAAATGATGATGATTTCTATGCAATTCTTAATTATGTCATTTCTCTATTTAAGCCTTCTTTTATAATTTCTATTTTTCAAATAAATAGCCTAAATTGCAGGATGTAAACATCGAAGTTCTTAAAGAGCTAGTAAATAAATCTGTTAATTATATGAAAAAGGAAAATCCGTAAGAAATAGCAACGTTATAATATACTAATTTTTCTTTAGGAATTCTTGCAATCTTTCATTTAGAATTTTAGCCATCCTATCAACTTGTAATGTGATTATTTTATCTCCAAGTTCAGAAGTTGCATTCTTCCTTGGATCTTTGCCAAGAAGTCCAAGTGGTTTTTCACTTATCTCTTTAGGTAGGTTATCTAAAGAAACAAGTTTAGGTTTCAATGCCATCATAAGGGAGGTTTCATTCTCAGCAGCATGATCTGTTTGTAAGCCGAATTTACGAAATTTCCCTATTTCTAAACATGTATAAAATTCAAGCCCAAATTTATTTTGCCATTCCTTGATACTCTTGTTAAATAAAATGGTAGATGGCTCGTGACCATGGGCTACAATAATTTTAAAACCAGTTCTTTTAAGCTGTTTTATGATTGCTTCTAAAATTTGCTTAAAAAAGTCATTAGAAACCCAATAAGCACTACCAGGTAGTTGCTGAGGATGTTTTGATGGATAACTATGAATATCCATTCCATAATATTCTTCGCCATTTACTATTTCTAAATTATCAGGACCAAGAAAAAGCATGGGAAGAACTATTCCTCCAACTTTTTTTGCTAGTTCGATAAAAAATCCCGAAGAAATTAAACCATCTGCTCCAAGTGGCATATGCTCTCCATGCCATTCAAGAGTACCTAAGGGTAAATAAGCAATAGGAGCTTCCAATAATTTTTTCTTAAATTCTTGTGGGTTGAGTTCTGTATATAAAACCTTATCTAACACGATGTAAAAATCACGTTATACTAATTTTAACCTTTTCTTAATTATAAGAATCTTAATCACATTGAATTTCATAAATTAAGATAACTTGATTAATTTAATTTACTTTTCCAAAAGTTTAGCTTGTTCATTAGACTCTGCTTTTCGGTAGCAGAGAGGATAATTGGGATTTGGCTTAATTCAGCAATAGTAAGATTAATTGGATTTATTAAACTGCTATATCCTAATTCTTCTTGAACTCTATTCCTAAAATTTTGTAATTCCAACGAAAGAGCAACTCCTGGTTTTATATTTATACTAAGGATTATGTAGTTAAGATACTCCGCTAAAGACATATTCTGAGGATCGCCTACTGGAATAGAAGGTTCTGAAGGTTGTGTCATCACTTTTTCTACAACGGGCGTAGGAGGGGTTTGATTTATATAATTTTGTTTGATTTCTAATGGTTGTGTTTCTATTTTTGATTCAAATTTTTGAGGGATTGGAGTAGGTGATGTTTTTGGAATATAAGTTCTTAAAGAAGGCATAACAGTTTTTTGAGCACCAATCCATGCTTCTTCCAATACTGGGACAAATATTTTAATGTGTTCAGGGACAATACTACCAATACCTCCAATTTCAATAGCTGCTTTTTGTCCTATTTCAGTTTTAGAAAGAATACATAAAATTACTTCTTCGTAATCACGATTAATTCCATATAGATCCTGTAATTCACGGTGTCTATAAGAAACATTTTGCATCCCGTCTAGTCTTTGAAGGATTTGCATATGTTCAGGTGAATTTGAATCGATATTAGCTACAATACGTATATTAGTATGCTTAGGTAATGATTCAAGCAGGGAAACATTTATATCCGTTAAGTTTGGAGCAACAAGTAAAAGTCTCATCTTAGTTTTCAAAATTTCTTCATTAATATGTGCGTTAGCACCTTCAAGCGATCTAATAAACCAAATATCTTTCATTGTCATTAATGATTTCTTTTTTGCTTGGTCCCAAAATTCTTGTGTGGTTATCTGACTTACAGACAATCTGTCAATGATCTTAGCTAATTCTTGGTTTAAAGTATCAACTACTTTTGTAGAAAATATATTTCTTAAATCTTGAAATGAAAGCAAAATTGCATCTGAAATTCCTTTAACCCTTTGTTCAGCAATTGTTACGCTTTTGCTAAACCCTTCAATTACAGATGCGAAGGTATTTTCTAAATTTTCTCCACTCCTCAAGGAAGAACCTGCAACTTCATTAACATTCTCCACAATGTTTCTAACTATATTCTTTATTTTTACAATTAATTTTTTATTAAATCCTTCGATAATTAATTGCATTCTCGCAGTTAATACATTGTCAATTATTTGACGAACCGATTTACTAATTACACCAAGATGTAATTTCTTTAAGTTATCTGCAATCATTTCTTTCATTTCTTCAAATTGCTTTTCAATATCTTTTATCTCATCTTCTACAATTGCTTTCGTATCATTCTCAAGATTGGATATGATATCATTAATTTTTCTTATTTGACTAATTATCAGAAGTGCTCTATCCATATCTTGTTTTTGGGACACTATCTGCTGTTCCACTCTGTCTCTTAATTCTTTGATAAATGTAGTATATTCATTTAATTCTTGAATTCCTTTTGCTTTTGATTCAAGTTGAGAGAATGATTGGTTCAATTGATTTGGTGCTTCGTTTTTAATCCCACGAATATATTCTTCGAAATTAACTAACTGTTTGATTAGAGCAGCATAAGGAGGTAATGGAGCATAATGTGGTGTAGCACCAATAATTTCTTTGAATAATCCTTTACTGACGAATTTATCTGCGATTTCTTTGCATTCCTCCTTACTTTTATCAATTAATAGAGCCATTTCTCCTAGTGAAACAACATCTCTCCCAGAAGTTAAAAAATAAAGTTGAATTTCATCTTCTGTAAGTTGTATATCACTAAGAACTTGATAAGTTAATTCTTTTGAATAGCTTACATCCTTATCAAGAATATCTTCTATTTTGAAATTAACAATCTCTAAATTCTTATCAAGAGATACAATTAGTTTATGAGGTGTAGTTCCATGTATCGATTCCTTTTTAAATGGAAAATTCGTAATTTTTTCATATTCATTAAGAGAAACTACAAACTTTACTTCTGCTAAGCATAATTTACATTTAGTAACAATTTCCTTTTCCTTTTTTCCCTCAAAGAGATACATTTCAATCGATCATCTCATTTATTCTAACTTTTTTAAAGCTAATAATTTGATTACTAATAATTCTTATTAACTAATAGTGCATATGTAAATAAAATTAATTAATAAGTAAATAAAGCATCACATTGGATAATGATTTATTTTTTCTTAAAAGAACATTTTAATACTAGTTCTTTGATCATTTATCTAAGTGTTTATTTAATAAATCAATCTTATACAGTAGAATTATTATCATTCACATATAAAAAAAGTGCTTAGAAGTGTCGATAACTAAAAAACAGATTTTTGAGAACATATTTAATAACTTCTTAAATCAAAATAGTGAAGTTGAAGCGATAATTGTATCTGATCAAGATGGTTTTGTAATCGCAGGAGAAAAAAGATCAGATATTGATATTGAGATTGTTTCATTTTTAACAGCAGTGGTTAATCCCATAATTGAAAGAGTAAGAAATGAATTCTCATTTAAAAAATTTGGAACAGCTAGTATCGATACCGAAGAACATAGATTACTATTTGTTTTAATTAATGAAGTTACCACATTAACTCTAATAATACAAAGTTTAGGATCGATCGACGTTATCGCCCCTTATGCATATTTTCTTGCAGAAAAGACAGCACAAGTTCTTGAATCCAATGAAAAAAGTATTAATAATATTTCTATCCCAGATTTTAAATTCACCGTCGAATTAAGTGAAGATACCGAAAGAATAAAAAACCAGATTTATCAATCAAAAATACAACAGGGAGGAATTTATCGTTTTAAATTCATAGTAATAGGAGATCATGAAGTAGGAAAAACGTCAATCATCCGCATGTTTGTTGAAGGAAATTTTTTGGATGAATATCGAGCTACAATCGGATTAAATATTCTATCCCATGATTTTATCGCTTTTGGAAATAAGATTAGTATAATGTTATGGGACATTGGCGCTCAAAAGTATTTCAAAAGATATAGAAAAACGTATTATGATGGTGCACAAGCAGCTTTTATTGTGTTTGATTTAACCAATAGGGATTCTTTTAAAAATGTTACATATTGGCATAATGAATTAAAAGAATTTTTAGAAAACAAAGATTTACCGATTATTATTGTAGGAAATAAAACTGATATACAAGATAAACGTGTTGTTACTTATGAAGAGGGAATTCAGCTTGCAAAAGATCTTTCAAAGCT
>JBHLNZ010000107.1:0-8728 GCA_048941015.1 Promethearchaeota archaeon | reverse complement strand
GTTAAAGATATCATTATTGAATGTGGTGAAAACGGAGTAAAAGCAGTAATCATTTTTTCAGCTGGATTTGGTGAAAAGAGTGAAGAAGGTAAAAAAGCTGAAAATGAATTATTAAAAATTGCTCAAAAATATCAAATGAGATTAATTGGACCTAATTGCATGGGATTTTATTGCCCTGAGACGGGGTTATCTTTTTTTCCAGACTTACCCACAGAGTCAGGTTCGTTAGGATTCATAAGTCAAAGTGGTTCAATCGCTAACATTTTGGCTTTTAGTTCAATGCTAAAAGGAATTCGTTTCTCAAAATCTATAAGTTATGGCAATGGGATTGATTTGAGTTTCAATGATTTTTTAGAATATTTAGGTAATGACCCTAATACCAATCTAATAGCATGTTATATGGAAGGTGTAGATGATGGAAGAAGATTTATTGAGTTAGTAAAAAAAACTAAGAAACCTATAATTATTTGGAAGGTTGGAATCACACCTGGAGGATCAAAAGCAGCTCAATCGCACACTGGATCACTATGTGGAAATGATATGCTATGGAATAATGTATTTAACCAATATGGCGTGATTAGAGTCTATAATCTGCAAGAAATGATTAGTATGATTCAAGCTTTCGTTAATCCTATGCCTATTAGCAATTGTCGAGTTGCTATCATTTCAGGACCTGGAGGACCAGCTGTATCTTCAGCAGATGCTTGTGAAATGAATCATTTAAAGTTGGCAGATTTGACAAAAGATTCAAAAATGAATCTAAAGAAGTTTATTCCTGAATTCGGTTCAAGTATGTCAAATCCTATCGATATTAGTCTTCAAGCAACATTTGATCCGATATTGGAAAAAAAGACATATGAAATCGTGGGAAACGATCCTAATGTTGATATGATGCTTGTCTATTTAACCATGTTAACCCCAAGATATAAAGATTTAATAAATTTACAGAATGAAATTTCTAAACCAATTGCTCTCGTATCAGCTATAGATATAAATGTTTCAGAAGATTGCTTCAGTGAGAATATAAAAAGATCTTTTATACATATAAGAGCAAAAAAAGTACCTAACATAGTAAATACATTAAATCAAAAAGGAATTTCAATACATCCGAATGAAAATCTAGCTGCTAAAGCCTTATATAATATTTATAAATTTTTTAATAAACCTACATTTAATAACTCCTAAATTCGTTTGCCGCATCAAACATAGCAACAATATTTTCGGGAGGAACCTCTGCTGTTATATTATGGATATTCGAGGCTATATAACCTCCATTCGGTTTAAATTGTTCCATATTATATTTTACTTCTTCACGAATATCTTTTGTAGTGCCAAAAGGTAGAGTTTTTTGGCTATTACATAATCCTCCCCAGAATGTGATAATATCACCAAATCTTTTTTTTAATGATTTTGGTTCCATATCATAAGCTGAAATTTGAACGGGATTTATAATATCATATCCGATATCTACAAAATGAGGTATAAATAATGGAACAGAACCACAACTATGATAATTTATTTTTATTTCAATAAATTCATGAATTTTTTGTGAGAGTTCCCTTTCTAAAGGTTTTATCATATCTTCATAAATTTTTAAACTCATTATTGGCCCTGCTTGTTCAGCTAAATCTCCATTCACACAAATAACATCCAAATATTCACCAACCTCTTTTAAAAATGTAATTGAATAATCGGTCCAGTAATTTAAGAGCCCTTTCATTGCTGCGATAATTAATTCTGGATTTTTTCTTAGATGTTTTAAAACTTTTGTAAAACCAAATAAAAAAGTAGTATATTCATAAACACAGCCTACTGGAGGTGTTGTTAAAGAATATTCAGTATTATTAAAAAGATCTCGAGCATAATCTTTTAAACCTTTAAAAGGAGTTATATCCTTTCCATCAGGCCAGTTATATTGTTCTATCTCCTTCATAGTTTTAAAATCCGCAAATGGATGAATGACTGGATCATAATATAAAATATCTTCAATATTTTTTTCTGCAGAATTTCCCCAGAAAACTCCGAATTGATCATACACACCCACAAATTTTCCTTGGTATTCTGGTTCTATATCTTGAACTCTAATCATACCACCATGTGGTCTTATATAGCGTATATCGATATTAAATCTGTTTAAGAGTTCCTCACAAGGATCAACAATCTGCTGGACAAAATCACAATAGTGAATATTTTCATCTTCAATTTCTAAATAATCTAAAAGTTTTTTATATGCTTTAATATGGATGCTCGATTGATTACCTCCTAAATCTAAAGGAACTTTATCTGGTTTCTTATGATTTATAGTGGTTTTTACTCTTTCTCTTGAATTCATATACTATATCCCATTTATATTTAGAAAATTCTCTTAATTAGGATTATTGATTTATAGAATAAAAATTTATGAGAGATTAATAACCACAATCTCTTTCAATTATCTTCTCTTGATATCGCATTCCTTTACGAAAAACTCGTAGTATTAATTCCATTTTTAGATCTTTATAATTTTTATCATTCCATAAATTATTCATTTCATTAGGGTCTTCTTTTAAATTGAAAAGCTCACCAGATTCTTCAAAAATCGTAATTCTCCAATCTTCAGTCACTAATGTTTTTGATCTTTGATTTATTATATCATCTGCCATTTCAATGAAAACAGAATCTTTGATTTTTAAATCTGGATTTGTTAATAATGATTTAAAACTTTTTCCCTGCATATCATCTGGTATAGAAAATCCTGCTAATTCGAGAATAGTTTCAGGAATGTCAATTGAACTTACTAAGGATTTGCATATCTTATTGTTTAAGCCATCAGGAACCTGAATAAGAAAGGGTACATTTGTTAATCCTTTATATAAAAAGGGACCCTTGAAAAAGAATTTATGATCTCCTCCCATATCACCATGATCAGTAGTATAGATAATAATAGTGTTATTTATCAAACCTGTCTTATTTAATGTGGTTAAAATTTCTCCTACTGCATCATCTATCATCTTTTCCATACCATAAGAAGCTGCTATGCAGCGTTTGGCATCATATTCATTTAATTCTTTTGGAATAGGAAAATCATCTTCTGTACTTTCATTCCTTAACGTTCCATGAAAATGTCCTTTATATATAGGAGAACTATTCTTATGATCATCATCAAAAGTATTTGGAAGAACTATATCCTTCGGGTCATACATATTGAAGTATTTCCCTGCGGGAGTGAATGGATTATGTGGATCAGGAAAGGAACAAAAAATGAAGAAATTTTCTTTTTCATATTTACCAGCAGCGAATTTTTCAAGAAAATCTATTGTATTTTCCTTAACAAAACTAGTGGAATACAATTCCTCAGGTATATTATGTTTATATATTTGCAATGAATTATCACTTTCTTTCATTTTCGGAGCTTTGCTGTAAAGGTCTAGAAATTTTTTCAAGATTTCATCCTCAGAATCATCAGGATCAATATCTAGCTTGAATTGGAGATTTTCATCTAATAATATCTTTGAAAGAACCCAATTATAATAATTAGGATGCCCACAATAAATTCCATGGCCTGATATTATTTTTGTTTCATCTATACCAAAATATGGATGATAATTAGTTAATTTGCGATAATAGGGAGTTGGAAAAAATTCTTGACTTGACTTTGGTCGACGACCTTTTATTTTATTCATTCCAAAATAATTAAGATGAATTTTACCAAAGCTAGCTGTATGATATATTCCTGATTCTAAGAGAATATCTACAAATGTATTTGTATCTTTAGGTAAATTTCTGCCATTTGTAATCACGCCATGAACAGAAGGATATTTTCCTGTAAATATTGTACTACGATTTGGCATGCAAACAGGATCATTACAATAGAAATTAGTAAATCTAATTCCATTTTCAGCAATTTTGTCAATATTGGGTGTTTTTAACACCATATTTGGATTATAACAACTCAGATGGTCTTTTCTTTGCTGATCAGTTATAATGAATAAAAAATTTGTTCTCATAATTAGGTTAATCACTTAGATTGATATTAAATTAATTCTCGAATTAAATAGTATTATATATTTTATTAGCACAAATAAATTAATAGAATAACTAAAATACCTAAAATTAGAAGATAAATATCATACGAGATGATTGGATATTAATGAAAGATGAAAAAATAAAAGTACAAGTTGTTTTTATTGGAAAACCGAAGTGGGAAGCTGGTTGGCCACATTTTGGTTATGATAATGAGGAATTACAAAATCGAATATTAAATTCTTTATTTGAAGCATTTCCAGATGTGGATTTTATGGTAAGCAAAATGATTATGGAAAATGATCCTGTATTATTAAATGAAGTTAAAAATGATTCTAACAATGTTGATGGTGTAATACTGTTTACAATTGGACACTATGGAGAGCCAGCGATTGTAGAAGCAGGAATAGAATTAGCTACTTCTGGTAAATTAACAATTCTTGCAAATTATATATATGGTGGTGATCACACATTCACAAAAATATATGCAAATATAAAAGAAAAAAATTTGCCAGTATATCCCATATCCTCGCAGAATGTGGAAGATTTCAATAAACCGATCAGTGTGTTAGTTAATCTTCTAAAACTTAGAGGGAAAAAATTATTAGTTTATGCCAGTGACTCAACTAAAATCAACTGGGATGTGATTTTAGGTTTGGTAAGTCCTGAAAGGAAACAGATTATGAAAAAGTATCCTGAATTTATGGAACAGATAAGTAAAATGACAAGTGATAAATCTTTTGAATTTTACACCGATGTTGTTGGACTTGATCAAGCCCATCAATGGAGAAAAGATGAGGGAAAATATAGAGCAAATTTGAAAGATATTTTAAATTTTGAAATGATAAAAGAGGAACCAGATGACATTCTTAAATATTACAGGGAAGTAGATGAAAATGATGCAAAAAAAATCATGGAAAAATGGATTAAAAATGCGAATGAAGTTGAACCTACTGAAAAAACTATATTAAACTCCGCAAAATTATATCTTGCATTAAAGAAATTATTAAACGAGAAAAATTTTGATATTTTCGCTCCTGATTGTGGCACTTTTTTAATTACTGGCAAAATACCTGCATATCCTTGTATGGCATTCTTTGAGTTAAGTAATGAAGGAATTTATGGAATATGTGAATCCGATATGGATTCAACAATTAGCTATGTTTTTGGATTATATATAACGAATCGCCCAGGATTTGTCTCAAACCATACTTTAGATACTGTAAATAATCAAATTACTTATATGCACTGTGTTGCACCACATAAACTCTATGGTCTAGATGGGCCTTCTGCTGATTATGATATTGTATATCATGGTGAAACTTCATATCTAGGTGCATGTCCGCGTGTAAAATTCCCTATAGGTGAGATTGTGACAACCATTAAAATAAGTGTGTTTGAAAAAAAGATAGCGATTCGTACTGGTAAGATAATAGATAATATAATTGATAAAAAAGGATGTGTATCAAAAATGCTTGTAGAAGGTAATGTAAAAAGAATTATGGAACGTTATGATTGGGATACTTTTGGATGGCATAGGGTTACCTTTATAGGTGATTGGAAAGAAAAATTCATAATTGGAGCAAAACTATTGGGTTTAAAAATTATTGATGAGGATTAATAAAAGAATATCTTAAAATAATCTTTTAACAAATACTCATTTAAATCAATTTTTCTAAAAAGATGATCAATATTGAATGAGAGAAAGAATCGTATCCACTCTTTTAGTGGTCATTTTCTATATTCGTTAGGAGCTGTTCCGAGTTCGTTGCCTTACAATGTTGTCCAATCTTTTTTGGTTTACTTTTATACTCTTACAGCGGGATTATCACTTGGGGCTGCTGGTTTACTTTTACTTCTCTACGGAATTTGGAATGCTATAAATGATCCTTTAATCGGATATTATATGGATAAATGGAAATTTGAAAAATGGGGACGCCGTGTACCATATATTGTCATAGGTACAATTCCCTTTACGATCGGATTTATGGGATTATGGTGGGTCCCGTGGACCGAACAAATAGGGATTTTCTTACATGGTTTTATTATGCTTTTTTTATTTGATTTAGGATTTACATTGGCAATGACTGCTTGGTCAGCATTATATACTGAAATGTATGAAGGAGAGAAAGAACGCGCTTTTGTTGTCGCTTTAAAGGATTTTATTGCTTTCTTCTCTGGAATGATTGGTTTATTATTACCTCCTTTATTTGCTGAAGCATTAGGTTGGCCTTTAACAGGGGTAATTCTTGGAGTGACAATACCAATCACAATGTATTTGTCACTTCTGGGAACAAGAGAGAGAAAAGAGTATCAAATTGACGAAGCTCTTCCTGTTATTAAAGCGTTGAAGGAAAGTTTTGCAAATAAACCATTTGTAGTTATAACCTTGACTTATACAATGATAGACTTTTTTTCTGGTTTAACTTTAACCGTTCTACCATTATATGCTCGATTTATACTTAAGATGGATGAGGGTTTGGTAGGGTTTGCAGCAATAGGTTTTGCTCTTGGTATTATCGTTAGCATTCCCTTTTGGAGATGGATCTATGCTAATAAAGGTCCTAAGTATGGTTTGTTACTTGCAATTATAATTTTTATTCTTGGAGTTTGGCCTTTATTTCTAATTAATAGTTTTTTGAGTCTCTTTCTTTTATCGCTAATTCCTGGCTTAGGATCAGGAGGAATGATAATGACTGAGCCTGCGATAAGTGCCGCTATTGATTATGATGAAATTAAAACAGGAAAAAGAAGAGAAGCTACTTTTACTGGAATTTTAGCGTTTGTAGCTAGGCTTTCTATGGTACTTTCAGGTCTAACTTTAATTATTGTGCAAGCTTTAACAGGATTCGATCAACATGCGGAAACTCAGCTCCCTAAAGCAGAGCTAGGATTAAGAGCATTAATTTCCTTGGTTCCTTTAATAGGAGGATTGTTAGCCTTACTATTTTTTAAATTTTTCCCTTTAAACTATAAAAAATTTATGGAACAACAAGAGCAACTAAAAATTCTTCATCAAGAACGATTAAAAAAATTAGATAGAATAGGAGAATAACTAATATTCTTCTAATAATTTTTTTTATTATTATACAGTTGGATATCTAATGCAATGTGATCTTAAAAATATAAAAATTCATTTTGCGAAGTTATTTAATTCACATGTTAATAACTGGCTAGATAGAGTAGAATATTATCTTTCTTTAAACAATAAAGAATAAAAATATTTTTCTTTCAAAAATGAATTTAAATTTCTTTTGGTTCTTCTCTGGGTAGTCTTTCATTGAGAGGTAAGAGTGGTTTGAATTTCTTGTGTGGTTCTACTTGGTACCAGTAAGCTGTGGATGAAAAATCATCGGATCTTTGGTTTGCATGTCCATGTTCTATTTTCACTTTTATATTTTTGTGAAAATAGATTGGATCTTCTATATGAAATCTATAATAGGACATCTTACCACTATAATTAAGGCCACCGGGTAATGTTATTCCATAATAGGGAGAACAGTAAAATTGCGTGGGGCTCCAAGCAGTACAAAAATAATCTTCTGTACCAGTACCATAGAGTATTATTTCTTTATCATCAATTTCTATATAATCATCTCCTTCACCTGGCCAAAAGATATCATTTCTATGTGCAAGTTCGGGAGTTAATAAATTATGAATATCTAAATGACATCCAACATAATGTCCTTGACCTTCAGCTTCAAGTATAACATAATCATCTTCATGAGTTTTATTTTTTTTTAAGAGTAATTCAACTCTTTTTCCTATTCCATATTCTCTGCCTTTACAAGGGTTATCTCTATTCCAGGTTGCATGAAATCTTCCATAATCATCATTTAATTCCAAATATTCCTCATAGTCGATATAGAAATAACAACCAAATAACTCTTCCGATTCATTTTCAAGTTCAATTTGAGCACGCTTAGAGAATGGCATCGGGAAAAAACAATTAAAGCTCTTTCCATTTTCAGGTCCCATTGAAAGAGGTAAACTCCAAAAATTTACAGTTTTTCCATGCCCTACTCCAAAAAAATCACCAATTGGAACTTCAACTGAAGGATTTTCTTCATAGTCCCACCACATTCGAATAATTATTTTTCTCAAATACTGAGGATCTAATGATGCTGTTGTTATCCAAATATGTTTTATACAACCAGCAGCTTTAATATCACAAATTTCGAGTTTAGTTTTCGGTTTCATTATTATATTGTCTTGATTAGCTCCAGTTCTGTCATAACTTGAAATTCTTTTTCTCTTTACATTTTTTTTTATCTTTGCTAAATTTGATAATGAGTTCAATCCTAGATTCAATTTATTCCCCCAATTTTAATTAATTTGCATTACTAAATTATTTCAATTATTATGATTATTCTTATGAATTAAGGAAATTATTTTTAATTGTTGAATAAAAATGTCATTAAAAATCCAAAATGAATGGTTTATTGATAAGGAAGATAGAAAAGTATTACTTAGAGGTGTAAATTTGGGGGGAAGTTCAAAAGTTCCCTATAAACCCACTGGAGCTACTCATATAAAAACAGATTTTAAAGATCATAGAGAAGTTTCTTTTATTGGACGCCCTTTTCCTTTAAATGAAGCTCAGGAGCACTTTGAAAGACTAAAACATTGGGGATTCAATTGCCTTCGATTTTTAGTAACATGGGAAGCAATTGAACATAAAGGCCCAAAACAATATGATAAAGAATATTTAGATTATTTAGAAGAA
>JBHLNZ010000106.1:0-8877 GCA_048941015.1 Promethearchaeota archaeon | reverse complement strand
ACAATGGTATATATAGAAATACGTGAAAGAACGGTTTCACGAAGAGAAAGCTTAATTAATCTTGATATAAAAAAATATATTAATAATAACTTAGTTCAAATCACTTCTACATTTAAAATTTTATGGAGAAGTATTTATTATGAAAGTTGATGATTCATATTCGAATTATATGTATGATTTTATAGATACAATCTGTAAGAAATTTGGACCACGATATTCTTGTAGTAAAGCAGAAATGGATGCAAACTTATGGATTAAAGAAGAATTAGACAAATTCTGTGATTCAACTTTTATTGATGAATTTGAAACTACTCCCGCTATGTATCCTCAAGGATTTATTAAAGTAGCAGGATTTTTAGGAGGAATTTCTCCTATCTTTATACCTTTACTCTTTCCTTTGCCTATTATATCCTTAATACTAGTAATTATGGGTTTGGTTATAATTTATGCTGAACTATTTTTAATGAAAGAATGGATTAAATTCCTTTTTAAAAAGAAAAGATCTAGCAATGTATTTGGTATTATAAAACCTAAAGGGGAAGTTAAATTTCGTATTATCTTTGAAGGACATACCGATAGCGCAAAAGAAATGCTTATTGCTAGCTATAAACCTAGAACCCGTCAACTAATTGCTGTGATTGGAGTCTACTTTTTGATCCATACAATCATATTCTCGATTTGTAAATTTATCGCTCAGATTTTACCAGGAAATCCTATTATTATGTTAAATTGGACAATTTTTTCTTGGACGATTATCGATACAATCTATTTCATTTCCCTTATTATCATATATCCCTTTTTTATTTTGTTATTAAGAGGATTTCTAGGCAAAGAGGTAGTTTTAGGAGCAAATGATAACTTATCAGGCAGTGCTGTAAGTTCCGCTATTGGAAAAATATTAAGTGAAAACAGACCACAACATGTAGAAATATGGATCGGCTCCCAAGGAAGTGAAGAAGTAGGTGATAAGGGAGCAAAAGCATTTGTAGAGAAGTATGGAAAATTGGGGATTTTAGATAATTCTTATACAGTGGTTCTGGAATGTTGCGGAGCTGCGGATCGAATGCTTTTGCTTGAAAAAGATATGCATACTAAAACATATCCCAAAGAACTTATTGAGAAGCTTCAAATATCATATGAAAATGCTAAAAATGAGATCCCAAATATATTAAAATTAGATATTGGAAGTTTAAAAATTGGTTCGTGTGATGCTTGCCGTTATGTCCATAAAGGATACAAAGCAATTCCCCTATTTGGAGCTGAAAGTAAGAAAAATAAAGCAGTTAATTGGCATTCGGTAAAAGATTCTCCTGAAAATATAAGTAAGCGTGTTTTAAAAGACTTTTTAACTGTTTGCTTTAACTTTGTGGAAGTAATAGATAAATCGTTTACATAAAAATTTATTATATTAATAGTCAAAAAAAAAAATAAAAAAAAAAGATTAAACTATTTTTATTTTATACCTATTTCTTTCAATCGAAGTTGAATTCCATCTAATTTTTCTGGTGTTAGTTTGTAATATTTCCAAAATACAATAGCACCTACAAATATGAATATCGCGGGAATTAATCCTAGATGAATTTGAATACCCACTTGTGCTGATGGTATTTGGGTAAGAGCACCTTCTTTAAAACCTGTAAAAAAATGTACCAACGCAAAAGTAAGCGATTGAGCAACGATCCCCAAACGTCCAAAAAACTGGGAAAATCCACTATAAACTGCTTCCTTGGGTTGTTCATGAACCAAAGCGGCTTCATCGATTACATCAGACATAACAGGAAAAATCATAAACCAGAAACCTCCCAAGGGAAGTCCCCAGAGAAACATAATAATTACAACAGCAAAGTAATTTCTTAAAAAAAGTAATGGTAGCGTGAAAATTCCTAAAAATATCGAGGCAATTAACATTACTTTTTTGTTATTATTCACCTTGTGGGAATATTTTAACCAAAAAGGTGTCGAAACAATTACTCCAACGAGGAAAGCAGCAAAAATTAAAGTAGCCATAAGATTTATTGATAGACCAGACACAGGGGTTATTACAAAGGATACAGCATAGTTAATAGAATTTTGCATCGTTGTAATCTGGGATTGATACATGGTATAAATTACCATATAAACTATGAAAGATTTTTGTTTCAATGCTAATACTAATGTCTTAAAAAAAGATTCTCGCTTAGGATTTTTTTCATATATAGCTAAGTAACTTTCTATACTATCGCGGTCTTCTCGATACCCAGGAATTGCCAGTAATACTCCAACTAAACATATTAATGCTATTACAATTCCCTGTACTATGAATGACATTAAAACTACATCATGAGGCGCTTGACCTGGATATTTAAAAACGAGAGGAGGTATCATAGCTCCTAATGCTACTCCAATAACACCTACCGGAATATAAATTCCACTTGCTATTCGACGTTCTCTATTTGACCGATACTTTTCGGGGAATAGGGAAAGATAACTCACGAAAAACAACGAGTGGAACGTATCAAATAAGCAAGCTGTAAAAAGTAACCAAATGAATAAAATCCAAGCTCCAGATACAGGATCTGTAACAGGAGGCCAAAAAACTACGAAATAACTAAATCCCAAAGGAATTCCACTTATCATTAGCCAAGGAAACCGACGACCCCATTTTTTTGTAAATCTAAATGGACGTTCAGTTAAATACCCTAGAAGTGGATCATTAAACATATTATATAAAGCAAAAAAAATCATTGCTAAAGCAACTATCCACCCATTTAAACCAACAACACTCTCGTAGTAAAAATAAACTGTAGCGCTAAAAGCCATATTAACAAATTCTCGAGCTCCACTTCCAGCTCCATAACTTAGCATATTTAGTTTGCTATGTCGAACTTCTTCATCAACGTCCATAAAATCACTCACCAACTAATTGTTCAATTTTTTTAGATCAATATCGATTATAGATTAAGTATTAGATAAAAATCTTTATAAAATTTCTAGTTTCTTTGTAGAAAGATTCTAATGGATTTTCTGGTTCTATCATTGAATATTGTCGAGATTATCGATAATAAATACTAAATTAATCTATAAAAAATTAATAAAAATAAAAAAATAGTAATTTTTCACTATAATCCTAATTCTTTAATTCTTAATTCATTTTCTCTTACTCTTCCTGGAGTTAGGTCATACCATATCCAAAAGAAGAAAATTCCTATAAGTATGAAGAACATTGGAACAGTAGATTGCTGAAAATGAATGCCCCAAATTGCCGTATCCGTTTGATTTAGACCTCGAGCAGGATCAAAACCTGTTAATGTTTGGACAATTGCAAAGGTTAAAGCTTGAACTATGATTCCCATACGACCAAAAAATTGTTGAAAACCTGTGTATACACCTTCTTCACGTTTTTTTGTCAGAACTACGGAATTATCAATAACATCGGAGGTTACCGGAAATATCATAACCCAAAATCCTCCGAGTGCCATTCCCCAAAGCATCATATTAATTACGATACCCCAATAACTTCTTAGGAATGTTAATGGCAATGTCGTAGCTGCTAAAGCGAGAGCTGAAATTATCATTACTTTTTTATTGTTTTTCGTTCTACGAGAATAAATTGTCCATATAGGTGTCGATATGAGCACTCCAATCAACATAAAGGCGAATATAAATGTATTTGCTGTAGATTCCATTTTTAAAGAATAACGGACCGTGAATTGAACTGCTGCCTGCATTGTCTCAACTAAAGATTGGTATAATACATACAATATCATAAATATGATAAATGGCTTTTGTTTAGCAGCTTTCATTAGACTCTTAAAGAAAGATTCGCGTTCTGGTTTTTCAGCATAAGATCTTAAATAAATATCAATTGTCTCTTTATCTTCTCGTGAGCCAGGAAGCGCAAGTAAGAACCCTACTGTCGTTATTAGAAATACAACTACTCCTTGTACGACATAGGAAGAAATATCGCCATAATCATAGAAGAGTGGAGGTAATATAGCTCCAGCAGCTACACCAAATACGCCAACCATAATATAAATACCACTGGCAGTTCGCCTTTCTTGAACTGAACGATATTTGTCAGGGAATAGAGACATATAACTTACAAAAAACAATGAATGAAAAGTATCAAATAAACATGTAGTAAATAAAAGCCAAAAAAACAGAATCCATGCACCAGAAACGGGATTAACTCTCGGTGGGGTGAAAATAATGATATAGCTTAAACCCCAAGGTATCCCTCCTAGAACAATCCATGGAAATCGACGCCCCCATTTCTTTGTGAATTTAAATGGTCTATTTGTTATCCAACCGATAAAAGGGTCGTTGAACATGTTATAAATAGCAAATATAACGTATGCAAGGGCTATAATCCATACATTCAGTTTGACTTCTGTTTGATAAAAAAAGAATCCTAAAGTAGTAAAAGTTATCCTCAATAATTCTCTTGAAAATGAATTGAAACCATAAGAAACCATACCTAGTTTACTATGTTTTATTTCAATTTCACTATCTTCCATTTTAATAACCGTTTTTTTTATTTTCTAAAATTATTTAAGTTATTTTTTAATATTAGTTAAATTTACTTTTATAATTTTTATTTTTTTTGAGAAACACACCTTAGAATAATTACACATTTGAGACAAAAACTCTGAAAAAAATAAATAAAGATTAAAATTTTTATAAACTTAAGATAATGCAACGAAAACCAAATATAATTCTGTTTATCACTCATGATCAAGGGCAATTTTTAGGGTGTTATGACGCGGTTCAAACACCGAATTCTCTTTCTACTCCAAATCTCGATCAAATTGCTAATGATGGAGTAAAATTTACAAACTACTTTTGTACGGCTCCTCAGTGTTCTCCTAGCCGTGGAAGTATACAGACATCAAAATATCCTCATCAGCATGGTTTAATGGGGCTTGTTAATAGAGGATGGACTTTACGACTTGAAAATAAGACCCTTCCGATGTATTTAAAGGAAAATGGGTATTCAACACACTTGATTGGGTTACAACATGAGAGTTTAAATCCTTCTGATTTAGGATATGATACTCTAACTGAAAGATTCTTTAGTAAAAAAGGTGTAGAAATCAGTTTTTTATATAACTGCAAATTAGTAGAAGAAGAATGCTTAAAATTTTTCAATAATCATAAAAATGATGATGTTCCCTTTTTCTTAAACATTGGAGTGGAAGAAGTTCACAGACCTTTTAAAATTTGGGGAGATCCAGTAGAACCACAATCCGTTAAAGTCCCGCCTTTTTTACCTGATAATGATATAATTAGAAAAGAGTTAGCAGAATATTATGGTGCAATAAATAGAGTAGATGAAACAATAGGAAAAATCATCAAAATGATGCAAGAAAACGGTTTAACACAAAATACTTTATTTATTTTTACAACGGATCATGGATCCCCCTTTCCAAGAGCAAAATGCACTTTATATGATCCTGGAATAAAAACCATTTTAATTATGTATCAAGATGGTGCAAACTTATTTAATGGAGGAAAAGTAATAGACACTCTATTATCTAATATTGATCTTCTTCCTACTCTACTTGAATTTATTGGAGGAGAAATTCCTGAGGACTTTGAAGGAAAAAGCTTTCTACCTATTCTACGAGGGGAAAAAAAGGAAATCAGAAAGGAAATCTTTACTGAAAAAACATTTCATGAACTATATGACCCAATCAGAGGAATTCGGACAGATGGATATAAATATATCAGAAATTTTGTAATATCTAACACTCTATATCAAATGCCATTACCAATATTGCTGTCTTCTTCTGGAAAATATCTGAAAGAGGAGTATAATCAACCTCGAGCAGATGAAGAGCTTTATGACTTAAAAGTTGATCCAAATGAACGAATTAATTTAATTAAATCACCAGAATACAAAGAAATTGCTGAAAGCTTAAGAAATAAACTAAATTTATGGTTGAAAAATACGAATGATCCTATTTTAAAAGGAAAAGTACATCCTCAGACTCAAGTAAGATATAAATATGAAATTCCATAAATTGGTGGGATAATATTAAAATGCTTGTAGAGCTCGAAAAAATATTTAGCACAATTGAACTCAACTTGATCGATTCAGAAGAAGATCTAACGATTACAACACAATTCCGCGATTTGATGAAAATATTCACAAACTTAAGTTCAATTTTTGAACAAGCTATAATAAAGAATAAAGATGAATTCATAAGAACTATAAGGCATATCTTTAGACTCTTTAAAGTATTGTTTCAATTGAAAGATGGAACTTTTTCACATGATACACTCTCTTCCAAATCAAATCAAATTATTCGTGAACAAATTATTGATCAATTGAATGAAAATGAAAAAATTTTTCCATTGATTCTTATTTATCACGATGTTGGGAGATTTTTTGATCGACAAAATCACCCTTATAAAAGTTATCAATTAATAATTGAAAATAATTTACTTGATTCATATAATCTCACCGATAATGATAAACTATTAGTGATAAAAATCATTCAATACCACCTTTTACAAGCTACTATCTATACTGGCGAATCTACATTTTATGGAGTATATTCATTATTACATGACATAGAGTTTATCCCAATAATTTCTAATAAAAAAAATAGAGAAAAATTTCTCGACATTCTAAATATCTTCACTTTTATTGATATTTTGGGATACAATTATGCGAAAATTTATGATCATTATGTAGATTTTTATGCTGAAATTAATCTTATATTGAAAGATATTTTTAATGCTTGGCCTGATAAAGAATCTATATTAAAAAAAGCCCAAAAATACTCTCAAAAATGGCTTGAATGGAGGATAGCAGGTGCCTTAAGAATTTTTCAATTTGTTCATACTAAGCCTTACTTAACAAAAGAATTTTATTACAATCTAATTCGAGATAGTGTAAAGATGTCGGAAAATTCCCTCATTAAAAAGATAGATTGGCAAGATTTAAAGGATATTCATTTAAAAGACTCCTATAAGATTCAGATTAAGTATGGTTTAGGCGTTTTGATGATATTATCATTTGGAGCTTTCTTTCGTTCATGGCTAAATGAAGATACAAAAATTTCTGATAATTTAATACTATTTTGGATTTTATTATCTCATGAAATCCAATCTAGGTCAAAAGGAAGGGTTAAATGGTTATGGAATGTGTTTTTTACTGGATTACCCCATTGGTCAAAATGGAACAGAAATACATTTATTAAATTGAATCCTCTTCTTTTAGAAAAAATAATTAAAATTTCCAAACATAATTTCAATCAAAATACTAAAACATGTGAACTATATTTAGATTTTGGACTTGATTAGTACATTTCAGGAAATTAAAAAAAAAATATAGATATAATTTTCATTTGGGAATTATTTGCGAAACATTGCTTTGACTTCACTTTCACATAAGAAAAAAGCGATAGCTATTGGAAATCCAAAGACTATAAAATAAGACGCGGCTGCGATAGCTAAATATCTACAAATATTCACTTTAAAAATTACTCCTATTGAACCAACTAAAAGAGCTATTGCTATAACTAAGTAATAAAAACCCATGATGGTAATAGATAAAATATCTTCTGGAGTGGAACCTCCATAAAAACTTGCTACTAAATCTGCCATTAACAAAGCTATTAACGCGTAAAGTAACATGAATACTGCAAAACATATTGAAATTAATGAAACAACTTTTAGTGCAGTTTCTCGTTTAATCTTTGGCACATCAGGATTTTCTCTTGGGTGTTCTTCAACATTTTTACCAACATATAAAAGTAACATCAACGGTAAAAATATATATAACGCAATTTCGAACATCACAGCAAACTCACGTTCACCATAATAAACTAAAGGAGACACTACTAGCATAAGAAATAGAGAAAGCCCAGTGGATATTAAAAATAATTTAAATGTATCCTTATATCCTTTCCTTAAAAAGTAGAATGATAACAACAAAGTAAAAACTGCAATTGCGTCACCGATTAGATAAAGCGGACTTAGAGTGTGTTGCGGTACCCAGGTCCAACCAAGGATATCAGTATGGGGGATTTTAATGTCGAACCATAAACTATCCCATAAGTTCATTTCTAATTCATTATGGAAAAATTGATCAATAAAAAAATGAGAAATTCCTCCTGCGGCTACAAGGCAGTATGAATTCTTCCAATTTACTTCCCTAACACCAGTATCTTCAAATTTTAGAGGGAAACCTTTTTCAGATTTCACTAATGAAAATCTTGAGGAGTATGTCCAAACTAATGAATATGGTATTGCTAATATAAGAAATCCCAATATAGAGTGAAATGGTGTAATGAAAAAAAGGTTTACTAAATCTGGTCCCCATAGATTATTGACAAAGAAAATTATAGCTACTTTGTATTTGAATCTATTTTTAGTATAATACAAAAGAGGTATTAGCAAACAGAAACCATAAAATATATGTCCAAATGTCGGCATAATTTATACCATAATATTTTTTATTATTTTAGATTATTTTATTTATATTTCAAGCTCTAAGTATAAAAAAATTTAGTTTTAAAACTTACAAAATGGTCAAACAAAATGTCTTTTCAAGGAATCGAAGATGCTTATAAACGGGTTAAAGGAATAGTTAATAATACACCTGTAATGACTTCAAGAACCCTTAATAGAATTACAGGTGCAGATGTCTACTTTAAGTGTGAAAACTTTCAAAGAGTTGGTGCATTTAAATTTCGAGGCGCTTATAACGCTTTAAGTCAACTTTCAGATGATGAAAAGAAACGTGGCATTATAACTCATTCTAGTGGTAATCATGCACAAGCTGTTGCTCTTGCAGCCTCATTATTAGGAATACATTCTACTATTGTTATGCCTAAGGGAGCACCTCAGAATAAAATCAATGCAACAAAAGGATATGGGGCTGAAATA